>CABZCD010000008.1 GCA_902524105.1 uncultured Pelagibacteraceae bacterium | reverse complement strand
AACTGAAAGTCATGTCTCTTTATCAGCAGGCAATACTGGAGTTCTATTAGTAATCTCTAGAATGATACTCAAAACAATAAATGGAGTGAGCAAACCTGCTTTAGCTGGCTTATGGCCCAATAATAAAGGTATGAATATTGTTTTAGATCTTGGTGCTAACATTGAATGCGATGAAAATAATCTAATAGAATTTTCTGAAATGGGTGCGGCTTTACATAAAGCTCTATTCCCAGAAGAAAAAACAAGAGTAGCTTTGTTAAATGTTGGTTCAGAAGAAATCAAAGGGACAGAAACAATAAAAAAAGCTTATACAAAACTGAAAGAATTTAACAATAATCAAGATTTTATATTTACTGGTTATATAGAAGGAAATAAAATACCTGACGGTGATAGCAATGTAATTATCACTGATGGATTTACCGGAAATATTGCTTTAAAAACCGCAGAAGGTACAGCTAAATTTATTACAGACAGTTTAAAACTGTCCTTAAAAGAAAATTTTTTATCAAAGTTCTCTTTAATTTTTTCATATTTTAGTCTTAAAAAATTTAAAGAAAGATTAGATCCAAGAAAATTTAATGGTGCAATTTTTTTAGGTTTAAATGGACCGGTCGTAAAAAGTCATGGCTCTACAGACTCTCTAGGGTTTTATCATTCAATAAATTTATGTTATAATATTGTAAAAGGTAATTTAATGAATCAAATTAAAGATAATTTAAGTCATCTTAATGATAATAAAAAATAGACAAAGTTTAGGAAAAAAAGAAATCGTTCATAGCCTTAAGGCAAAAATTGGCACCTCATCTACGAACATACAAAAAATTACTGATGATATGATTGATATTTTAACAAATATTTTAATCGATCAAAAAAAGATAAATATTAAAAATTTTGGTTCATTTAATATTGTTTATAAAAATGAGAGAGTTGGTAGAAACCCCAAAACTAAAGAGGAATTTACTATTACTTCAAGAAATGCTGTTAAATTTAAACCCTCAAAGGAATTTAAACAAATTGTGAGTGATATTTGATATGGAAAAAAGTCTTTTAGATATATCTGAGTTATCGAAAGAATTAAATTTAATTAATAAAAAAACTGGAAAACCAGCTAATTATATACTTAGATTTTGGGAGAAAGAATTTAAGGAGATAAAACCTACTATTTTAAAAGGTAACAGACGGTATTATGATAAAAATCAAATTAATAAAATTAGATATATTAAATATTTGCTAAAAGATAAAGGTCTAACAATCAAAGGTGTAAAAAAAGTTTTAAAAGATAAAAAAAATATTGACGGAACTAATAAAAATAATATAGATAAAGATTATTTGAAAGATAACATTAAAAAAAGATCAAAAAAGATTTTACATAAAGTAAAGGGACTAAAGGATTATGGCTAAGAAAACTCATTTAAAAGTAAGATTGGTTCCAGAAAGCAAACCAGATAGCGCTTTTGTTTATTATGCTAAAAAACCTACTAAGGGTGAAAAGGCAAAAATTAAATTAAAAATAAAAAAATATAATCCAAATACTAGGAAACACGAATTTTTCGTTGAAAAAAAATTACCCCCACATAGTAAGTAATACTATTTTTTAAAATTTCTAAACTCATATTTAATATAGGCTCTAATCATCGATTTCCATATTTCATTAGAAATTTTTGTGTCAATATTTTTTCTTTTAGATTTGGCTTTTATATTTGATAAAATTTGTCTAATTCTATTTTTGTCAATAATTTGATTCTTAAATTTCTTGGTTAATAGAACTTGATTTACTAACAAAGTTCTTTTTTTAATAAGATGTAAAAATTTGTCATCTAGTTTATCAAGTTTTTTTCTAATTTTATGTAATTTTTTATTTATCATAGCGACATAAAGATTATATGAGATTTTAATTAATAATTATATATTTATATAATGGAAATCAAAAAAATAAATTACAATCACTATGTAAGTAGTTGGCTTTTAATTATGATAATCTTAGTTTTTTTGATGATAATTGTTGGTGGATTAACTAGATTAACTGACTCTGGCTTATCAATAACGGAATGGGAATTATTTAGAGGTATTTTACCTCCACTAAATGATAATACTTGGATGTCATATTTTAGTCTTTACAAGGAAATTCCTCAATTCAAATTTGTAAATCCATACATGACAATTGAAGAATTTAAGGTAATTTTTTATTGGGAATACTTTCACAGATTATTAGGTAGATTAATTGGTTTAATATATTTAATACCATTAATAATTTTTTCTTTTAAAAGAGTTCTGGATCAAAAAATGACTATTTTTTTATACTTAATATTTTTTTTGATTTTATTTCAAGGTATTTTAGGTTGGTATATGGTTGAAAGTGGTTTGGTTTCAAATACTACAGTCAGCCATTATAGATTGTCATTGCATTTATTTTTTGCTTTTTTAATTTTATCTTTATTATATTGGAGTTATTTGAATTCTAAATATAATGAACATAAAGTTTTCTTCAATTTAAAAAATAAATTACTTAAATTCTTATTTATTTTAATTTTACTTCAAATAATTCTAGGAGCCTTTGTTTCAGGTTTAGACGCAGGACTAATTTACCAAACTTGGCCAAAAATGAATCTATCTTATTTTCCAGATGATTTGAATATTAATAAATTTGATGTATCTTACCTTTTTAATAATCAAAGTTTTGTCCAATTTCTACATAGATCTGTAGCATATATTATTATTGCTTATACAGCCTTTATAGGACTTAAGTTATATATAAAAAAAAATACTCAACACTTAAAGAATTACTTAATTGTTTTTTTTGTTCTGGCAGCTCAAGTATTGTTGGGTATTTTTACATTAATAAGTGGATTAAATCTTTATTTGGCTTCATTACATCAAATTACAAGCGTAATTTTGGTGTTTAGTGTTCTCAAACTTAATTATAAATTATCATAAAGAAATTGACTTTTTGTTTTTTTATTAGTAGTTATCGCGTTTAAAATGACACCGTTTATTAAAAAAAAAGATATCAAACAAGATTGGTATGTTATTAATGCAGAAAATGCAGCTGTAGGTAGGTTGGCTGCTTTTATATCAAAGGTATTAAGGGGTAAAAATAAATCAACATTTAATCCTCACATAGACAATGGAGACTTTGTAGTTGTAACAAATATTGATAAGATAAAATTTACTGGTAAAAAGTTTTCTAATAAAAAATATTATAGACACACTGGTCATCCTGGAGGAATTAAAATATCCTCTCCTTTAACTTTATCAGAGAAAAATAAATCTCAAGATATTTTAAAATTGGCAGTTAAAAGAATGTTACCTGACGGTCCCTTAGCAAAAAAACAACTTACAAAATTAAAAATTTACAAGGGGTTAGTGCATCCGCATCAAAATCAAAATCCTAAAATGATTGATTTTAAATCTTTAAATAAAAAAAATATTGTTAGAAATTAATGGAACGAACTGAAATTAATATGGAAAAAGTTAAAAAATTAAAACTCGATTTTAAAGATAGCAAATATTCTACGGGTAGGAGAAAAAAATCTATTGCTAAAGTTTGGGTAAAAAAAGGAAGCGGTAAGATTTTTGTAAATGGAAAACTAATGGGTGATTATTTTAAAAGACCGATGCATCAACTTATAGTAACTAGGCCATTAGAAATTACAAATGTTCTAAATAACTATGATGTTAAATGTTCAGTTAAAGGGGGAGGTCTCTCAGGTCAAGCTGGAGCAATAATTTTAGGTATTTCTAGAGCATTAATATCACACGATGAGAATTTAAAAAAAGATTTAAAAAAAGACAAACTTACAACCAGAGACTCTAGAGTGGTTGAAAGAAAAAAATACGGGCATAGAAAAGCTCGAAGAAGTTTCCAATTCTCTAAAAGATAAATCATTTAAATTTAAAAATTTTAATTTAGTGGTATAAGATAATCATGACTAGAAATAGTATTAATGTAGTTGTAGCTGGAGCCACAGGCTTCGTGGGATTAGATTTAGTATATTTATTATCTAAACATCCTTGTACAAAGGTTATTAATCTTTGTGCACAAAAAAATATTGGTAAGGAAATTAATAAATTTGATAAAAGAATAAAAAAAAAATTTCCAAAAATATCAAAGATTGACTCTGTAAATTGGAAAAATGTTGATTTACTTTTTTTATCTTTACCAAATGGAGAAGCACAAAAATTGATAAATAAACTTTATAATAAATATACAAATTTAAAATTTATAGATCTTTCTGCTGATTTTAGGTTAGAAAATGTTTCAAAATATAAAAGTTATTATAAAAAGAAACATTCAGCTAAAAATTTAATTAATAAATCAATCTATAGTATAACTGAATTAAAAAAAAATAAATTAAAAGATTATAGAATTGTAGCTAATCCAGGTTGTTATCCTACCTCAATACAAATTCCTTTAATACCTCTTTTTAAAAAGAAACTAATTGATTATAAAAATATAACAATTGACTCTAAATCAGGTTTCTCAGGTGCGGGAAAAAACTATAAATCAAAATTTAAGTTTAAAAATTTTGACGCAGCAACTTATGCTTACTCTGTCAAAAATCATAGACATATGGCTGAAATCGATCAAGAATTTAATAAGATATCAAAAAATATTATGTATACTTTTAATCCACACTTAATACCAAGTTTTAGAGGAATCCTTTCTTCTATATATGTTTATAAAAAAAAAGATATCAGCTTAAAAAAAATTATTAAAGTTCTTAAATCTTTTTATAAAAAAGATTTTTTTATAAAGATTAATAAGCCCAATTCACAAATGGGCACAGGAAATGTAATCAGAACAAATAATTGCGAGATATCAGTTTGCCAAACAAGATTAAAAAATAAAATTGTAATATTTTCAGCAATTGACAATTTATTAAAAGGTGCAGCCGGTCAAGCTGTGCAAAATATGAATATTTTATATAAGTTTAATGAAACATCGGGTTTGAAATGAAATATTTTTATATTTTTTTGTCTTTATTTATTTTGTCCTGTACAAAACAAAATAGTGTGCTTATTTGTGGTGATCATAAATGTATAAATAAATCAGAGGCAAATCAGTATTTTGAGGATAATTTAACTATAGAAATTCAAATTGTTTCTAAAGGAAAGGAATCAAGATTTGATCTAGTCGATCTAAATATTGGTGAAGATGAACCAAAAATAAAAGTTTATAAAAGTAAAAATAAAAAGGTTATAAAACAACTATCAAAAGATGAAATTAAAGCAAAAAAAGCAGAATTAAAAAATAATAAAAAAAAAATAAGATACGAAGTTAAAAAAAAAGAGATTTCCGAAGATGCTAATAAAAAGAAAATAAAAAAAGTGATTACAACTCACAAGTCTAACAATACTTCTATTGATATTTGTTTAAAACTTGATAAATGTGATATTGACTCGATTACGGATTACCTAATTAAGATAAGTAATGAAAAAAGTTTTCCAAATATATCAATAAGAGAATAAAATGAAAAAAAAAAAAATATTTAACATAGCAATTGTTGGTTTGGGTAATATTGGATCTTATCTATATAATTTTTTGAACAAAAATAAGAATAATTTATCAGACAAAAATAATGTTAATTTTAAAATTCTTTATGTTACAGCAAAAAATAAAAATAAAAAACGTGGAATAAGGATTAAAAAAAATCAGTGGATTAATAATTATGCTAATATTGTTAACAAGAAAAACGTTGATATTGTTATTGAATTAATAGGTGGCGCAGAGGGACCTGCTAAAAAATTAGTATTTGGTGCTTTAAAAAATAAAAAGCACGTAGTCACAGCTAATAAAGCCTTAATTTCAAAATATGGTGATCAACTATCTAAGATAGCAGAAAAAAATAAAGTTAATTTAGAATATGAAGCGGCTGTATGTGGTGGTGTTCCAATTATTAGATCCATAAAAGAGGGTTTAATTGCTAATAAAATTAGTCGTATTTGTGGAATCTTTAATGGGACATCTAATTATGTTTTATCTAGTATGGATGAAAATCAAACATCTTTTAAAGATACAATTAATAAAGCAATTAAACTTGGATATGCAGAGTCCAATCCTTCTTCTGACATCAATGGAGATGATGTTGCTTCGAAAGTAAAAATTTTGTCTTGTTTAAGCTTTAACTCGTTTATAAATAAAAATATACATATTGAGGGAATTAAAAACATAGATGAAGAAGATATTATAAACGCTAATAAATTAGGCTATAAGATAAAATTAATGGGATTTTCAGAAATATTAAATAATAAAATATTTCAAAGAGTTCACCCAACATTAGTTAAAAAAGTATCCTATTTAGCTAGCGTTAATGGTGTTTTGAATGCAGTCATTATTGATGGAAAACCAATAGGAAAAAATATAATACAAGGTGAGGGAGCTGGCCCCTCAGCTACTACTTCAGCTCTAATATCAGATATTTCTTCAATTCTTAGGGGGAATATAAAATTTCCTTTTGCTATTTCAGATTCCAAAAGAAAAAATTATTTAAGTGGTAAAATATCAGATTTATTTTTCTCATCATACATTAGATTAAATGTAAAGGATAAATATGGTGTTTTATCTGATGTAACAAAAATCTTTTCTAATAACAAAGTATCTATTAAAAGAGTTTTGCAAAGCCCTTATAAAAATAAAAAAAACTCCTCTATAGTAATAATTACTCACAGATCTAAAGACAATCATATTCAAAATACATTGAAAAAATTGGCCAAAAAGTCTTATATAATTGAGAAACCTAAATTATTAAGAATTGAAAATGGTTAATGTCTATAGATAAAAGTTATCTTGAAAAATTTATAAAAGCTACTGAAAAAGGTGCAATTGGAGCTTTTCCTTTTATCGGCAAAGGTGATAAGAATGCGGCTGATCAAGGATCCGTAGACATGATGAGAAATGAACTCAATTCTATCGACATGATCGGTCAGGTAGTAATAGGCGAAGGTGAAATGGATGAAGCACCAATGCTATATTTAGGTGAAAAAGTTGGAACGAAAAAAGGACAAGAACTTGATATTGCTTTAGATCCTTTAGAATGTACAAATTTTGTTGCTAATAATTTACCAAACTCTTTTTCAATATTAGCAGTTTGTGAAAAGGGCAATCTTTTTTCAGCACCAGACACTTATATGGAAAAAATAGCTGTTGGAAAAAACCTTCCAAAAAACCTACTTGATTTGGATTATGGAGTTGAAAAAAATATAAAGCTTTTATCTGATGCAAAAAAAAAGAAAATAGATCAAATTACAGCATGTGTTTTAAAAAGACCAAGACATGAGAAGATTATAAAATCATTGGAAAATTTAAACGTTAAAATAAAATTCATTACGGACGGTGACGTTTCTGGAGCAATTTCTGTTGCTGACCCTAATACAAATATTGACATTTATTTAGGAATTGGTGGTGGCCCTGAGGGTGTTTTAGCAGCTGCCGCTCTTTCTTGTTTGGGTGGCCAAATACAGACCAGATTGGTGTTAGACGACTCTGAAGCGAAAAGAGCCCAAAAACTTGGTATTAAAGATATAAAAAAGAAATACAATATTGGCGATATGGTAAAAGGAGATGTAATTTTTTGTGCGTCTGCAATTACCAATGGAGATATAGTTGATGGAATTAAAGATTTAGGAGATAGATATGAGGTTTCAACCTTCGCTCTTCATAAAAATTCAAAATTTATCAATAAATTTAAAAATATACACTTAAAATGAGTGACCTTTCTATATCTGGAAAAAAATGGATATATAAAAAATATGATTCAAATTATATTACTTTTTTAAAAGAAAATTATTTTTTAGATGAAATTACAGCTAAGTTATTATCTATAAGAAATATAAATAAAGATTATATAGCTTCTTTTCTAAAACCATCAATTAAAAATCTCATACCAAATCCTAATATTTTAAAAGATATGGAAAGAACTACTAAAAGAATATTAGAGTCTATAAATTCAAAAGAAAAAATAGGAATATTTGGAGATTACGATGTAGACGGTGCTAGTTCAACAGCTCTCATAGGAAATTATTTCAAAATGATAAAGCAAGATTTTGAAATTTATATACCTGATAGAAAATTAGAAGGTTATGGTCCTTCTATTAATAGTTTTAAAAAATTGATTAATAAAAATGTATCATTGATTATCACAGTAGATTGCGGGACGATGTCTTTTGAAGCTATTGAATATGCAAATAAAAATAAAATCGATGTAATAGTATTAGATCATCATCAGTCAGAGATACAACTTCCAAAGGCTTACTCTATTATTAATCCTAATAGATTAGATGATAAGTCAAAACTAAATTATCTTTGTGCTGCCGGCGTTTGTTTTATGACTTTGATTTCATTAAATTCACATTTGAGAAAGCAAGCTTGGTTTTTAAAAAATAAAATTCAAGAACCAAATTTATTAAATTTTTTAGATTTAGTTTCTTTAGGTACTATTTGTGACGTTGTTCCTTTAGTTGGTTTAAATCGAGCTATTGTAAAACAAGGTTTAAAGATAATAAGTTTAAAAAAAAACCTAGGTTTAAAAACATTAATAGATTTATGTAAAATAGAAACAAAACCATCAACATATCATTTGGGCTACGTTATAGGACCTAGGATTAATGCCGGTGGTAGAGTTGGTAAATGTTCTCATGGAGCAAACTTATTACTCAATAATAATCCTAAAGAAAGTTTTCAAATCGCATCTGAGTTAGAAAAGTATAATTCTGATAGAAAAAAATTAGAAAAAGATCTTTTAAATATAGTGCTAAATACTATTAATAAAAAAAATAATGATCCTGTATTAGTGTTATGTGGTGATTTATGGCACGAGGGTATAATAGGCATAATTGCTTCCCGTATTAAGGAAAAGTTTAATAAGCCCACGATTATAATCTCTTTAGATAACAAAATTGGAAAAGCTTCAGCAAGATCAATAGTTGGCTTTGACATAGGAGCTGTCATTTTATCGGCAATACAAAATAATATTTTAATTAAAGGGGGAGGACATAAAATGGCTGGAGGATTTTCTATTGAGAAAAATAAAATAGAAAAATTTAAAGAATTTATTATCAAACGATTTAAAGGTAAATGGGATAAAACATATTTTAAAGATAATCTTTATATAGATAGTTCTATTTCCACATCTGCACTTAATATTAATTTTTATCAAAAAATCGAGAAACTTTCACCATTCGGTTCAGGAAATCCTGAACCTAAATTTATATTAGAAAATGTAAAGGTTATTAGGTCATCTGTCGTTGGAGATAGTCATGTAAAATCAATCTTAATATCCAAGGATGGCTCAACAATTAAAACTATCTCATTTAACGCATATGAGACTGATTTAGGTCAATTTTTGCTAAACAATAGGACCAATACCTTTAACATTGTTGGTAAATTGAGTTTGAATGAGTGGAAAGGTGAAAAAAATGTAGAGTTTATTATCGACGATATTTCTGTTAATAAGAATCAAAAAAATAAGGTCCCATCGTCTATCGGTTAGGACACATGGTTTTCATCCATGAAAGAGGGGTTCGATTCCCCTTGGGACCGCCATAATTATAATTTTTTTAATTGGTATAATACTTATTATGTACGAAAAATTTGGACAATTCATTAATGGCAAATGGCAAAGTTCTTCAAGTAATAAGACTTATGAAGTTATAAATCCCGCAACTGAAGAATTGTTAGGAAAAGCATCAAAAGCTAATAGTGCAGATATCCAGTCAGCACTTAAGTCAGCTGAAAAAGGTTTAGAAGTTTGGAAAAATACTTTGCCATGGGAAAGATCAAAAATTATAAGAAATATTTCTGACATTATTAGAAAAAAATCAGATATCTTATCTAAATGGCTAACCTTAGAAGTCGGAAAACCAATATCTGAGTCACCGGGCGAAGTAAATGCGGCTGCAGATATATTTGAGTGGAATTCAGAAGAAACAAAAAGAATATTTGGAGAGACGAATCAAAGTAGATTTTCAAACACAAGAATTCACGTTTATTATCAACCGGTTGGTGTGGTAGCAGCGTTAGTACCTTGGAACTTTCCAATTATTTTGGCTGCAAGAAAAATTTCTACAGCTTTAGCTGCTGGTTGTTCAGTTATTGTAAAACCAGACGTGATAACTCCAGGGAGTGTTATGGAATTAGTAGACATTTGTAGAGAAGCAGGTGTTCCTTCTGGTGTAGTCAATTTATTATCAGGTGACCCATCTGAAATATCATCTGAATTAATAAAATCGAATATAATAAAAAAAATATCAATAACAGGTTCAACTAGAGTAGGTAAATTAATACTAAAACAAGCTGCAGATAAAGTTCAAAGAGTAACTATGGAATTGAGCGGCCATTCACCTTTTATTGTATTTGATGACACAGATTTAAATTCAGTAACAGATATGGCTATAGCTGCAAAGTTTAGAAACAATGGACAGGTTTGCATTTCTCCAAGTAGATTTTATATACACGAAAATAAAAAAAATGATTTTACTAATTTGCTAATTCAAAAAACAAAAAAATTAAAAATAGGAAATGGGATGAACAAAGAAATTTCTTTAGGTCCTATGACCACCAAACAAAGACTTGACGGTATAGAAAAATTAGTTGAAAAAACTAAAAAAGAAGGTGCTAAAGTTTTACTTGGTGGAAAGAGACCCCAAGGATTCAATAAGGGTTTTTTTTACGAACCAACAATTTTTGATAATGTAAAAGATAATTTTACAATCATGAATGAAGAGCCTTTTGGCCCACTCGTGCCGATATTAACTTTTCAGGATTTTGATGAAGTAATTAAAAGAGCAAATAATAATGAACTTGGTTTATGTAGTTATATATATACAAATAATTTGGAAAAAGCTCATAAAGCATCAGAATTAATGGAAACTGGATGTGTAGCGGTTAATACTGCTGTGGTCGCAGTAGCGGAAGCACCTTTTGGAGGTATAAAACAGACTGGTTATGGAAGAGAAGGTGGATCAATGGCTATAAAAGACTATTTAAATATAAAGTACACTCACTTAGGTATAAAATAAAGTTTTTATGAGCTACTACGTATATATGCTCATATCTAAAGGTAAAAGTAATATTACTTATGTTGGTTATACGAACAATTTAACAAAAAGAATCGAGCTGCATAATGTAGGAAAAGGCGCTAAATTTACTAGAGGACGTAAATGGAAGTTAATTTACAAAGAAAAACATAATACAAAAAATCAAGCAATTTCGAGAGAATATTATATAAAGAAGAATAGATCTTTTAGAAACTTTATTAAAAATAAAAAATGAAAATATCGATACTACTACCTTATAAAGAAAATTTCTCACCAATATATCCAGGAGCAGTTTCATTATTTGTTAAAGATACAGCCAATTTAAGCAAGTATAAAAAAAATATAGTAGTTTACGGAAATACAGATTATAAAAAAATTTTTCCGATTAAATACTATAATATTTCACTATCAAAATTTAAATTTCAAAGTAAAAGTAAGCAATATGTTGATAAATTTATTAAAATAGAAAAAGATAATGCATCTGATTTAATTGAAGTTCATAATCGGCCAAACTATCTATCAGATATTGTAAAATCTCTAGGTAAAAAGAATTTGGTTTTATATTTTCACAATGATCCACTAACAATGACGGGATCAAAATCAATTAATGAAAGAAAATTTCTTTTAAAAAATTGTTATAAAATTATTTTCAATAGTAATTGGTCAAAAAAAAGATTTTTAGAAGGAATGCATGATAAATTTGTTAACAGTGAAAAATTATTGGTAGTTTTTCAATCTGCAAAAAAAATTACAGTAAACTTAAAGAAAAAAATGAAGCAAATTACTTTTGTTGGCAAATTAAATAGGTCAAAAGGTTATGATATTTTTGGAAAAGCCGTAATAAAAATTTTGACTAAATACCCCAATTGGAAAGCAAATGTTGTTGGTGATGAGCAAAGAGATAAAATTGAATTTAAACATAAGAATTTAAAAAATTATGGTTTTATTCCTCACAACAAAGTAATCAATATTTATAAAAAAACTAGCATTGCTATAGTATGTTCCAGATGGGAAGAGCCATTTGGAAGAACAAGTCTAGAGGCTTCTTCTGCAGGATGTGCAGTGATCATTAGTAATAGAGGTGGTCTTCCTGAAACTATTACCAATGGTTTAATTCTTAAAAATTTAAATGTAAATTCTTTATATAAGAATATTGATTATCTAATTAAAAATAAAATACAAAGGATAAATTACCAAAAAAAATCTATAAAAAATTTTTATTTAACACATAAATTTGTTTCTTCTAATATTGACGCTTATAGAGATGAGAAGTTTAAATATTCTAAAATATTTAATATTAAAAAAAATGTTTCTTTAAGAATATTGCATGTTACAAATTTTAATGAGAGACATGATGGTAGATTATTTTTTAATACAGGTAGAAGAATAAATAATGGTTTAATAAGATTAGGGCATAGTATTTTAGAGTTTAGTGATAGAGATATACAAAAATATTATAAAAATTATAGTGATTTATCAGGATCTAAAAATTTAAATAATAAATTAAAAAAAACTTGTTATAATTTTAAACCTGATTTGATAATATTTGGACATGCTGACTTAGTATCTCCAGATACTTTAGGAGAACTCAAAGATGATTATCCTAATTTAAAAATGTCTCAGTGGTTCCTTGATCCTCTTAACAAAAGAGGTCCGGATTTTACAAGAAATAAGAACAGAATTTTAGATAAATCTGATTATATGGAGGCAAATTTTTTAACAACTAGTCCTGATGTATTAAGTTTTTTATCCAAGAAAACAAGGAATTACTTTATACCAAATCCATCTGATAGTTCTTTCGAAACATTAAAAAATTATAATAAAAATTGTAACATGGATGTTTTTTTTGCACTTAGTCATGGTGTTCATAGAGGTATTTTAAAATCAGGAAAATATGATGATAGAGCTATGTTTGTAAAAAGATTAATTGATAAAACTAAAAATGTTAAATTTGATATATATGGAATTGATAAAGTACAGCCTATTTGGGCAGATCATTACTTTAAAACTATTTCAAATTCAAAAATGGGATTAAATCTTAGCAGAGGTGAACCCATAAAATACTATAGTAGTGATAGAATAACTCAAATTATTGGCAATGGCTTAGTAACTCTTATCGATGAAAAAACGGGTTACCAGGATTTTTTCAGCAAAAATGAAATGGTATTTTATAAAAATATAGATGATCTTTCGGAAAAAATATCGAAAATATCTCAAGATGAAAAATTGAGAAAGAAAATTGGAAAAAAAGGTAGGGAAAAATATTTAAAATATTTTAATTCGACATTAGTAGCTGAATTCATTTTAAACAGGACCTACGATTTAAAAGATACTAATAAATATCTATGGTATAATAAGAATTAAATTTATATTTAAAATTTACTTTTCTTAAATGAAAAAGAAAATACTGATATTTAAAAATGATAGAGGCGGTGACTTAATAAGCTCTATAAGGTTAATCCATAATCTTATGAAAGATAATGATGTTGATATTTATCTTTCTGAGCTTAATTTTAATTTTAAATTTTTATTAAAAGGATGTAATTTAAAAAAAGTCAATTACAATCTCACGTTAACTGATAAGTTAAAAATATTAATTAATATTTTTAGAAACAAGTATAAAGAAATATTTATTTTAACTCCAAAAAATTTCTTCTATTATTTACCTGTTATTTTTAGAAATATAAAGTTTAACGCTATAATAGTTAATGGTACAAAAAGAAATAGACCGCCAATTTTTTTAAGAAAGTTTCTTAATAAAACCAGCATTCGACATAGAACTAAGACTAATGAATTAAATATAATTGAAAGTAATTTATCATTGTTAGATTTAAACATTAAAGATGACCAAAATTTAGAATCATTGAAATTGATTAATTCAAATGAAAATTCAATTCCAAATCTTCCTAAAAATTATATTTTTTTTCATTTTAAAAAAAGATTTTTTGATGAGTTAAATTGGGGCACAAAAGAATTTGACGATATAATTAAAGTTTTAAAAACAAAATATAACAATATTGTATTTTCTTCTGATATAGAAAAAAATAAATACGATAACTATTTTTTTTCTAACTTTACTTCAATTGACTTTGAGCAAAATTATAAATTTACAAAAAAAAATGAAAAAAACATAATTTACTTAAAAAAAATAGATCCTAAGAATCTTTTTTTGGTAATTAAAGGTTCACAAATTGTGCTGGGTCCACATGGGTTAATAACACAAATATCTTATCTATTAGACAAAAAAAATATAAATTTATTTAATTTTAAGATACGCAATTTAGAGGACTATCATCATCAAAAAATTAGTTTTTCAGAATGGTATTCCAATATGAATTTGAAATTTATCCTATTAAATTCAGATATTAATAAAGCTATTAAAAAGATATCAAAATTTATATGAATATATGTTTTATAGACAATAATAAATTACACTATGATCATAACTCTCTAGAAGATAAAAATATTAGAGGTGCTGAAAAAACTTTAATTAATTTAGTTATTAAATTAAATAAATTAGGTCACAAGATAACAATACTGAACAATGTATTAAAAAATAATGAGTTTGAAAATATTAGATGGATTAATATTAATAATTATAAAGAGTTAACAGACTACGATTTAGCAGTTAGTAATAATGATTTAAATAATTTTAATTGTATAAGCGCAAGAAAAAAGATAGCAATTTCATATAGTCTTCAATCTATTGAAAAATTTATAAGAAAAAAACAATTATTAGCTTTCTTTAAACATAAGCCAAAAATCCTATTAATAGGCGAATACCACAAAAGAAAAAGGAACTTTTTAACAAGATTATATGGCTCTAGCGTCATAAAACTTGCAGTAGATGATGTGTTTATCAATACAAATTTAAAAGATAATATTGATGTTAATAAGGCTTTGTTCACTTCTTACCCCGATAGAAATCTAAATATTTTGACAAATTTATGGATAAATCACATTCATAGTAAGAGTAAAAATTTTAAATTATATATAACTCCAATTAATAAAGATTACCAAAAATACAATATTATAAATAGGAAACTCTCTACTCGTGAAAATCTAATTGAACAACTATTAACTACACGTGTTTTTCTAGTACCAGGCCACAAAGCAGAATTATTTTGTATTGCTGCTGAAGAAGCTCGAGAATTATGTATACCTATTGTAACTTTAGGTATCGGAGCATTAAGTGAAAGAGTAATTCATCAAAAAACTGGTTTTATAGCTAAAAATGAAAAAGATTTTGCTAATTATACATTGCAATTATTCAATGATAATAATCTTTGGAATGAGATTAGATCAAATTTAATTAATATGAGAAATTCTAATAATTGGGATATAGCTACTGATATTTTTTTACAAAAATGTTTAAGTTAAATTATTTTTTAATAAATATATAATTTCTTTCTCTTTGATTTTTATTATTTTCATCAAATTCTATTAATGTTCTCTCTTTATACACGAAGGCATTATAATTAAGAGATTTAATAAAATTTATAGTTTCTTCAACTGGGTTTTTTGTATGTCTTTCTTCAATTTCGATAAGTAGAATAGGTTTGTTTCTTTTTATCGTATCTAGACCACCTTGTATAACATTTTTTTCATGTCCTTCTACATCAATTTTGATAAATCCAATATTATTTTTTATTTTGATATCGTCTAATCTTTTCATTTGTATTGGTACTTTTTTACAATTATCTATTATATTATTAGGGTGCATAGTAGCTGCACCTAATTTAAAAAGTTCTTCAATATTATTTTTGAATATAGATTTTGATCTTATAGGTAATTTTAATTCACTCGATCCGTTAACATCTGATAAGGCAAGATTGTATAAGATCATGTTATTAATTACTTTTTTTAAGTTTTTTTCTAAATATGGGTATAAAAGGGGATTGGGTTCAAATGAATGAACTGTTTTAAAATTTTGTGATAGTTTGTACGAATATACTCCTCTATAAACTCCAATATCTAAAGCATCCTTTGATTTATCAGAATATTTATCGACAATTTCAAGCTCTTTCTCGTAATTTTTCTTTATTGCTCTTTTTAGTCTTTTTTCTAAAAGATATTTCTCAGAAAAAAATATTTTTTTTAATATAAATTCTAAGTCTTTAATCATATCTTTATTTTATTAAGCGCATTATTTTTGAATATATTAGCCTCCCTAATATACCTTCTTACCATTTGAGTTGTTTTGTGACCTGTCATTGCCATAATACTCCTCTCATCTGCGCCGGACTCTGCTGCTACTGTTGCAAAACCCGATCTTAAACTGTGACCTGAAAAATTATTATTTTCAATACCAGCTAATTTTAAACAATCTTTAATTATTAGAACTACTGATTGGTCTGTTAATCTATTATTTGTTAATACTGAACCTTTCACAAACCTTTTAAATATTGGTCCCGTTTTAATTTTTGATATTTTTAACCAATTTTTAAGACTCATAACCGGGCAGTAAGTTTCGTTTGAAAAGTAGGGTAGACCTTTTATCATTCCTTCGCCAAATTGATCTGTTTTAGACCTTTTAAGTGTTATTTTTACTCCTTCATTAACAAATTCAAGATCTTCATGATCAATAGATATTAATTCAGTTCTTCTAAATCCGCCTCCAAAACCAATAAGTATTAAAGTCTTATTTCTTAATTTAACAATTTCTTCAATATCTTGTTCATTTATTACATTTATTATTTGTTTTAAATGACTGATTAATATAGGTTTTTTACCTATTTGTTTGCTACCTTTAATTCTCTTTATACCCATCAAATTCTCAATAATTGCTGGATGTTTTGTATCTAGATAGTGCCCTTTTAATTTATGAACAACGCCTATCGATACCAACCTACGTCTTAAAGTGCTAATTTTTGAGGTTTTAGATAAATGGGTTAAATATAAAGAAACTATTTTTGGATCTGTTGGCATTGACCTAAACTTATGTTTAACACAGAAAGCAGCAAAATCTTTAAAATCAGATCTATAAGCTCTTAAAGTATTATTAGCTTTAGAAGTTTTTAGATTATTTAATGTTTCCTCGTGTAAGGCTTTTATGTTAGTTGTAAGTTCATTCATATAATTACTATTGATAACAATTAATTATCGTTAGTAATATAATAACTCATTTTAGAAGTCAAGCAAATAAGATAAAATAATTTAATGCTTAAATATATTATTTTAGGACTATCAGTTCCGATCGTAGCATTTTTTTTAATGTACCGATGGGAAAAACTAAAGAATAAAAGCAGAAACTTAACTTTAACAACAGGTGTAGCTATTTTAATAGTTGGAACTTTATTAATTATAGCCTTATTAATTGATTAAATCATGTTTAAAAGCAGGAAAAGAGTTGTTTTAGATAGAGGGCCTAGCTGGCCAGATTACGATAAAGCAGAGCCATTTATGATTAGATATTATGTTCTATTTCGTAAAAGGCCTAAATGGTTTCCGTTCAACATATTAATTCATAAAATACTTAAAGATGACAATGGCAGTTTACATGATCATTATTGGTCATATATCACAATCATATTAAAAGGTGGTTATTGGGAAACTACTCATAAAGGTACTTTTTGGAGAGGTCCTGGATACATTGGTTTTAGAAAAAACACAGATAAACACAGCCTCAAACTTAAAGATAATAAGCCTACGTGGACGATTATGCTTGTTGGGCCCCACCACTCTAGTAAAACAAGTTCAAAATATCAAAATGAAGCTGAAAGGCACTGATTTTCAGGTAAAAGTTTGGAAGTATTTGCTCAAAATACCTAAAGGCAAGGTCAAAACCTATAAACAAGTAGCTATAGCTATAAAAAGCCCCTTCTCAGCTCGTGCTGTAGGCAATGCTGTAGGTAAAAACCCTTATGCTCCCAATATACCTTGTCATAGAGTGATAAAGTCTGACGGTTCTTTAGGGGGTTATTCCGGTAAGGGCGGTGTCAAAACTAAGAAAAAACTGCTAAAAAAAGAGGGTTTAACGTTCTAGAATTGTTGTATGACGGGCATTTTAGTATATATCTCTAATTGAGGTTGTTTTTTTTAATTATTCACGGCTTAGTTGTACCATATAATATCGAATCTCAAAAAAAATGCTATCTATGGCCTTTTAAACGCTATATTCCTTTAATGCATCGCTCTAGAATTCGCTCTAATTGTATCTTTTAGAAGAACAAAAAAATAGTGTTTTAAGAGCTATTCAAGCTAGGTATCAAATGTTTTTTAACAAAATAATGATTAAAAATTATCAATAATGTCAATGATTTTATAGAAAATATCATATTAAGGTAAGTATTATTGACTTATATATTAATAATTTACTTTAATGATTATTTATAAAACATTGTATTTATTGAAAAAAACGTAAACTTATATAAACAATAATAGGAGCTGAAATAAAAGACATTAAAGTCGAAGTAACTATAACACTTGCTACGTTATCTACCGCCCTCTTTTTTGAATACATTGACCCAACTAAATAAGTTAAAACTGCACTAGGCATAGCTGATTGAATAAGCAGTACACCAGCTGCAAATCCATCTAAATTTAGTATTCTTATTAGAGTATATCCTATAATTGGTCCTATTATCACTCTAACGCCTCCAAGTATAGAAGCATGAGACCATGAAACAACCTTTAGTCTAGTTAATGCGATACCTAAGGACATTAAAACTAAAAATATTGTTGTATAAGTTAACAAAAATGTTGTGTTCTCAATATAACCGGGGACTTCCCACTCAAAATAAAGAAAAATCACTGATAAGACAATCGCATAGATGGGAACATTTTTAATAAGTATATCCAAAGAAAAACTTTTCTTTGCCAGCAAAACTCCAATAGTAAAGTGAAATAAAATAATAACTGAGGCAATGGCTGATGCAACACCCAAACCTTCTGTACCATACGCAAAAAGACATATAGGAACACCCATATTTCCCGTATTCGGCAATATTAAAGGGGGTAATTCAGTAATCGCATCTTTTTTAAGAAATAATAAAAATATCACACCCACAACTGCAAAACCACAAATAATTATTACAGCATAAATAAAGTATTCAATAAAAATATCTAATGTAACACCTGTTGTGGTAATTGTATAAAAAATCATAGCGGGTGTACCAATATTACCCGCAAAATTCGTTATAAAAGTAGTGTCGAATTTTGGATCTTTTTTACCTAAATAATAACCCACCCCAATTACAAAAAATACAGGAAAAAGAACATCAATTAACTTAAGATAGAGCTCCATTAAGCTCTTACATCAGATTTTCGAGGTTTTCTCAACTTATTTCCAAAATTTATTGCTGACTCGAATTCATTTAGACGTTTATATATTGATCTTAATTCTGTTATCCTTGTCCAATTTTGTAGAAATAAAGAAAAACTACTTTGAACTTCTCTAAAAGCCGATGAAGTTTGAATTAAAACCCCTAATGTCATTGCACCAGTAAACAATCCAGGTCCCATTAAAAGATAAGGAACTATTATCATTGTTTGGTTATACATAATGATCCAAAGGTCAAAATAACCATAATGTAAAAATAATCTATGATAATTAAATTTTATTCCGGTAAATAATTGAAATATTGTTGGTGCTTGAACATAGTTTTTTCTATCATCTTCACCGTAGACAAGTTCTTTTCTAAAAGCTGCTTCAACTTTTTGATTGTTATATTCTAAACCTGGAAGTTTAATTCCAACCAACCAACTTATCACTAAACCTCCTAAACTAGCTGTTAAAGAAACCCAGACTAAAGATCCAGTGATATCTTTAAAAAATGGTATTACAACGTTTGAAGACAGGCCCCACAAAATAGGTATAAAGGCTATCAAAAGCATTATAGCTCTTACTATTTGTAAGCCTAAACTCTCTACAATTTTGGCAAAATTCATTGCATCTTCTTGAATCCTTTGAGAGGCACCTTCTACTTTTGCATCAACAGCTCTCCAATATGGCATATAAGAAAATGTCATAGCTTCTCTCCATCTAAAAGCCCAAAGTCTGGTAAAATAATTGGTAATTGTATAAATAATGACATAAGGGATAGCTAGTTTCATAAATAGATAAATACCATCATAAAATTCCGATAATTCTCGTTCTGGGGCTTTTTGTAGAAGGTCGTAAAAACCTTTGTACCACTCGTTTATTTTAACATCTATATAGGTCTGAGCCAAAAGAGATAGTATTATGAAGGCAAAACCACCCCAAGACCACAAAAGCCATTTTTTATCTGTAAAAAAACTACGCCACATAATTAATTTTTAGTAAAATTTTCCGCATAAGATTTAATAATAAATTTTCTTTTATTAGGCTCAATAACTTTGTAAGAAATATTGTTATTTTTAGCATATTCTATGGCTTTATCTTTAGTTGAAAATTCAAGCTTAACCTCTCCTATCGTATCATTTGAAGACTCCCACCCCATTAATGGATTTGTGGTTGTATCTTTAGAATCAAACTCTAAAATCCACTTATCTTCCTTACCCAAACCTGATTGAGTTGCGGTTTTAGATGGAATATAAATTTTTGCTTTTTTCATATTAAATTATTGGTAATTCACAAACTTCACCATCCACTAGATTATCATTTGAATTTATATTAAAAATCTCATTATTTTTACAATATTCTTTATTTATCATAGCTATTCCAACTATCTTTTTAAAAGTTGGAGAAAAAGCAGCGGATCTAAGATTTCCAATTATTTGATTTTTTTTACCTATCAAATCCACACTGGTTAAGTTTAATATATCTGAACTGATCTTTACACCCATTAATTTCTTTTTAATACCTTTTTCTAAAATTTTTTTTAAACTATCTTTCCCTATAAATTCTGCATCGGTATTTAAGTGAACTAGTTTGTCAAAACCACATTCAAAAGGATTATCGCTTATAAGCATATCGTTTCCATATGACAATAGGCCTCCCTCAATTCTTTCGGCATGATTAGGTGCGCCTGGTTTAATATTATATTTTTTTCCAACCTCAAAGAAATAATCATATAGCTCTAAACCAGCTTTTGCATTTTCAACATGTATTTCATAGCCTCCTTGTTTTGAAAATCCTGATCTTGAAATCAGAAACTTATAATTTCTAAATTTAAAAAAATCATATTTAAAAAATTTCAATTCAGTAATTTCTTTACCAAACACATCCTCCATTAATTTAAATGACTTTGGACCTTGTACAGCCAATGTATCAATATCCGCCTCAAATATTTTTACATTTAGTTTTTTTCCTGCTGCAATTCCTTTGGCATACAAAAGTACATCTGAGTCAGCTATACATACTCTCCAAATATTATCCTCTAACTTATAAATTAAAGGATCATTTACCATCCCACCATTTGAGTCAATTAATGGTACATAATAACAACTGCCTACTTTTGATTTAGAAATATCTCTACATGTCATTAATTGCACTAGTTGATGCGCATGTTTACCTGAAATTTCAATTTCTCTTTGAACTGAAACATCCCAAAGTTGAACATCTTTTTTTAAATGTAAATATTCTTCATCAACATTGGAAAAAGAGGTTGGTAATAACATATGGTTATAAACTGTATAGCTTTTGACACCTTGTTCTTCTATTTTTTTTGTAAAAGGTGTAGATCTTACTCTTCGTGATTTACTTATGTAAAAATTCTTCATTTGTTTAAAAATTCTAAAATCTTTTCTCTCATCTCAAACGCATTTTCTAAAATTATCATATGACCACAATCTTTAATTATATGAACTTTAGATTTGTTAATCATTTTCGCAAATTTTTCTCCTGATTCTAATCTAATCATCTTATCAATTTCACCAAAAATAAAAAACGTTGGACACGTTATGCTTTTTACCGCATTAGCACCATTTCTGTAATTATTACAAGCAATTAAGTCTACGGCAAGAACCTCCCTTACCTCTCTAGAAGAATTAAGTATTTTTTGTAATGGATTGCCCCCAATAAATTGTTTTGATGATCCATATCCCCATTTCATCATTAAATTTAGAGCTTCCATATCACCAGATAAAGCTAGATCAATTAAACTTTTGTTTACAGGTATAGAATAGGACCCTGCAATAAAAACTATTTTTTCAACTTTTTTTGGAAATTTTTTTGCAAATTCAAGAGCCTCCAAGCATCCTTGAGAATGGGCAATCAATATAGATTTTTCAATACCAACATGATCAACAAAATCATTTATCCAATTTGATATCTCTTCTATTGATTTTAAACAAGGTCCTTCGGAATTACCATGTCCTGGAAGATCTAAGGTAAATACATTAAAACCTTTGTCAGCTAAAAATTGATCAGTTAAGGACCAAACAACATGAGATTGGCCGCTGCCGTGTAATAGAATGATAGTCGGTTTTTTTTTATCAAAAGGTTGCCCAACATCATTTGAAAATATTTTTTTCTGTTTAATTTCTGTAATCAATTCAAAGCCTTTATTAAAAATTATTTATCTTTCCAGTTGGGTTTTCGTTTATCAATAAAAGCATCGATACCCTCTTTTGCATCCAGTTTAAGCATATTTTGAACCATTACCTTTGAAGCATAATCATAAGCATCAGAAAGTTTCATATCTATTTGCTTATAAAAAGCTTCTTTACCAATTTTCAAAGTTACTGAGGATTTTTTTGAAATTTTTTTGGCTTTATCTAATACAAAGTCTTTAAGTTCATTTATTTCAATAACATCATTGATTAAACCAATTTTAGCAGCTTTATCTGATGAAATTAATTCTCCAGTTAAAAGCATTTCCATAGAATGTTTGTTGGATAAGTTTCTAGAAATTGCAACCATGGGTGTAGAACAAAATAAGCCTATATTTACCCCAGGAGTTGCAAATTTAGCTGAACTGCTTGCGTAAGCTAAATCACAACTTGCAACTAATTGACATCCAGCGGCTGTAGCTGTTCCTTCAACTTCTGCAATTATTGGTTTTGGACATTTAATTATTGTTTGCATCATCTTTGAGCATTTTTTCATTATCTTTAAAAAATATTTTTTTCCTTTATCAGCACCTTTTCTTGCAGTCTTCAACTCTTTTAAGTCATGTCCAGATGAAAATGTTGACCCCTCTCCTGAAATTATAATTACTCTTACATTTTTATTAAGACTTGCCTTGTCCAAAGCATTTTGTATTAAATCCATCATTTTTTCAGAAAGAGCATTTAAATTCTCTGGACTATTTAAGTTAAAGCGCATTACTCCATTTGCATCTAAATAAGTTTCTAAAACTTTGCTATTTTTTCTATAATTCATAGGTTAATTAATCTTTACTTTTACTTCATTTGATAAGGAGTTAGCTATAAAGCAATATCGATGAGCTCTCTCTTGTACCTCTTTCATTTTTTTTTCATTTACAGAAAACCCTTTTGAAAATTCTACCTTTGGATTTAATTCAATATTTGTCACTGACATTTTGCCACTGGAATTTTTTCCTAAAGAAGCTATTGCGTTATCTGTATATCCCGAAACTGGCCAATTCATTTTGGCAGCAAGAGCTAAAAAAGTCATCATATGACAACTGCTTAAAGCTGCTGCAAATGCTTGTTCTGGATTACTATTTTGTTTGTTCCCGTTCCAGTCTGGAGCTGCATCACCATTAATAACAATCTCATCGTTAAATTCTATTTGATGTTTATTTGAATATTTGCCAGGTGATAATTCTCCACCATTAAGACTCCACTTAAGATTAATTGAAATTTTTTCCATTATTATAATTGAATTAGTTTAATTCTTTAGCTTTTTTTCTTAATTCAAATTTTTGTATCTTTCCTGTTGAGGTTTTTGGTAGATCACAAAATTCTACCTTTTTTGGAACTTTAAATCCTGCTAGAGTTTCTTTGCAAAAAGAGATTATCTCTTTTTCTGTGACCGGTTTATCCTTTACCATTTCTATGAAAGCACATGGTACCTCTCCCCACTTCTCATCAGGTTTTGCTACAACAGCCGCAATAGATACGGATGGATGTTTTGCTAAAGTATTTTCAATTTCTATAGACGAAATATTTTCACCACCGGAAATAATTATATCTTTCGATCTATCTTGAATTTTTACATAGCCATCAGGATGCATTACCGCTAAATCCCCAGTGTGGAACCAACCACCCTTCATAGCTTTATCAGTTGCGTCTTTATCCTTAAAATATCCTTTCATTACCACATTACCTTTGATCATTATCTCACCTATAGTTTTACCATCCTTAGGTACTTCTTTCATGGATTCAGGATCCATTATGGCTACACTTTCAGTATTTGGATATCGAACTCCTTGTCTAGCTTTAATTTCATTTTGTTTTTCTTCATTAAGCTCATCCCAAGACTCATTCCAAGCACATTGAGTTACGTGACCGTAGGTTTCTGTTAATCCATAAACGTGCATAACTTCAAAACCTAGACTCTTCATTTTTTTAAAAATGATACTTGGAGGCGGCGCACCAGCAGTTAAAACATAAACTTTTTGTTTTAATTTTTTCCTGTCTTTTTCGGGAGCGCCCGTTATCATATTTAAAACTATAGGAGCGCCTCCAAAATGCGTAACATTGTATTTATCTATTAACTCAAAAATTTTTTTAACATCAATATTTCTCAAACAAATAGTTCGACCTATTAACATCGGTACAGTCCATGGATAACCCCATCCATTACAATGAAACATAGGAACAATAGTTAAAAAATTTAACCTATTGGGCATGTTCCAAGCAGTAGCACTACCAGTAGACATTAAGTAAGATCCTCTATGGTGATATACTACACCTTTTGGATTTCCTGTTGTACCAGAAGTATAACTTAGTGAAAGAGCTTGCCATTCATCCTCGGGCATTCTCCATTGAAAATTCTCGTCACCAGTTTTTAAAAATTCTTCATATTCTCTATCACCGATCTTTTCACACTTTGACTGATCTGCATACTTATCGTTAATATCAATAATGGTAATTTTTCTTTTTATAGTGCTTAAGGCTTTTTTTACTTCTAAATGAAGCTGACGATCTACAACTAATACTTTTGCTTCTCCGTGTTCCAAAATATATGAAATCGTTTTTGCATCTAAACGAATATTAATTGTATTTAGCACTGCTCCAGTCATGGGCACAGAATAATGTGCTTCAAATATTTCAGGTGTATTAAAAGCTAAAAAAGAAACAGTATCCCCTTTTTTTATACCAATCTTTGAAAGTGCGCCGGCAAATTTTACACATCTTTTATAAACCTCTGACCATGTGTAATTTCTATCCTCATAAATTACTGCTTGATAATTTGGGTAGATTTCTTTTGCTCTAACTAAAAAAGTAAGTGGTGTTAATGGTACGAAATTAGCTTTATTTTTCTCTAAATTTTTTTCGTATACACTCATTTTCAGTTAAATTTAGCTTTCATCAAGCTTTCACTACCAGCTATTGCTGAATGATAATGACTATCTACTCTAGGTAGAATTTTATCAAAAAAGTATTTTGCAGTATTAATCTTTTCTTCATAAAAGTTTTTATTTTTACTTGAATTGTCAAAGCTTACTTTAGTCATTTTAAGCCAAGAAAAACCTAAAGCAACATAACCAAGAACTTTTAAAAAGTCATTGCATGCCGCGCTAACATCATCTTTTTGATTTTTTAACTTATCGTCTAACCATTTTGAAAAGTCTAATAAAAGTTTTATCTTTTCTTTAAGAATGTTGGATAGTCTTTTTAATTCAACATTGTCATTATAATTCTTAATTTCATTTTGAAGCAAGGATATAAATTTTTCCAACGTTCGATTAGTAAGTACTTTTCTAAATACTAAATCAATTGCTTGTACAGAATTTGTCCCCTCATAAATAGGTGTAATTCTATTATCTCTGTATAGTTGTTCAATGCCCTGGTCCCTGGTGTAACCATAACCACCAAATATTTGTATTGCCTCATTAGTTATCTCCATACCCATATCTGAAAAAAAAGATTTTACTACAGGTGTCAATAAGGAGACCATATCGTCTGCTTCTTTTCTAACATTTTCATTTGAATGGCTTAAACTTACATCAACTTGTTGAGACAACCAGAAAGCCAGGGATCTTTGACCTTCAATTATTGATTTCATGTTCATTAAACTTCTTCTGATATCTGCATGTTTAATTATTAAATCTGTTTCACCATTTTTGTTATCGTTAGATTTACCTTGTTTTCTTTCTCTAGTATAAGCAAGTGAATTTTGATAGGCCGTTTCAGCAATCCCTAATCCCTGTATACCAACAATAATTCTCTCTAAATTCATCATTGTAAACATTGAACTCAATCCTTTATTTTCCTTACCAATTAAAAAACCTTTTGCATTATCAAAGTTTAAAACACAAGTTGGCGAACCTTTTATTCCCATTTTAGTTTCAATAGATAAAGTGCTAACACCATTTCTTGACCCAACCGAACCATTTTCATCAACATTAAACTTTGGAACTAAAAATAAACTAATTCCTTTAGTGCCAGAAGGTGCGCCTGGAATTTTAGCTAAAACTAAATGTATGATATTTTCCGTTAAATCGTGATCACCAGATGTAATAAATATTTTCTGGCCAGTTAAAGAAAATGATCCATCTTTATTTTTGATTGCTTTTGTTTTAATTAAACCTAAATCAGTTCCACATTGAGACTCGGTTAAACACATAGTCCCACTCCATTTTCCCTCTACTATTTTGGGTAGAAACTTATCCTTGATTTTATTATCTGCATGATGGAGAATGCAATTATAAGCTCCAATACTTAATTCACTATATAATTTAAACGATAAACTTGCTGAAGATAACATTTCTTCAAAAAAAGTACTGACAGTCTTTGGCATTCCTTGTCCACCATATTTTGGATCACAAGATAAAGATGTCCATCCATCAGAAATAAATTTTTTATAAGCTTCTTTATAACCTGGCGGAGATCTTACGATTCCATTTTCATAAACACATGGACTGTCATCGCCTATTTTGGCTAGAGGATGTACAATTTCTTGATTTATTTTAGCCGCTTGATCTAAAACATCTTTTACTAAGTCAGAGCTTATTTCTTTAAATTTATCAATCTCTTTATAATTTTTATTATCTTTAAGATTATCAAAAAGAAACATCATATCTTCAACTGGAGCATTATATGTAGTCATTTAATTTATTAATGGTTTCCCTGTTTTTAATGTATGGACAATTCTTTCTTGTGTTTTTTTATTTTCTACTAATTTCATAAAACTGTTTAATTCCAATTTATACATTTGATCTTCTGTAACTTCTTTACTTATATCTGTATCTCCACCACTTAAAACATATGCTAATTCTTTACCAACTTCCATACCGTGATCTAGAATCTTTTTGTCATTATATAATGCTTCAAGTATTTTGTGCATTTTTTCTCTAGCATTTTTACCCGATAATTTAAATTTACATTCCTTAGATGGAGACATATCTACACTATTATTGAGTAATTTTCTTGCCGCAGGTAATAGTTCATTTCTATTAATTATAACATCATGATTTTTATCCAAAAATAACAAAGGTTTTGCTTCTTGAGGCGAAGAAGCAGTTTTAGCATAACCAATTATATCAAAAACTTTTAATGGTGCATAATCTGGATCTGTTTTAGACTCATTGGTTTGACTCCATCTCCAGAGTAGTTCTTTACAACCACCTCCAGCAGGCACTAAACCTACAATTGTTTCAACTAAACCCATTACTATATTGGTATGTGTAACTACATAATTACTTTGTAACACAACTTCTTCTCCACCTCCTAGAGCTAAACCAGACGGAGCGGATATAACTGGGTAATTACAATATTTAAGATGTTTGCAAGTTTCTTGAAAATACTTAATAAATTTTTCAACAGACTTTATATCATTATTCTTTATAAATTCCATTACATAATTTAGATTTACACCTGCAGAAAATTGCATACTTTCATTTATTATAATTAGAGGTTTATCTGTAGCCTTTTTTAAAGCATCCATTGAATCATTATCTAAAGCATTCGCTTTAGTATTAAACTCAACAATATTAAAATCTTTAAATCTAAATATTTCTGCTGAGTCATTTTTATCTAGTTTAATGACTGTTTTTTTAATCTTTCCTAATGTTTGTAAGTTAGTATATTTTTGTCGCTCGTCATAAAAACTTTCTGCTTTTTTTTCTTTTAAATCTTTTAAAAATTCATTGTGATTAATATCTCCAATTTTTGAAAAGAAATTTTTCAATCCTATAGACTCTAACATTTCAAACGGGCCCATAGACCAATTAAAACCTAGTCTCAAAGCTTCATCTATGTCATTATATTCATCAGTTATAGCTGGCACCAGTGAAGATGAGTACAAGATTATTTTTGAAATTACTGACCATGCATATTTACCATATTTATCATTTCTGTTAACTAATTCTAAAAGGTTTATCTTATCTATTTTTAAATCTATCTTTTTTACTGCAAAGTATTCATTTTTATTTAAATTAAGAGCTTCAAGAGTCTTTTTATTCTCAGACTTATTCATCCTATAAAACCCTCCCTTACCTTTTCTACCTGTATAACCGGTTTCAATTAGTTTTTTGATAATAGGTAAACCAGAAACAACTTTTTGAAATTCATCTTCTTTAGGTAATTCTTTTTGAAAACTTTTAAGAACATCTGACATTAGATCAATACCGATTAAGTCATATAAAGCAAAAACTCCTGTTTTAGGTATACCCATAGGTCTACCAAATACAGCATCAGCTTCTTCAATAGAAAGATCCATATCAACCGCTTCTGTCATCGCTACTTGCATAGCATATACTCCTATTCTGTTTCCTAAAAAACCAGGAGTGTCACCACAAACAATTACACCTTTGCCTAATTTTTCTTCACTAAAATCTTTTAAATAATTAATTTTATTTTGATCGTTCAGCTTATCTCTAACTATTTCCAGTAATCCCATATATCTAACTGGATTAAAAAAGTGTGTAATACAAAAATCTTTTTTGTCTTCTGCTTTTAATTTTTCTGATAATACTTTTAAAGGAATAGTTGATGTATTTGACGAAACAATTGAGTCTTTTTTTCTTTTATCAAATATTTTTTTGTAAATATCATGTTTTATATCGATCCTTTCAACAACTGCTTCTACAATCCAGTCTGCATCAGAAACATTTTCAAAATCATCGGTAATATTGCCAACCTTTAAATTTTTAATTTTATCTTTTTCAAACAATAATGGTGGTCTAGATTTTAGAATTCTTTCTTTAGCTTTTTCAGAAATTTCAGTTTTTAAATCTAATAATATAACTGGTATATTAGCATTACATAAATGAGCAGCTATCCCACTCCCCATTGTTCCAGATCCTATTACAACTACTTTTTTAATATTCATATGATTTTGGTCGGAGCGGAAGGATTTGAACCTTCGACCCTCTGGTCCCAAACCAGATGCGCTACCAGGCTGCGCTACGCTCCGAAAGTCTATTTATATAGGTTATATATGACTTTTTGGCAATTGAAAGATTTTTGTTATATAAGTAAGAAATAACTAAATGATCCAATATATTTCAAAATCTTTTAAATATTTCTTTAAACTAGAGTCAGCATCAGGTTTGGTTCTACTCTTTGCAGCGGTGATAGCCTTGTTTATTAGTAATAGTAGTTTAGGTGAAAATTATTTTAAAATATTAGAAAGTTATTTTACACTTGGAACTGAAAATTTTGGATTAAAATTAAGTGTTCTTCATTGGATTAATGATGTTTTGATGGCTATCTTTTTTTTCTTAGTGTCTTTAGAAATTAAAAGAGAATTTGTTAAAGGTGAACTTTCAAATCCAAAACAGGCAATGCTGCCAATTATTGGGGCTGTTGGTGGAATGGTAGTTCCAGCTGCCATTTATATAATAATTAATATTGATGACAGCACACGACTTAACGGTTGGGCAATACCGTCAGCAACTGATATCGCCTTTTCATTAGGAGTATTATCATTACTTGGAAAAAAAGTTCCCATATCTTTAAAAGTTTTTTTAACTGCTTTAGCAATTATTGACGATCTTGGAGCAATAATAATAATAGCTTTTTTTTACTCAGGCAATATACAATCAACTTACTTAATTCTAATGGCTGTTGCGATGATATTATTAATAATTTTAAATAGATTAAATATAAGATCGTTCATTCCATATTTAATAGTTGGAGTATTTTTATGGGAATTTACTCATCAATCAGGTATTCACGCGACAATTGCAGGTGTTTTATTAGCTTTAACTATTCCTCACGATACTAAAAAAGAAAAAAATTCATTATTATTAAAGTTGGAACATGCAATCTCACCCTATGTAGCATTTGGAATTATGCCAATTTTTGCATTTGCTAATGCAGGGGTGTCATTGGAAGGATTATCGTTTGCAACATTGTTAAATCCTGTACCTTTAGGAATAGTTTGTGGATTATTTTTCGGAAAACAGATTGGAGTATTTTTATTTTCATATCTGTCCATTTATTTTAAACTTGCAGACAAACCAAATAACTCTAACTGGATGTCACTTTATGCAGTCTCGATTTTAACTGGTATAGGTTTTACTATGAGTTTATTCGTTGGTAATCTTGCCTTCGCCAATAACTTAGAGTTTAGTGATGGTGTAAAAATTGGAGTGCTAACAGGCTCGTTATTATCCACTTTATGTGGTTACTTCCTATTATTATTCGCAAGTAGAAAATGATTGATAATAGATTAATAAAAATTGCATCTAATACCAAATTTTATGGTTTAAAAAATGACTATACTTATAAAACTAATTTAAAGAATTCTGTTTGTGGCGACAAAATATCTATAGAAATCTCGTTAAAAAAAAATACAATTAAAGAATTAAGGTACGAAACTGAAGCATGTATTTTTTGTCAAGCTTCTGCTAGCACGTTGGCAGATATAGCTCAAAATACAAACTTGAGTGATTTAAAAAAAAATTTAAATAAATATTTAAATTTAAGTAAAAAAGTACCAAAAAAATTTAATAATTTGACTTATTTATTGAAAAATAAATATATGAATAGAAAAGATTGTATACTTTTACCTTTTAAAGCATTTTATAAAGCTATTAAATGATATGATAAAAAAATTAATACTAACATTTATGATCTTAAGTTTTTTTTCTAATTTAGCTGCTGACTATCACAAACTAGCATATGATTTTAACTTCAAAGGATTAGATGGCAACCAAATTAATTTAAAGGATTATGATAATAAAGTAATTGTAGTAGTTAATGTTGCTAGTAGATGTGGTTATACACCTCAATACAATGATCTACAAAAATTATACACAGAATATAAAAATGAGCTTGTAGTAATTGGTGTCCCTACAAATAATTTTAAACAAGAACCAAAAGATAACGCTGAAATTAAAAAATTTTGTGAGAACAATTTTGGCATAACTTTTCCAATGTCTGAAAAAGTAGATGTTATTGGGAGTAATGCCCATGATTTCTTTAAATGGGCTAAAAAAAATCACGGTATAGCAGCAATACCTAAATGGAATTTTCACAAAATCATTATTGGAAAAGACGGTAAAGTAGCTGATACTTTTGCTTCTTTTACTAAGCCAAACTCAAAAAAATTCTTAAACTTAATTAAAAAAGAGATTAAAAGTTAAAGGACATACCATCATAAGCTGGGACGATATTTTTTGGTAACTTTTTTTTTAAACTTAAATAATCAAGATCAACATGTAAATTAGTTAAAATTGTTTTTTTTGCGGAAAGTTTTTTTGCAATTCTAATCGTTTCATCAAAATGAAAGTGAGAAGGATGTGGATTTTTTCTTAGACAGTCAATTACAAGGTAATTTAAATTTTTTAATTTATTAAAAGACTTCTTTGGAATTTTATTACAATCACTTAAGTAGGCAACTTTATTAAAAACAAAACCATTTGCTTTAATCATTCCATGATGTAACTCAATTGCCCTTATTTTTAAAAATTTACTACCTTTTTTAATTCTGAACTGTTCATTAAATGTATTAGAACTCATGATGGGTTTATAACCAGATCTGGGTGAAAAGCAAAAAGTGTACTTTTGTTTTAATAGTTTGGTTGTACGTACGCTCCCATACACAGGAATTTTCTTTTTGTTTTTCCAAAAAAAAGGTCTTAGCTCAAATATTCCTACAGTTTGATCTGCATGTTCGTGTGTATAAATAACAGCGTCCACATATTTAATTTTATTATTCTTAATTTGTTCTTTGATATCTGGAGATGTGTCTATAAGTATTGAAATATTTTGGTACTGAATATGTGCGCAACATCTAGTTCTTATATTCTTTTTATTTTTCTTATTTAATTTGCCCCAATAATTTGTAATCCAAGGAGCACCTAAAGAGCTTCCGCAGCCTAATATGGTAAACTTATTTTTCAATTAAGTTTACCAAAAAGTTCGAAAAAATTATTTGTTGTGGTTTTACATAAATCATCAAAGTTGATTTCTTTTAAATTTGAAAGATATCTAGCAGTATGAACTACGTTCGATGGTTCATTAGATTTACCTCTTAAAGGTTCCGGCGATAGATATGGAGCATCGGTTTCGATTAATATTTTATTTAATGGTATTGATTTAAATGTTTCTTTCAGATCATTGGTTTTTTTAAAAGTTATAATACCACTAGCTGAAAAATAAGCATTTAATTTTAAAAGTTTTTGAGCAAACTCTTTGCTACCAGTAAAACAATGCATTAAAATTTTTAAATCATTATTTTTTGAATAACTAGATAAAATTTCATAAGTAAGATCTTCTGCATCTCTAGAGTGTACAACTAACGGAAAATTGCTCTCTATAGAAGCTTTGATGTGTTCTTCAAAAAGTCTTATTTGGGCGTTTTTATCTGAATGATTATAATAAAAATCCAAACCTGTTTCTCCGATTCCAATTATTTTTTTACTAAGATTTAATTTATTTAAAATTAACTTTTTATTTATCTCTTTATGATTTTTCGCTTCATGAGGATGAATTCCATATGTTCCATAAACATTCGCAAATTTTTTTGTAATATCTAAAATAACATCATATTTTTTGTCTGTTACTGATATAGTTAACATAATTTTTACATTTGAGTCTTTTGCTCGTTTAACAACATTATCCAAGTTTGAATACATTGGTTCATAATCAAGATGGCAGTGCGAGTCTATTATCATTATTCAACCTTTTTAAATAAAATTTCAATGTTTCCTAATTCTTTATCATGATTTATTGAAAGATTTTTATTTATTTCCTCAATTATTCTTAAATCTTTTTTTACGTTTAAAATATCAAGAATTTTATTAGCACTAATAGGGATAATTGGTAGTAAAAGAATGCTAATATTCTTAATTTGTACAATAATTGAATATAATACTGAATTCATTTTTTTAACATTAGTTTTTTTAAGAGACCATGGTTCAGAGTCATTAAAATATTTATTTGAGTCAAAAGAATATTCTATTACCTTTTTGATATAATTATTGAGATCTTGTTTATTCACAAGTTCACTTAGTTTATTTACATCGTTTTTAAGTTTATTTGTTAAAATCTTATCCTCATCTGAAAAAAAATCACTTTTAGGAATTTTGTTAGAACAATTTTTTTTTAAAAAAGCGAACACTCTTTGACATAAATTTCCATAATTATTTGCTAAATCATTATTAATACAATTTTTCAAATTTTCTAAGGACACATTTCCATCGTTACCTAATGAAACTTCTTTGATTAGATAATATCTTAGTTGATCAATCCCATAATTTTTAATTATATCAATGGGATCCAAGATGTTTCCTATAGATTTTGACATTTTTTTATCGTCTGAAAGTATCCATCCGTGTCCAAATATTCTTTTAGGCAAAGGTAATTTAGCTGCCATTAAAAAAGCAGGCCAATAAATTGCATGAAACCTTAAAATGTCTTTACCTATAACATGAAGGTCTGCGGGCCAATATTTTTTATATAAATCTGATGCTGTATCAGGATAATCTAAAGCACTTAAATAATTTGTAAGAGCATCTAACCAAACATAAATAACATGTTTCTGGTTTTTAGGTACAGGTATACCCCAAGAAAATGATGTTCTACTCACAGATAGGTCCTTAAGACCTTTTTCAACAAATTTGACAACTTCATTATTTCTTGATGAAGGAAGAATAAAGCTGG
>CABZCD010000007.1 GCA_902524105.1 uncultured Pelagibacteraceae bacterium | reverse complement strand
TTTAATTCGTTTTCTGTTTCTTTTTTATTAATTTTTGAATTGTTTAAAATAGATTCTCTTAAAATATTTCCTATTATAACAATTTTCTTTTTGTATTTTGAATTTATTCCTTCAATATCTTTGTAAGAAACTAAAATTTTTTTAGAAAAAGGAGCTAGATATCTATTAGATTTCCCTATCATTAAGTTACTTTCATAAATTATTAAAGGGATTCTTAATACGATCCCTGCAAAGCACACCGGGAAAGAAGCGTATCCACCCATGCCAAAAATAAATTTTGGTTTCGTTTTTATTAAAAAAAATATTGACTTAAAAAAAGCTATAAGAATTTTAAAAATAGAGAAAAATTTTCTTTTTTTTTTTAATGATGAGCTATCAATTATTTTAGTATTTTTTATTAATTGAATATTAATAAATTTTAAACCTCTCTCATCAGTTGTCAAAATTGAGTTAAAGCTATTTTTATTTAAATAACTAGCTAAGCTGACTGCTGGAAAAACATGTCCTCCTGTACCTCCTGTAGCAATTATTATTTTTTTATTATCACTCATATTTAAATCTGTTTTTTGTAAAGTTTAGAATTACTCCGGCTAAAATTGAACTACCAATTAATGAGGATCCTCCATAACTTAAAAAAGGCAAGGTCATGCCTGTTGTTGGTAATAAACTTGTATTTACGCCAATATGTATGAAAGTTTGAAAAATTAATAAAGAGGATAAACCGCAAAGTGATATTTTTGAATTTTCGTCAGAAATTTTGATACAATTTTTAATTATTTTATATGAAATATATAAAAAAATAGTAACTACAAATACTGATATCACAGAACCAAATTCTTCCGTTATAACCGCTATTATGTAGTCAGTGTGTGCCTCCGGAACACTATCTTTTAAAATACCTTCTCCCATACCTTGGCCTTTAAGCCCACCCTGTTTAATTGCGGCTAAAGCTTTGTCTGTTTGAAAACTATCCCCTTTTGTTGGATCAAAAAAAGTATTTAATCTTTGAGTTATGTAACCAAACTTTTCAGGAAATATTGATAAAATAGCGATCGAACAAATAATTAATAAACCAAACAAGAGCAAAATATAACTTATTTTTATTCCTGAAATAAACACAATAGATAGCCAAGTCGTTATAAGTAAAATTGATTGGCCAATATCTGGTTGATTTAAAAGTAATATTATTATCGCTGAAAGTATTAGTAAGCTTAGGAAATATGAATAATTAGAATTTTTTTCTTTGCTGCTGCTTATTAGGCTAGCTGTAATTAATACAAAAAAAGGTTTAATAATCTCGATAGGTTGTAGACGAAAAAAAAACAAATCTAACCATCTTTTAGCGCCTTTAATCTCTACTCCCAAAAAGGGAACTAAAATTAACAAAATTAATGAAATTGTAAATATTGGTAAAATTATTTTTTTTAAAAAAGAAATTTTAATGTAGGAGATGATAAACATTATTGAAATTGCTAATATGGAAAATGTTAGATGTCTTGAAAAATAATGGTAAAAATCTTTATTCAATCTTTCCCCAGCAAGCGAAGAAGTTGAAGAAAATGAGAAGAAAACTCCTAAAAAAAATAAAGCTAAAAAACTAAATAAAATATTTTTATCAATATTTCTCCAATAATCACTTAATCTTTCAGAATTAATGAAATTTTTTAGCATTATAGTTTACCAATTTTTTGAATTTTTCACCTCTTTCAACGAAGTTTTTGAATTGATCATACGAAGCACTTGCAGGACTAAATAAAATAGTAACCTTTTTCTCTCTGTCATAAGATTTAAAAATTTTATTTACTGCTACTTTTAAATTCTTACTAACTTCAAATTCAATTTTTTTATTAATTTGATTTTTGAAATAATTAGCATGTTTACCTATAATATAAGCTTTTATAATTTTTTTTTTGAATTGATTGATATTTATTTTGTCATTCTTTTTTGGCTGGCCGCCTATTATCCAAACAATATTTTCATTTGACTCTAAAGCAAATTTTGTGGACTCGAAAGAAGTAGCTTTCGAGTCATTAATGAAAGTATAATTACCAAGCTTTAGGAATATCTCATGCCGATGGGATAGTCCATTAAAGGACTTCAGAGACTTTAAAAAGTTTTTTTTGTTAACTTTAAAAAGTCTCGTTATAAAATATGCAAATTTTACATTATCTTTATTGGTATTAAGTTGGAGATACTTATTGGGAATGGTTTTAAATTTAATTGGATTTTTTTTTATAAATTTTAATTTTGCTGAAAATTTTTTATTTTGATAGAGTTTTTTTAAATTATCATCATTTAAAAATGCAATATCACTTTTTGTTTGGTTATTAAAAATTTTAATTTTTGAATTTACATATTTTTTCTTTGAACCGTGCCATTCTAAATGATCTTGGGATATATTTAATATTACAGCACAATATGGTTTTATAAACTGTGAATACTCTAATTGAAAAGATGACGCTTCGATAATATATATGTCATTTTTTATGAATTCTAGATTTAATATTGGTCTTCCAATATTACCTGCTAATTTATTTTTAATTTTATTTTTTTTTAAAATATGATGAACTAAATAACAAGTGGTTGATTTACCATTTGTTCCCGTGATAATAATCGATTTTTTTACTTTATTTCTTAAAAAAAATAAATCTAAATCAGTTATAATTTTCTTTTTATTTTTAAATAATAGCTTTTTAAATTTTGATTTTTGAATATCTATTCCAGGGCTCATAACTATATAATCAACCCGGTTTAAACTAAATTTAAAAATATTCTTAAGTTTTAAGTTTGATTTATTGAATTTATCATCCCAAGTAAAAATTTTATTTGCTTTATTTTTTTTTAGAAAATTTACTACAGATTTACCTGTTAAACCTAAACCATAGACAGCGAAACTTTTGCTTCTAAAATTGAATGATGCACGCATTATCTTAATTTAAGTGTTGCTAGTCCGATTAAAGCGAGAATAATAGCAATAATCCAAAATCTAATGACTATTGTAGACTCTGCCCACCCTTTTTTTTCAAAATGATGATGAATAGGTGCCATCATAAAAACTCTTTTACCAGTCAGTTTAAAAGAAATTACCTGTATAATTACAGAAACAGTTTCTAAAACAAACAGCCCTCCAATTATTGCAAGAACTATTTCATGTTTAACGATTATCGCAACTGCTGCTAAAGAACCTCCTAAAGATAAAGACCCAGTATCTCCCATAAAAATTTTTGCAGGTGGTGCATTATACCAAAGAAAACCTAAGCAAGATCCTACTATGGCTCCACAAAAAATTGCAGTTTCACCAACTCCTGGAATATATTGTATCTTTAAATATTCAGAAAAAATAATATTTCCCACTACATAACTTATGAATGTAAAAGATAGTGCCACTAGCATGATAGGAACGGTTGCCAAACCGTCTAGTCCGTCAGTTAAATTGACAGCGTTTGAAGATCCGATAATAACAAATAAACCAAATGGTATAAAAAATATTCCAAGATCTAAAATTAGATTTTTGAAAAATGGGAAATAAATATTGTCTATATATTCATGATCTGAAAAATAAATTAATATTAACAATGTTATTAAACCAATAATAAATTGACCAAAAAATTTGAGTTTTGAATTTAATCCAATTGAATTTCTATATTTTATTTTAAGTAAATCATCTGTAAAACCTAAAGTTCCTAAACTTATAGAAATAAAAATTAATGACCAGATATAAATATTCTTAAGGTCTGCCCAAAGTAAAGTACTTGACAACATTCCAATTATAATAATAATTCCACCCATTGTTGGTGTACCAGATTTTTTTACTATATGGTCAATAGGTCCATCTTGTCGAATAGGTCCTGTAATGTCCATTTTAGAAAAAAATTTAATAAGTGGACCGCCAATTAAAAAAACAATCATTAGTGAAGTCATTAATGATAATCCTGTTCTAAAGGTAAGATATTTAAATACATTTAAAAAAGAATACTGATCAATAAGTGAAGTTAAAAATTCAAATAGCATTAATTCTTCCTTCGGTTAAATTCTTCGAAATTTTATTCAAACCTGTAGCATTGGAGCCTTTAATCATCAAATAATCATTATTTTGTAAAATTGGAAGTAATATTTCTTTAATATCAGATTTGTCTTGTAAAACATTGCCTCGTTTATTTTTATTTACATTTTTATAAGTATTCATAATATGATCTCCGTATACAAATAACCTATTTATATTTGAGTCATTAATAATGGGAGAAAGTTTCTTGTGGAGCATTTGAGATTTATTTCCTAATTCCAACATATCTCCTAACAAAATATATTTTTGATTATTATTTTTTAAGTTAGATAAATTTAAAATAGATTGTTTCATTGATAATGGATTGGCATTGTAACTTTCATCTATCAGATTAAAAATTAAATTTTTATATTTAATTTTATATACTTTACCCCTTCCTTCTAGGATTTTAATATTTTTAATTTTATTTTTTACTTTATTGACATCTAATTTTAAAATTTCTAAGGCTGCAATAGCAAAAGCTATATTTTTTATTAATTGATATTTGGTTTTAATTAAATATTCTTTTTTAAATGATCTAATTTTGACTAATTTAAATTTGGCAAAATTTTTTACCTTCACTATTTTTATATCTGATTTGCTGCCATAACCTATAGAAACAACCTTTATTTTTCTTCTCTTAGCTAAAGATTTAAAAAAATTATAATATTCACTATCTCTATCAATTATTAGGCTTCCTGACGCAGAAATATTATTTATTATTTCTCCTTTGGCTTTAGCTATATGATTTAAATTTTTAAAATTTTCAATATGAGCTTCGGCTACATTAGTGATAATACCTATATTCGGTTTTACAATTTTTGAGAGATTGTCTATCTCTCCTTTTTTACTCATCCCAATTTCGAAAACACCATATTTATGTTCTTGTTCAAGATTACATAAACTTAGTGGTACTCCGTATGAATTATTAAATGATCTCGGCGAAAAATAAGTTTCACCATAATTCTTAAGTAAATTTCCTATTAGGTCTTTAACCGATGTTTTGCCAGAGCTACCAGTAACTGCAATTATTTTTCCATGTGTATAATTTCTTTTCAAAATGGCTAATCTTTTAAGGAAGCTGTAAGTATTAGAAACTTTAATGGTTTTATTTTTTGAAATTTTTTTAAAATTTTTTGATATAACACAATTACTAGCTCCTTTTAAAACAGCTTCTTTAATAAAATTATGGCCATCATTTTTTTTACCTTTAATTGCCACAAATAAATTTCCTTTTTTTACTGTTTTAGAATCTATAGAAACTCCAAAAAAACTTTTATTGATTTTTTTATTTAAAATTTTATTTAAAATAAAATTATTTTGCTGTGAGTTGATTAGATATTTCGTTTTCTTTTTTAATATTTTTAAATTTTTTATTATCTTAAAGTCTGAAGTTTTAAATTTCTTTTTTCCATAGTCTTGAATGTTCTCATGACCTTTTCCTGCTATTAAAATTATTTCTTTAGGTCTTGATTGTTTTATTGCAGATTTAATAGCTAAAGTTCGGTTTCCTATCTCATTAACTTTTTCTTTTTTAATATGTTTTATGATTTCTTTTCTTATAGTTTCTGGTTTTTCATTTCTAGGATTATCATCTGTTACAAAAATTTTATCACAAAGTTGATTTACTATTTTTCCTATTTTTCCTCTTTTATTTTTATCTCTTTCACCACCGCAACCAAAAACTATAGTAATATCTCTGTTGTAGTGAGTTTTGAGAGAGTTTATTGCAGTTTTAATTGCTTCAGGTGTATGAGCAAAATCTATAAATACTTTTGTTTGATCAGGATATTCTTTTACTAATTCTAGCCGTCCCTTTACTCTTTTTAGTCTACCAAAACATTTAGAAATTTTTTTTTTGTTTAATCCTAAGACTTCGCAGGCCCTTATAGCCATCATTAAGTTTTTCTTTTGAAAATTTCCAATAAGTTTAAATTTAGAAAAGTCATATTCTTGCTCTAATTTATCAACAAATATTTGTCTTAATTGTCTTTTTTGTGAAATTTGTTTTATTAGTTTAAATTGAGGAATATTTTTATCTGTAATAACATAACTATTTTTTGTTAATAATTTTTCAAAAAGTATTAATTTAGCTCTAAGATAATTTTTTAAAGATTTATGATAATCTAAGTGATCTTGGCTTAAATTTGTAAAAATTCCTGCTTTTAGTTTTATACCATCTAGTCTTCCTTGGTGTAAGCCATGGCTAGATGCTTCTAATAAAATATTATCAATTTTTTTTTCTTTTAAAATTTTAAGCTCTTTATGTAAAGAAATAATGTCTGGACTGGTTAGATTATTTTTTTTATTTTTTTTTGTTTTTATTCCTAGAGTCCCAATTGTGGCTACTGGTAAATTATTAATTGAAAAAATTTGATGAAAAAAATCAGCAACCGAACTTTTTCCGTTTGTCCCAGTTACTGCAATAATATTTTTAGGTTTATTAAAATAAAATTTTGAACAAATTTTTCCTAGGTACTCCCTAACATTTTTTACTTTAATAATTTTAAAATTTTTTTTATTTTCTTTTGAGGATATAATTGCGCACGCTCCTTTTTTGAGAGCATGATATACAAATTTTTCTCCATTATTTTGAGATCCTTTTAAAGCAAAAAAAAGTTCGCCCTTCTTAAGATTTCTTGTGTCTGAGGATAATCCTTTAACTTTTATTTTTGAAAGTTTTTTTGGGCAATTTTTAATTAGTTTTTTCAACAACATGATGATTAGGAACTTCTTTATTATTTATGGCTAAAATAGGTCCAATTTTTTCTATAATTTTGCCCGATGTATAAACAGCGTTCCAACCTGCTTCATTTCTAGTTCCTTTAATTTTTACCCCTCTATAATCATAAACAAGATTTTTAGCGATCTGAGGGTCATCAAGCATTACTAGAAGAACATAATCTTTATTGGATATGGTAAAAAATGAAATAAAAGTATTAATGTTTTTATTTTCATTATCATAATATTGTGATGTTCCTGTTTTACCTGAAACTTTATATCCAAGAATATTCGCTAAACTTGCTGTACCTTTTTCATCAGTTACAACTTTTCTTAATATTTTTTTTATTTTTTGACTGGTTTCCTCAGAAATTATTCTCTTATGAGCCAAATTCATATTTTTATCTTTTTCTAGTGTGGGCGATATAAGTTTTCCTCCGTTAATCAAACTAGCATATGCTGCAGCTGCTTGAAGCGGAGTAGTAGTAATACCATGTCCATAAGAAATTGTTTCTAGTTTACATTTGTTCCAATCAAACGGAATGGGATTTCCTATCTCATCTAATTCAAACTTTGGACTACTTAGAAGGTTTAAATCATTTAAAAATTTTTTATATTTTTCTTCTCCAATTCTTCTAGCTATTTTGAGTGTTCCAATATTAGAAGATTGAATAAGTATATCTTCTACTGTCATAGACTCTGGAAATTGTTTAATATCTGAAATTTTATGAATAGAACAGTTAATATTATTTTTTATGTTTTTAATAACTGTTTTTGGGTCTACTATTTCTTCCTCTAATGCTAAAGCTATTGTAAAAGTTTTAAAAATAGATCCTAACTCAAAAACACCTTTTGTAATTTTATTCATAAACTTTTTTTCTCTAACAGCGACTCTTTTATTAATATTAAAATCTGGAAGAGAAACTAATGACAATACTTCCCCATTTTCAGAATCCATTATCACAGATGCGGCACCTTTAGCACTAAAAGTTTCTAATGCTTTCTCTAATTCTTGTTTTACAAGGTACTGGATATTTGTTTCTAGTGATAACTTTAATGGCTTATTAGTATTTTTTTTATCTCTTAAATAATTATCATAATAATTTTCAACTCCGGAAATACCATAATTATCATAATCCGTTTGACCAATTATATGACTAAAGAGATCTGAATGAGGGTAAACTCTAGTCTGGAAAGGTTCAAATATTAAACCTTTTTCACCTAGTTTCCATAATTTTTCTCTTTGCATAACAGTGAGTCTTTTTTTTAAATAAAAGTATTTATCTTTATTTAAGTTTTGATTTAATTTTTTGGTATCTAACTCCGGTAAAACTAATTTAATTTTTACTAAGAATTTTTTTTTATCTTTTATTAAATTTGGTTTAACTGCTGCATGATATGCTGTAATATTTCTTGAAAGTAAAATATCATTTCTATCTACAATATCATTTCTTATAGAGTTGAAATTATATTTATAATTCTTACTTTCGATATAACTTAAGCTTTGGAATGAAATAAAGATTATTTTTAATGAAAAAATTAAAATAAGAGAAAAAAAAGAAAAGAAAAGTATATATATTCTATCCTCACTAATTTTAAAATTTTTTTCTTTTTTAAATATTTGATTTGTGCTCAAATAATCTTCGAAAAAAAAGCTCTGTTGTTTAGAGCTTGTGTTATTTTTTTTCTTTTTTTTTCTCATAGCTTATTTTTTTGAAATTTTTTTTTGTTCTTGAATGAAGCTGTTATAATCCAAGTAAATTTTAGAAAAACTCATAGATTGGTATTGTTCGCTAGTTAGGAAAGATATTTTCTCATCCAATAACTTTGGAGAAGTTAAATAATGATAATCTAATTGACTCTCGAAAAGTTCTTTTTCTAAATTAGATACTACTTTTTCATAGTAGATAATTTTTTTTTCAATTACCCTTGTTTTATTCTTAATAATTGAAGTACAAAATAATAAAAAAGAAAAAACTGAAATTGAAACTATTAATTTTGAGTTAGGCAATTCTTTTCTCCAAATCAGTTAAATATTTAAATTTTTTTCTTAGTTCTATGGGGTCTCTGAATACTTCTGCGCTCCTGACTGCAACACGTAATTTAGCAGATCTAGATCTTGGATTTTTCTTAATTTCTTTTGACGATGCTTTAATAATACTGTTTTTATAATTTTCAAATAATGATAAATTGCTGTTTTCTGGCAAATATTTATTTGCGCGCGAACGATTTTTTGAGAAATTTTTAAAGTAAAACTTTATAATTTTATCTTCAATTGAATGAAAGCTTATAACAATAAGTTTTCCTCCTGGCTTTAAAACTTTAGTCGCTTTAATTATTCCCTCTATTAGCTCAGATATCTCTTGATTTACAAAAATTCGAATTGCTTGAAAAGTTTTGGTACTTTCATCAATTTTTTTTTTATAGTTTTTTTTTTTGGATTGTTTTATAATTTTTACGAATTCATCAGTGGTATTAATTTGTCTTTGGGATCTATATCTGACAAGATTTTTAGCTATTTTAGATGCGTCTTCTTCATCTCCAAAGGTCTTGATTATATCTTTTAAATCTTGATTACTGTAAGTATTTAAAACATCCTTGGCAGAAACTTTAGTTTGTCCCATAACCATATTTAACTCATCTTTTGATTTAAAAGAAAAACCTCTTGATAGATCGTCTAATTGAATTGAGGATAAACCAAGATCAAATATAACTGCATCAAAATTTTTTGGAGATACCAGATCTAAATCACTAAATTTTTTGTTGTGAAACGTAAATCTTGATTCAAATTTTTTCTGTAATTTTTTAGCTATTTCAATGACTTGACTATCTCTATCAAAGGCTACGATTTTTGCTGCTTGATATTTAAGAAATTCTTTTGAGTAACTTCCCGCCCCAAAAGTACAGTCCATAAAATTACCGCCATTTTTAGGATTACAAATTTTTACAACCTCATCGATCATCACTGGAAGATGTTTTGCTTCCAGTGATGTGTGGGGTAATTTCATTATTTATCAAAATTTGCATTAAAACTTTTGCTTCCTTAAAAAGGCAGGTATCTCAAACTCTTCATCATCAGAAGTGTCTTGATCAAATAATCTATCATTTTGAGGATGTTCATCATCGATTTGAAGGCTATCTTCTTTTAAGTTATTTTTTTCTTTAGAAAATAATTCAGGGGTATATTCCTCATCAAAAAGTTTTTTACTCTCTAATGTACTACCTACATCAAGATTATTTTCAATATAAGATGCATTTTCAATCGAAATACCTTGGGAACTAATATCTTGATTTGCTTTATTATTTTCACTCATGTTTTTCTCCTCATTTACATCATCAATTTTTTGAGGAGATGTATCAATTTCCAACTGCTCATCAAGTTTCAATGCTGTAGCTCCCTCTATTGAATTAATTGTATTCCTTTCAATATTTGGATTGTTAAAAATATTGTCAGAATACCCTGGGTTTCTATTTTGAATTCTATTTACCATATTCAAAACAGTTTTTGACTCAGGTTTATGACCATCTAATGAAGTAGCAACAATAGATACTCTAATCTTTCCATCCATATTATCATCTTTGATTGCACCAAAAATTAATTCAGCCTCAGGATCAACTTCAGCCCTAATTTTATTTACGGATTGATCTACCTCGAATAAAGTAATGTCTTTTCCTCCAGTAATATTAACTAAAAGCCCCTTGGCTCCTTTAAGAGAATATTCATCTATTAATGGATTATTTAAAGCCATTTCAGTCGCAGCCATCGCTCTATTTTCACCTTCAGCCTCACCAGTACCCATCATTGCTTTACCCATTGCACTCATTACAGTCTCAACATCTGCAAAATCTAAATTTATCATACCTGGTCTGACCATTAAATCTGTTACGCTTTGAACTCCATGTTTTAAAACATCATTAGATAGTGAAAAAGACTCTTCAAATGTAGTTGATTCATTTGCTATTTTGAAAAGATTTTGATTTGGAACAACAATAACTGTATCTAGGTGTTTTTTTAATTCTTCTAATCCTTCAATTGCTCTCCGCATTCTCTTTGGTCCTTCGTAAGCAAAAGGAAGTGTAGTCACTCCTACTGTAAGAATATTTAATTCCTTAGCTGCCCTTGCAATTACATGTGAAGCACCAGTTCCTGTTCCACCGCCCATACCTGCAGTTATAAAAATCATGTTGCTCCCTTGTATATAGCTCACAATTTCATTTAGTGACTCGTCAGCTGCTGCTTGACCAATGTCATTCTTTGCGCCTGCACCAAGTCCTTTTGTTAAGTTCATTCCAATTTGAATTTTAGAGTCTGCTTTGTTAACTCTTAAATCTTGAGCATCAGTATTTACTGCAACAAACTCTACTCCTTGCATTCCAGACTCGATCATAGAATTTATTGCATTACCGCCTGCTCCGCCAATGCCCATTACCAAAATTCTTGGTTTTAATTCTTTTAATTCGCCACCTCCTATATTTATGCTCATATACCCCTCCTTTTTATGACTAGTTATTATTATCCCATTTAAGTGTTGATCTACTTTGTAAGGCTTTTTTTCTTGCAAAAGATTTGAATTTTTCAAAATTTTTTGGACTCCACACCTGGAAAGTTTTACCTAAACCAACAAATAAAATATCACTCTTAATTTTTGCAAAATTTAAAAGTTTTTTTGGAAATTGTACTCTGCCTTCAGTATCAAAAATTAAGTTAGAACTATCAGATAAAACTGCAGTAGCAAAATAATCTCTTTTTTCTTCAAATGGATTTAATGTGTCTATTGAATTAGATAATTTTTCAATTCTTTCTTGAGTGCAACATTCTAAAGCTGAGTTGCTAAAAGAGGGGTATGATACAAAACCGTTGTAACCTTGGGTTGTTAAATAGGATCTAAATGATGCAGGCACGGACACCCTCCTCTTTTTGTCTATTTTGTTTTCGTAACTTGATAAAAACATACTTTTTTAATTTTCTTTCTTTTCTTTTTATAATCAATAAATCCTCCAATTTGGGATTATTTGGGATCATATGGGATTTAACGGGTTAGTCAATATAATAGTTTTAATTGATAAAAGTACAAAAAAGGAACATTTTGATGAAGTTATTTGAAGTTGCCAGATAATCTATAAGCCGGGTTCTGTCATTTAAGAAGTCATTTATCTAGGCATATCTTCACAAATATGCTCAAGCAGCTAACCCGGATGACGAACTAAAGACTATTTTTAGCGTTAAACGCAATGTCATCCCTATTTAGCCTTGCTCCATCTGGGGTTTACCTAGCGATTTTTGTTACCAAAAACCCGGTGTGCTCTTACCACACCGTTTCACCCTTACCTTGATTAGGCGGTTTATTTCTGTGGCACTAGCCCTGAGGTTGCCCTCGCCAGCCGTTAACTGGCAAATTGTCTTTAAGGAGCCCGGACTTTCCTCTATCAAAATAGATAGCGACTATCTAATTATCTGGCAAAAGTTAAATAGTATTTATAATGATGAAAATCAAGTAAAATTAAGATTTTAAGTCAATAATTGGCTAATTTTAAGAGTTTTTTCAGTTATTTTGCCATTCACCTCTTTAGGCAAAAACCTTCTTTGAAAAGCCATTATTATCTTCCGATCTTTATTAGATTTTTTTGATAAGCTAAAAAACCTATATCCAATTTTATAAATGTTTCTGAAAAAAAATTTCCTCATATTTTTTAATTCAGTATTATGAGTTTTAAGTTTATTTTGAGGGTACCAAATAGCAACACCCTTTTTACTTAGAAAATTCCAGGGAAACTTTTCACCAGGGTCTAGCTTTCTGAGGGGCGCAATATCAGAATGGCCTAAAATGTTTTCCTTTTTTATTTTATATTTTTTCATAAGTAATTTAATCAATTTAATTAATGAAGAAATTTGTTTTTTTGGAAAATTTTGGTAATTGATAAAGTGACCTTTGTTTTGAATTTCAATTCCAATAGAATGTTTGTTTAAGTTTTTTAAATCTTTCCATTTAGATTTACCCGCATGCCAAGCTATTTTATTATCTTTTACCATCCTAAAAATACTTCCATTCCTTTCTATGAAATAATGGCAACTGACCTTCGATTTAGAATTTTTTAGTCTATCCATAGATACACGTCCAGATTGCATTCCAGAGTAATGAATTATTAAATAACGAATATCTCTCAAAGATCTAGTTTTACTTGAAAAATTTAATGATTTATTTACTTTTAGCAACATAAATTTGTCATGTATCTTCTTAAATTAACCAAATTTATATGTAAAATCGTATAAAATAAAGGCATGATTTATGTGCAATATCTCAATATTTTATATATATAGCCATTATGAGATTTAAAAAATTACAAGTTATATTTTCCCTAATTGTGCTAAACATTTTGTTGGCAGTAAGTGCCAATGCTGAAGCAGAGAATGAATGTTTCGAAAAAGTAAGTAGAGGAATATTTAAATTCAATCAAGGTTTCGATAATGTAATTTTAGAACCAGTGGCTAAAGTTTATAATAAACTTCCTGAGCCAATTAGAAATGGAACTGGAAACTTTACATCAAATATAGCTACTTTACTTTCTATACCGAACCATCTCCTTCAAGGTGAATTACGTCTGGCAGGTCATGCTACGGGTAGCTTTGTAGTGAATACTACAATTGGAATTCTTGGATTTGGCAACCCTGCTGCTGCCTTAGGTTTAGAAAATCAAAAAGAAGATTTGGGTCAAACTTTAGGAGCATATGGAGTTGGTGGAGGATGCTACTTTGTCTTGCCAATTTTAGGCCCAACTACATTAAGAGACTCATTTGGAATGATTGCTGACAATCAATACTTAGACGCGTTTGCAAGAGTGACTTGGCACGAAAAAGAAATTAAAAGTTTATCGGGCAATAAATTAGATTACGTTGGGGTAAAAGCTGCGACCGCAGTCGATTTTAGAGGTGACAATATGATGAATTTTGAAAGTTTAGAAAAAAATTCAATTGATCTTTATGCAGCAACTAAAAGTTTATATCTTCAAGATAGAACGAAAAAAATTAAAAACAAATCAAGTTCTGATGATGATACTTGGGGCGAATTAGATAAGTAAATACTTTTTCAATGAAAAAGAAATTATTTTTTCTATTATCATTATTTTTTCTATATTATAATTCGCTCTTAGCAGTAACTTATAATTCAGAACCAAAGATTTTTATTCAAGAACTTGTTAATGACGCTATAAAAACTTTATCCGATAAGTCGATAACAGTTGAAGAAAAAAATGCAGTTATAGAAAAAATAGCAATAGAGAATGTGGATATTAAAGCTCTAGGTCTGTATACATTGGGAAAAATTAGAAAAGATCTAGATGAAAAAACAATTAATAATTATCAGGTGATTTTTCAAAAGTATTTCTTAAAAAGCTTAACATCTAGACTTACTGATTACTCTTCTCAAAAGTTTCAGGTAATAGAGTCGGAGCAAAAAAGCTCTAATTATACTATCGTAAAATCAAAAATAGTTGAAAGTATAAATTCTCCAGAGATAAAAGTTGATTGGAGAGTTTATACAAAAAATCCTCAAAAACCTTTGATAAGAGATTTAATTGTTGAAGGTTTAAGTTTGGCAAGAACTCAAAAAGAGGAATTTGCCTCAATTTTAAATTCAAATAATAATGACGCAAGTGCTCTCATAAATAAATTACAAGAGTTCATTTCAAAATAGATTTCAAAAGGATAAAAAATTTAATAGAGTAACTCATATAATGACTATAAAAAAATTACTACCTGGTTTTATTAGAAAAAAGTTGAGAGAATTGGAAACAAAACGGGATTTTCAATTAGATCTTAAGAGAATTGACCTTATAAGAGAGAGTAGCATTGAAGATTTAAAAAAAATTGAGTATTTAGAAAATTTAATTCCTAGATTAGGTTTAAACAAAGAAGTCTTAATTGAACAACCCGAAATTGTAAAACAAAATGTAGGGGGATTATTAATATGGCAATACCCTAATCAATTTTCAAAATATTTATCTTTGTTACAAAAACAAGAAATCAGCTCGTATTTAGAAATTGGTTGTAGGTGGGGTGGAACATTCATACTTACTAATGAATATTTAAAAAAATTTGGCAAAATTAAAAAAAGTTTAGCTATTGATATTATAGACTCGCCAGTTCAGAAATATTGCTTGAAAAACAATGAAACTGAATTTTGGAAAGCAGACAGTAAATCTAATTTATTTAAAAATTATATGGAAAAAAATTTTTTTGATTTAGTTTTAATCGATGGAGATCACAGCTATGCAGGAGTTAAAAATGATTATGAGTTTACTAAAAACAAAGCTAAAATTTTTGTATTTCATGACATTGTAAATAATGCGGCTGAGGGTGTAGTTAAGTTCTGGAATGAACTTAAGAAAAACGAAAAGGATTACAATTTTTTTGAATTTAAAGATCAATATGATGAGGTAGTTCGTAAAACAGGGAATACCTTTTTAGGAATCGGTGTAGCTATTAAGAAATAAAATTTTGTTTTGAACTAATTATTGGTGGGCCCGCCAGGACTCGAACCTGGGACCAATACATTATGAGTGTACTGCTCTAACCAACTGAGCTACAGGCCCTTCGTGATAAGTTAATATATACAAGGGTTTTATAGTGAGTTCAAATTAAGAATTTTATTAATGATATATTGTAGTATTACTAATTAAAATGAAAAATAAACTAGAGCTAATTGTAGTAATTCCCGTTTTTAATGAGGAACAAATTATTAAGAATGTTATTAAAAAATGGTTAAAAGAACTCAAAAATATCAATTTTAAAATGATAATTATTAATGATGGGTCTACTGACAAAACAAAAGAAGTAATAAAGTCATCAAGAAGTAGAAAGATAATTTTAATTAATAAGAATAATTCTGGTCATGGCCCAACAGTGACATTCGGTTATAATAAAGCACTTAAATTAAAACCAAAATATATTTTTCAAGTTGATAGCGATGACCAATTTTATGCAAGTGATTTTATTAATTTTTGGAAGAAAAGAAAAGATTACAATTTTATTATTGGTTACAGACAAATTAGAAACGATCCTCTCCATAGGCTGATTCTAACCAGGATACTCAGAGTAATAAATTTAGTCTTTTTTGGAGTTTATGTAAAAGATGTGAATGTTCCTTTTAGATTGATGTGTTTTGATGTGTTAAAAGACTCAATGAAAACAATTAAAAGTCAAACTAAAATTCCTAATGTATTTTTAAGTTTATTTGCTTTTAAGTACTTTAGATGTCATACCGAAATTGTTAAGCATAAGAAAAGAATTACAGGTAAAGTTGTCTTAGTAAATTTAAATTTAATTAAATTTTGCCTTAACTCTTTTTTTGAGTTAATTATTTTTAGAATAACAAAATTTTAAATATGACGGATTATCTAATAGTAGGATTGGGTTTTTATGGCTGTGTGCTAGCTGAAAGAATAGCGAATGTCCTTAACAAAAAAGTTTTAATAATTGATCAACGTGATCATATAGGTGGAAATTGCTTCAGTAAAGTTGATCGAGAAACTGGTATTGAGTACCATGTGTATGGGACGCATATTTTTCATACATCTAATTTAAAGGTTTGGGAATACATAAATAAATTCACAGAATTTAATAATTACAGACATCAAGTTTTAAGTAAACATAAAAAAAAAATTTATCAAATGCCAATCAATCTTGAAACTATAAACTCTCTATTTAATAAAAATTTTTCACCAAAAGAGGCAAGTGCTTTTTTGAAAAAAATAACTAAAAAATATAAAAGAAATAGCTATAAAAATTTTGAAGATAAAGCTAAATCTCAAATAGGTGATAAATTATATTCAGCCTTTATCAAAAACTATACCAAGAAGCAGTGGAAAAAAGATCCTAAATTTTTACCAAGTAGTATTTTTAACAGATTACCAATCAGATTAAGTTACAATGAGGACTACTACGAACAGACTCAATGGCAAGGAATCCCGAAAAATGGATATACAGATATATTTAGGAATTTATTGAAAAATAAAAATATAAAAGTTGCTTTAAATAAAAAATATAGTTTAAATTTTAAAATTCGACCGAAATATTTAACAATTTATACTGGAGCTCTAGATAAATTATTAGATTACAAATTTGGAAAATTAGATTGGAGATCACTCAATTTTAAAAAAAAGATAGTTAATGTTAAAGATTATCAAGGAACTTCTGTGATAAATTATCCTGATTTAAATAAAAAATATACAAGAATTCACGAGCCAAAACATTTACATCCAGAGAGAGAAGTTTTTAAAAAAGAAAAAACTTTGATAATTGAGGAATATCCTTCAAATAATATTAATGAACCTTATTACCCGATTAATGATGAAAAAAATAGAAATTTACATAGAAAATATAAAGAGTATTTAAATAAAAGAAAAAAATTTGCCTTCGGAGGACGTTTGGCCGATTATGCATATTACGATATGGATATGACAATATCTGCTGCTTTAAAAAAATTTGAAAAAATTAAAAGCGAACTTTGAAACTTAAGGCTTGTTAAATAAAGATATTTTTATTTTTCGAGAAAACTTTTTAGTTGTTTTGATCTGCTTGGGTGTTTTAATTTTCTTAAGGCTTTAGCTTCAATTTGCCTTATTCTTTCTCTAGTTACAGAAAATTGCAGTCCTACTTCTTCTAACGTATGATCTGTGTTCATTCCAATTCCAAATCTCATTCTTAAAACTCTCTCTTCTCTAGGTGTAAGAGACGCTAATATTTTAGTTGTTGACTCGCTTAAGTTTGATTGAATTGCGGTGTCTAAGGGCTGTAAAGCATTTTTATCCTCAATAAAATCTCCTAAACTACTATCTTCTTCATCGCCCACAGGCGTTTCAAGAGAAACAGGTTCTTTTGCAATTTTTAAAACTTTGCGAACTTTTTCTAATGGCATGGCAAGTTTTTTTGCAAGTTCCTCGGGAGTTGGCTCTCTGCCAAATTCACTCATAATTTGTCTTTGAGTTCTAACAATTTTATTAATAGTTTCAATCATATGAACCGGAATACGAATTGTTCTGGCTTGATCAGCAATTGACCTTGTAATTGCTTGTCTAATCCACCAAGTAGCGTATGTAGAAAATTTGTAACCCCTTCTATACTCAAATTTATCTACTGCCTTCATCAAACCAATATTTCCCTCCTGAATTAAATCTAAAAATTGTAAACCTCTATTCGTATATTTTTTGGCAATAGAAATTACTAATCTTAAATTTGCCTCAACCATTTCTTTTTTAGCAATTCTGGACTCTCTTTCTCCCTTTTGAATTCTGCTTACTAGTCTTTTAAATTCTCCAACTGAAAGACCAATCTTTTTACTGAATTCTACTAATCTATCCCTTATTTCAGCGAAATCCTTTTTAAATTTTTTGAAGAAAGACTTCCAAACTGGGTTTTGATTTAGAAAAGTTTCGAATTTCGGATTTATTTCATTGCCTATATAATACTTTAAAAACTCTTCTCTAGAAATTTTATTGTCAGTTGCGAGTCTTAATAATACTCCTTCCAAAGAAACTATTTTTTTGTTTTCTTTGTAATGAGATTGAACTAACTCTTCTACAACATTTGGGGCTATTTGAAGATTTTTAAAATTATCAACCAAAATAGATTGAATTTTTTTAAAATTCTTATTTTTTGAGACTGAAAGTTCTTTTCCAGATAAAATACATTCTAAATTTTCTTTTTGATACTTTTGTAATTTTAAGTAATTTTTATTCAGAGACTCTAATAATTTAAGTATCTTTGGTTTAATCTCCTCTTCCATTTTTGCAAGCGAAAGATTGAACTCGTCTTCTTCAATATTCTCTCCTTTGTCATCAGGGTTTTTATCATTTTCATTCTTATCGCTTTTTGATTTAATTTTTTTTTCAGGATCTTTTTTACTTTTCACCTCCTCGTCATTTGATGCTTCAAAATCTTCATAGGTAGAGTCAATATCAATAATATCTCTAACCAACATTTCTTGGTTTTCAATTTTATCTTTCCATTCAGATATCTTTTTTCCGACTATTGGACTTTGAGTTAGAGCATTAATCATTACATCTTTCCCAGCTTCTATTCTTTTAGCAATGGCTATCTCACCCTCTCTAGATAGCAATTCAACTCCTCCCATTTCTCTAAGGTACATTCTAATAGGATCATCACTTTTCTCGGATGTTTTTTCTTCAACATTATTTGATGATTCTTTTTTCTTATTAGATTGATATTCTGATTTTTTTTCGACTAAAGTTATTTTATTGTCTGCAATTATTAAAAAAGCTCTTTCAGTATTTTCAAAAGATCCACCTCTTTTTCCTAACGATTTACCGAGTTCTTCATAAGTTATAAACCCCCGGTTTTTTCCCTTTTCAAGGATCCTCTCAAAAGATTTTGTAATAAGTTTTTCGCCCATAAGCTGAATTAAACAGTGAAATATATATAAACACTAAATATTAAAAATCTATCTTTAATTATTCCCTATTTATTTGACTTTTAAGCTTCAGCAACTCTGTAAAAGCCTTTTCTTCCATATTATTAATTAATTTTTTTTCTAGAGATTCTATCTTTTTTTTATTTTGAGTTTCAAGGAGATCATTTGTGAAGTCTTCAAATAATTCTTTAATTTGATCGTAATTTTTTTTATTAACAATTAATTTCAAATTTGAATTTTCAAGAATATTCTCAACTAAACTAGAATTAATTTTAACCGCTTCATTTTCAATTTCTTTTTCAGTTTTATTCAATCTTATCAAATTTATTAAACTATTTTTCAAGTTTTCGGTCTCAGTATTTGAAAAAGTTACTGTTGATATATTATCTATATTTTTTATTACTGCTCCCCCATAAAATATCATAATAAAAAGTAACGAAAATTCAATTATATTTTCTCTAGTAAGATCTTTTTTTTGCAAATGTATTTTTTTTGTTTCATTTAACACTTTAAAACTTTTTCGTTTAGAGAAACCAAAATTTATATTAGAGTTTATATTTGGGGTTAGTTTGTTAATCTTGCTTAAGAAATCCTCTAAAATGTATTTTTTTAAAGTACTATCCTTTATCGTTAAACACAACTTTCGCATTTGTTTTTCAAATTTTGTTATCTCGTATGGATTATTAGTATTAATTTTATTTAAATAATTTTCCCAAATGAAAGATTGAATAATAGTTTTATTTTGTAAAAATTGTAAAAATCCTTCTTTGCCGAGATCTTTGATAATATCATCTGGATCTTTTCCTTGTTTGAGAATTGAGAAAAAAATTCTATTTTCCTCATTGATTAAAGGAAATAATCTTTCAGCTATTCTAAGTGCTGCTTGCTGACCACTTTTATCTCCATCTAAACATATGACAGGGTCAGAGAAAAATTTCCAAATTAAATTTATCTGGCTCTCTGTTAAAGCGGTTCCAGAATTTGAAATTACGTTTTTTATTCCTCTAGAATATAAAGATATTACATCCATATATCCTTCAACAATAATAACTTCTTTTGAATTAGATCTTTCGTCTTTAGCAAAATTTAAATTAAACAATTGTCTACCTTTTTTGAAAAATTCAGTTTCTGGAGAATTAATATATTTTGCCAAATTATCACCTTTTATTATTCTGCCACCAAATGCAATTATGTCCCCTGATAAATTGAAAATAGGAAAAATAATTCTATTTTTGAACCTATCAATATATTTTTGATTTTTTTCAATCAAATAGTATAAGCCAGATGATTTTATATCTTCGATAGAATACTTTTTTGCAAGTTCCTCAAAAAAATTATTTGCCGGGACGTATCCTAATTGAAATTTTTTAATTGCTTCATCAGACAATTTTCTTTCTTTTAAATAATTTAATGCAAATAAATTATTTTTATCAAATAATTGATTTTGAAAATAGTCACCATAGTCTTTAATAATTTTTTTGTAAGCATTAAATCTTCTTTCTTTTTCTTTATCATATTTAGTAAACTTATATATTTCCATTCCAGCCTCTGAAGCTAAAACTTTGACAGCTTCGCCAAATCTCATAGATCTAGTCTTCATTAAAAAATCAAAAATATTGCCATGTTCACTTGTACTAAAACAATGATAAAATCCTTTTTCATCGTTAACTGTAAAAGAGGGTGTTTTTTCATTTTTGAATGGAGAAAGTCCTATAAATTCTTTACCTCTTTTTTTTAATTGAACATATTTGCTAACTACTTGAGAAACTTTAACTCTAAGTTTTATTTCATCTAAATACTCTTTTGGATACTTCATTGTCATTTTAAAATTTCTTTAATTAAATTACTTACTTTTGAAAAGTCTAATACGTCTCCATAATCTTTTTTAAGAATTCCCATTACTTTTCCCATGTCTTTAATAGAGGTCGCTCCTAAATCTTTAATTACTTTCTTGCAAATATTTTTGGTTTCTTCCTCGTCCATTTGTTTTGGCAAAAAATTATTTATAATAGAAATTTCTTCTTCTTCTTTTTTTAACAAATCTTGTCTCCCAGCCTTTTTGTAAGCTTCGCACGAATCGTTTCTTTGTTTATTCATTTTTTTTAATATTGAGATGATTTCTTGATCTTTCAAAGAACTCTCTTTAACTTTCGAAGCTATTTTAAAATCTTTTATCGCTGATATTATAAGTCTCAAAGTTGGAAAGACTGTTTTGTCTTTATTTTTGAGACTTTCGTTTAATTTTTCTTCTATTTTTTTTTCTAGGGACATTTTTTTTCAGTAAGTTTAATCACAAATTATATTTAAAATAAAAAGATCTTTCTTGACGATTTTTAAAGTTTTTCATATGTTTCGCAAAATCATGTTTATAAGTTTTTTACTTTAACTCATGAGTTGTATTTGAAACAGATTGATCAAAATATATACTCAAAAAATAATCTTAAAAAGATCAATTGCACCGCTATTTTAGTTCTTGAAAATGGAAATATATTTAAAGGTTTTGGTTTAGGATATGAAGGGCATGCAACGGGAGAAGTTTGCTTCAACACTTCTATCACTGGCTATCAAGAAATAATTTCAGATCCATCATATGCAGAGCAAATTATTAATTTTACTTTTCCTCATGTGGGTAATGTTGGAACAAATAAAGAGGATCAGGAGTCTGACAAGATTTGGACAAAGGGTGTAATATTTAATACCGAGATCACTGATCCAAGCAATTATCGTTCTTTAAAACATTTAGATTCATGGTTAAAAAAAAATAAGGTAGTTGGAATAACTGGTATTGATACAAGAAATTTAACCAATTTTATTAGAAATAAAGGTGCCCCTAAAGGTACAGTGGTTTTTTTAAAAAATGGTAAGTTTGATTTAAAAAAAATTTTGAAAACTACAAAAAAATGGAGTGGTTTAAAAAATTTAGATTTAGCAAAACAAGTTACAACCCAAAAAAATTATGTTTGGAAAGATTTTAAAACTTGGAAAAAAGAATCAGGTTTTATAAAAAATAAAAAGAAAGATTTACATGTAATAGCAATAGATTATGGAATAAAAAAAAATATTCTAAGATATTTTTCTGACTTTAATTGCAAGGTTACGATTGTTTCGTGTAAAACTAGTGCTAATGATATTTTAAAATTAAAACCTGATGGCATATTTTTATCGAATGGCCCTGGAGATCCGGCGGCAACTGGAAGATATGCAATTCCAATTATAAAAAAACTTATCAAGATGAAACTGCCTATATTTGGAATTTGTCTAGGTCATCAGTTATTAGGTTTAACTTTGGGAGCCAAAACAAAAAAAATGAATTTAGGGCATAGAGGTGCTAATCACCCAGTAAAAAATTTAATAAAAGGAAATGTTGAAATAACAAGTCAAAATCATGGGTTTGAGATAGTAAGAAAAAATTTGCCAAGAAATATTCAAATTACTCACCAGTCTCTTTTTGATAATAGTATAGAGGGGATTAAACTTAAATCTAAACCAGTTTTTTCAGTTCAATATCATCCTGAGTCTAATCCGGGACCACAAGATAGTGTTTATTTATTTAAAGAATTTATAAAAACCATGAAACAAAATGCCAAAAAGAAGAGATATTAAAAAAATTTTAGTAGTTGGTGCCGGTCCTATCATTATTGGACAAGCTTGTGAGTTTGATTATTCTGGTACTCAAGCTTGTAAAGCTTTAAAAGATGAAGGTTATAAAGTAATTTTAATTAACTCTAATCCAGCAACAATCATGACAGACCCGGATGTTGCGGACAAAACATATATTGAACCTATAACTTTAACAGTTTTAGAAAAAATTTTAGCTAAAGAAAAACCAGACGCAATTCTTCCAACAATGGGAGGTCAGACTGCATTAAATTTAGCTATGGAGGCAGAAAAAAAGGGAATTCTTAGAAAATATAAAATTGAACTTATTGGTGCAAATTCTAGAGCTATTTCAAACGCAGAAGATAGAAAAAAATTTAGAAAAAATATGCTTGATATTGGCTTAGATCTGCCTAAGTCAAAAATTGTAAATAATTTTAGCCAAGCTTCAAACGCTCTTAAACAAATCGGTCTTCCAGCAATTATAAGACCTGCTTTTACCCTAGGTGGACTTGGTGGAGGAATAGCAAAAAATAAAAAGGAATTTTTTGAAATATTAAAAAATGGACTACATGAGTCACCGGTTAACCAGGTCTTGGTGGAAGAATGTCTAGTGGGCTGGAAAGAGTTTGAAATGGAAGTGGTAAGAGATAAAAATGATAATTGTATAATTATATGTTCGATCGAGAACGTTGACCCTATGGGAATTCATACTGGTGACTCGGTAACTATCGCCCCTGCATTAACTCTTACAGATAAAGAATATCAAGTAATGAGAAACGCATCGATAGCTTGTTTAAGGAAAATAGGAGTAGAAACTGGAGGTTCAAATGTTCAATTTGCAATAAATCCTAAAGATGGAAGAATGGTTATCATAGAGATGAACCCAAGAGTTTCAAGATCTTCTGCTTTAGCATCAAAAGCTACAGGATTTCCAATTGCTAAAGTAGCTGCAAAACTTGCTGTAGGTTATACTTTAGATGAGTTGAAAAATGAGATTACTAAAGTCACTCCAGCTTCTTTTGAACCAACAATAGACTACGTTGTAACTAAAATCCCAAGATTTACTTTTGAAAAATTTTCAACATCTGCTGCAGTTTTAGGTACATCTATGAAGTCAGTTGGTGAAGCTATGGCTATTGGAAGAAACTTTAAGGAGTCCTTGCAAAAAGCTTTGGTTTCTCTTGAAACTGGTTTTTCGGGTGTAGACCAAATATTCAATTTAAAAGTCAAACAAATTGAAAAAAAACTTGCAGAAAATATCCCTAATAAAATATTGCTAATTGGTGAAGCTTTTAGAAAAAAAATCAATATTAAAAGAATACAAAAACTTTCAAAAATTGATAACTGGTTTTTAAATCAAATAAAAGAAATTGTAGCTGAAGAAAATAAGATTAAAAAAAACGGTTTACCAAAAACGTTTAATGAATTTAATTATATAAAATCAATAGGTTTCTCAGATAAAAAACTCTCTGAATTAGCTAATACTACAGAGAATAATATCAGAAAAATAAGATCAAAATTGAAAATTTTTCCTGTTTATAAAAAAGTAGATACTTGCGCCTCTGAATTTAAATCATTTACCCCATATATGTACTCTTCTTATCAGAGAAATTTTTCCGTTGATTCTGAGTGTGAGGCGGATCCATCTAATAGAAAAAAAATTATTATTCTTGGAGGTGGGCCTAATAGAATTGGCCAAGGTATTGAATTTGATTACTGTTGTTGTCAAGCTAGCTTTGCTTTGAAAAAAGCTGGGTATGAAACAATAATGGTTAATTGTAATCCTGAAACTGTTTCAACAGATTATGATACGAGTGACAGATTGTATTTTGAGCCATTAATAGAAGAATTTATTTTTAATATTATTAAAAGAGAAAAAGTTAAAGGAAACTTGGTAGGAGTCATAACTCAATTTGGTGGACAGACACCTATTAAGTTGGCCAAGTTTTTACATGAAAACAAACTTCCAATATTAGGGACTCAATATACTTCAATCGATTTAGCTGAAGACAGAGATAGATTTAGAAATCTATTAAATAAATTAAAATTAAAACAAGCTAAAAGTGGAATAGCAAAAACATTTTCACAGGCAATAAAAATAGCTGAAAAAATTGGATTACCGCTTATGGTTAGACCTTCCTATGTTTTAGGAGGAAGAGCAATGGAAATTGTACATGAAAAAAAGCAACTTAAGAATTTTGTGCAGGAGGCATTTAAGGTGGCAGAAAAAAATCCAATTTTAATTGACAAATTTATAGATAATGCAATGGAAGTAGATGTTGATGCAATATCAGATGGCAAACAAGTATTTGTTGCAGGAATCATGCAGCATATTGAAGAAGCAGGAATTCATTCCGGTGACTCGGCCTGCAGTTTGCCTCCAGTTTCTATTAAACCTTTTTTGATTAAAGAGATTGAGGGCCAAACAAAAATGTTGGCCCTAGCACTTAAGGTAAAGGGTTTTATGAATGTGCAATTTGCAATTAAGAACGATGAAATTTTTGTTATAGAAGTTAACCCTAGGGCTAGCAGAACTGTACCATTTGTATCAAAAGCAAAAAATCTTCCATTAGCCAAAATTGCATCTAGAGTTATGGCGGGTGAAAAATTATCTAAATTTAATTTAAGAAGTAAAACAAAAAAAATGTTTGCGGTAAAAGAGGCAGTATTCCCATTTAATAAATTTCCAAATAGTGATCTTATACTTGGTCCAGAAATGAAATCTACCGGAGAAGTGATGGGTTTCGATGAAAATTTTGGTATGGCTTTTGCCAAAAGTCAAATGGCAGCTTCTAACTCGCTTCCTACAAAAGGTTTAGCATTTATATCACTAAAAAATAGCCATAAAAACGAAGGTGTAGATTTGGCAAAACAGTTAAATGAGCTTAACTTCAAACTTTGCGGTACTGGAGGAACAGCTGAATATATTAATAAGCATGGAATTAAATGTAAAAAAATAAATAAAGTCAATCAAGGATCACCTCATATTGTCGATGTTCTTAATGCAAAAAAAATTGCTCTAGTAATTAATACTGGTGGAGGTAATAGTGAAAAACAACTAAACGATGCTTTAGCATTAAGAAGAGCAACTTTAGCAAATAAAGTCCCTTATTGTACAAATATGTCAACAGCAAAAGTTTGTATTGAAGGTATTAAGTCTCTCAAAAATAAAGAGATTAAAGTAACTTCTCTGCAGGATATTTAAAATTTTATCTTACTTTCCAGTCAGTCTCGAAAGTAACGTAGTTAATTTGAATACATCTACGCTCCTTTTTAATTTCTTTTTTTTCCATACCATGCCAAGAGTTTGGTCCACTTGTAAAGAAATATCCATAATTATGTTTATAAGGAACTGTTTTTACTTTGTTTAATTTAGTATCGTAGAAATCTGTTCCTAAGTTTTTAGACTCATTATGAAGGTTGATAAAAACTATTGAAGACATTAATTTTTCTTTAATATCACAATGGGGTTTTAGCCAAAAACCTTCTCTATCACAAATAACTTCTAGTCTGACGAAAGAATTGCTTAAATCTTTTCCTATTAAGCTGGCAATTTTATTGTAAACTTTAGGGGATCTAAGCTCCTCAATAAAATTTCTAAGGTGTGGAAATTGATTTGCATTTTCTTTAGTTACGTAACATCTTATTTTTTTTGCCTTACCTCCATCTTTGATGCCTGAACGAAAAGCACCATCTCCGCCATCAAGTGCTCTAGTACCGTCATAGTTTAAGTTTTCTTTTTTAGGGTCAACAATATCCGCATTACTAATTTCCTCAATAGCTTCTTTGGTCAATGGTTGATTAATTTCAAAGTGTTTAAAAGGATCGTTGAAAGATTTAGTTCTGCTTTCTAATGACTTATATAATTCCATTTTTTTTCATCTTTTCGTTAATCAAAGGCGATATTCTGTTTACCTCGTCAAGTTTGCTATATGACCATAAATCAATTTTATCTGTCAAATCTTTTATTATATTTAATTGTTTAAATTGGGAGAAAAATTTTTGAAATCTTGAATTATTCTTACTTGGTTTCATTTGTGCCACATAAATTGGTTTTCCTGTAATTGCAGCTTCAGAAATCATAGAAGTAGAGTCGCAAGTTACAACAATATAATCTGAGATTGAAAGTGCAGATAAGTAAGCTTTTTTGTCTATATCTTTTACAACCATATGATCATGACCAAAAGAATTAAAAGCTTTTTTAATAATATCTGATGGAGTCCTATAAGAAGGTATTACAACCAATTTGTATTTATCTCTAGTAAAAATAGATTTTATTTTGTTAAATAAAAAATCAATCTCTTTTTCTGAATAATTATAATATTTATTTGGCCCACCAATAATAAAAGCAATTATCTTTTTATTTTCTTTATCAATTTTTAAATAATTATTTTCTTTTGAAATTTCTTTTTCAGAAAGATAATGAATTGCTCCGGTTGTTTTAATTATATTATTACCTATTATATTATCGTGTTCAGGACAAATGATTAAATCAAATTTGTCTAATGAAACTTTTGGATCTTGAATATGAATCGTAAAGATTTTTTCTTTATATTTTTTTTTTAAAGATAAAGAAGGGATTACACTTTTTCTTCCACAAGAAATAATTACTTTCGAATCGAATATAAATTGATTCTCTAAAACGCTCATAGATATAGGTGTAAGAAATGGTGGTATAAAATTCCAAAACTTTTTGAGTTTAATTGCTTGATGTTTATAGTTTAAATTCAAAGCTTTTGCTAAGCCTTCGACCTGACTAACCATACCGTGCATACCTTGCGTTAAAAGGAGTGCTTTTAATTTTGACATTTGTTACTATATACCTTCATTATAATGAATAATAAATCATCTAAACATACAAAAGTGTTAATTCTTGGATCAGGACCAGCAGGTTACACTGCAGCGATATATGCTGCAAGAGCCCTTCTTAAACCAATATTGGTTTTTGGGTCCGAGCCTGGTGGACAACTTACAACTACAACAGATGTTGAGAATTTTCCAGGTTTTGCAAAAGTAATTCAAGGACCATGGTTGATGGAAGAAATGAAAGGCCAAGCGAAAGCTGTGGGTACCGAGATGATTCAAGATCATATTAGAAAAGTTGATCTTTCAAAAAAGCCTTTTTCAGCTCATGGCGACAGTGGTCAAATTTATACTGCAGATAGCATTATTATTTCCACAGGCGCTCAAGCAAGATGGTTAAATTTAGAGTCTGAACAAAAATTTAGGGGATTTGGAGTATCTGCTTGTGCAACATGTGATGGTTTTTTCTTTAAAGAAAAAGAAGTTGCAGTAGTTGGTGGTGGAAACGCTGCAGTAGAGGAAGCAATGTTTTTAACTAAATTTGCCTCTAAAGTTCATTTGATACATAGAAGAAATGAGTTAAGAGCAGAAAAATTATTACAAGAAAAACTTAAAGCTAACAAAAAAATTCAAATTATTTGGGATAGTGTAGTTGAAGAAGTTATGGGCACAAACGAGCCCAAAGGAGTTAATGGAATAAAAATAAAAAATGTCAAAACTAATAAAACATCTGAGCTTAAAGTTGATGGTTTATTTATAGCAATAGGTCACGACCCAGCTACGGCTTTATTTAAAGATCAATTAAAAATGGATAATGAAGGTTATTTGATTACTAAACCAGACTCAACTATTACAAATATACCAGGAGTATTTGCTGCTGGAGATGTGAAAGACAAAATTTTTAGGCAAGCAGTCACTGCTGCTGGCATGGGTTGTATGGCTGCACTGGAAGCTGAAAAGCATTTATCTAATAAATAAAGTGAAAAACAATTTACATGTATTTTTAGGTTCTACTGTTGCTGATGCAGCAGCGAGACCTTTGCATTGGGTATATAATCAAAAAAAATTACTTAATTATATTAGAGGGAAAAAAGATTTTACTTTTTTAAAAAAAAATAAAAGTCCTTTCTATAGCATTAAAACTGGTAAAGTTTCTGGTTACAATGATATCGGTCAAGTCATGTTCAAAACATTAATTGAGGGACATACAAATATCGAGAGCAGATTCAAAAAAAATATTGTAAAAAATTTTGGTCCTGGAAGCATATATTGGAAAAATTATAGTCTAAGAGCAAAATATAAAAAAGTTAAAGACTGGCGTGAAATAATTAAAGGTCCTTGGATACATCAAAATATAATCGAAACAGTTCAAAATATTAAAAGGGGGAAAAAATTAACAGGAGGAAGAAAAGTAAATGAGTCTGATGGTTTCTGTGCTGCGTTACCTTACTTTTTATATGGTTATGGTTTTAAAAATTTAAAAAAAATTATTTCTTTGGTCACAGTTTCAAAAATTAGTCTTAAGTATGGTTTAGCTAAATTTCATTTAATAGATATGGCTCTTAAAGGTTCAAAAGATCCTATAAAAGAATTTACTTCAAAATATAAAAATAATTTATATTTTAAAAACATTATCAAGAATATTAATAATATAAAGAAATTAAAAAAAAAACCACATCCGCAAGTAGTAAAAAAACTTGGAATGGCTTGTAGTTATCCCGGTACTTTTGAGAGTTCAATTCATTCTATTTTAACTTCTTCTAATTATAAAAGCGCTATTTTAAAAACAATTAAAGCAGGAGGATGTAACTGTTCTAGAGTAAACTTTATTGGCGCATATTATGCAGCATTAAAAGGAGTAAAATCTATTCCAAAGTCGTGGATAAAAAAAACAGATGTAGCTAAAAGAATTTTGAGACAAAATTAGTTATTTAAGCTATCACAAAAATCTTTAATTCTTGTTATGGCTTTTTTTAAATTTTCCATAGAAGTTGCATATGATATTCTAAAATAACCATCTAATCCAAAGGCTGATCCTTGAACTACAGCAACCTTAGATTTTTCTAATAATTTTTGAACAAATTCAGTATCAGTTTTAAGTTTAGTTTTTTTATTTAAGAGCCCTTTACAGCTTGGGAAAACATAAAATGCTCCGTTTGGATTTAAACAACTAATTCCTTTTATACTATTTAAACTATTCACGACAAAATCTCTTCTCTCTTTAAATGCTTCTGCTCTTTCTTTAATAAAATTTTGTTGCCCATTTAATGCCTCTACTGCTGCTGCCTGGCTAATAGATGAAGGATTTGAAGTAGATTGAGATTGTATCTTTCTAATTGCATTAATTATTTCTCTAGGACCCGCCGCATAACCAATTCTCCAACCTGTCATGGCGTAAGATTTACTTACTCCATTCATGGTCAAAGTTCTCTCTTTTAATTTTGAAATTTGAGCAATTGTAAAAAAATTAAAGCCTTCGTATCTAATGTGTTCATAAATGTCGTCACTTAAAATAAAAATTTTTTTATGTTTAAGTAATACTTTTGATAAATTCTCTATTTCTTTTTTTGTATATCCTGCTCCAGTCGGATTAGATGGGGAGTTTAAAATAAGCCATTTTGTTTTTTTAGATATTGCTTTTTCTAATTTTTTTGCTGAAAGTTTAAAGCCATCTTTTTCTTCACACTTTATTATCTTAGGAGTACCACCAGCTAACAAAACCATATCGGGGTAAGAAACCCAAAAAGGGGCAGGTATAATTACCTCGTCTCCTTTATTCAATGTTGCCATGAAGGTGTTGTATATAACTTGTTTGCCCCCAGTTCCGACTGTAATTTGGTCAGCTGTAAAGTTTAAATTATTCTCTCTTTTAAACTTTTGAACAATTGCTTTTTTTAAATCTGGAGTTCCATCAACTGCTGTGTACTTGGTATCACCTTTTTTGATAGCTTCTATAGCGGCCTCTTTAACATTGTCTGGGGTGTCAAAATCCGGCTCTCCGGCACCTAATCCTATAACATCCTTCCCGCTTGCCCGCATTTCCCTAGCTTTTGTAGTAACTGCAATGGTAGGCGACGGTTTTATACGTTTTAAATTGTTGGAAATTATGCTCATTGAATTTTATAATGTTTTTTTTAATTATTAATATCACAGAATGCAAAATACGTATCAAGAAAAAATATTAGATTTAGAAAATACTAACAACTCTATAAATAAAAAATTAGAGGGAGGTATTAAATTTAAAATAAAAAGTAATTTTCAACCTGCTGGAGACCAGCCTCAGGCTATCAAAAAACTAATTGCTAATCTAAAAGGTCAAAAAAACGAACAAGTCTTACTTGGTGTTACAGGCTCTGGAAAAACTTTCACAATGGCAAAAGTCATTGAAGCATCCAATAGACCAGCTTTAGTGCTTGCTCCAAATAAAACTTTAGCCGCGCAGCTTTACGGAGAATTTAAAAGTTTTTTTCCAAATAATGCTGTTGAGTATTTTGTGTCTTATTATGACTATTACACTCCAGAAGCATATGTTCCAAGATCTGACACTTACATAGAAAAAGAGGCATCTATTAATGAACAAATAGATAGGATGAGGCATTCAGCTACTAGGTCACTATTAGAAAGAGATGATGTAATAATTGTTGCAAGTGTCTCATGTATCTATGGTCTTGGATCTGTAGAGGCTTACTCAAAAATGACTATAACTCTTAAAAAAAACTATGAATATGACAGAGATCAATTAATTAGGGCATTTATTAACTTGCAATATAAAAGAAATGATCAAAATTTTTTTAGAGGAACATTTAGAGTTAGGGGGGAAAATTTAGAAATATTTCCATCACATTTAGAAGATAGAGCTTGGAGATTAAGTTTAAATTTAAATAAATTAGAAAAAATCGAAGAATTTGATCCTTTAACTGGAGATAAGACAAATGATTTTTCAATTATAAAAGTTTATGCTAACAGTCACTATATTACTCCTAAACCAACAATCGATCAGGCTATTCAAGAGATTAAAAAAGAACTAGAGATTACATTAAAAAGACATCAGGATAATAACAAATTATTAGAAGCACAAAGATTAAGAGAAAGGACAAAATTTGATTTAGAAATGATTGAGGCTACAGGCACTTGTGCTGGAATTGAAAATTATTCACGATTTTTGTCTGGAAGAAAACCTGGAGAACCTCCCCCAACATTATTTGAATACTTTCCTGACAATACAATTATTTTTGTTGATGAAAGTCACGTAACTGTGCCACAGCTTAATGGAATGTACAAAGGTGACAGAACCAGAAAAAGTACATTAGCTGAATATGGTTTTAGGCTTCCATCATGTATGGATAATAGACCTTTAAAGTTTGAAGAATGGGATTTAATGAGAACTCAAACAATATTCGTATCTGCTACGCCTGGACCGTGGGAATTAAAACAAACAAAGAATGAATTTATAGATCAAATTATCCGTCCAACAGGTTTGATAGATCCACCCGTAGAAATAAGGCCGGCAAAAACTCAGGTGGACGATTTAATGCATGAGGCAAAAGAAATCGTAAAAAAAGGTTTCAGAATTTTAGCTACAACGTTAACCAAAAAAATGGCTGAAGATTTAACTGAGTATCTTCATGAAAATGGATTAAAGGTAAGATATATGCACTCTGACATCGATACACTGGAAAGAATAGAAATTATAAGAGATTTGAGAATGGGTGTATTCGATATCTTAGTTGGAATAAATTTATTAAGAGAAGGATTGGATATTCCTGAATGCGCACTGGTCGCAATACTTGATGCAGACAAAGAGGGCTTCTTAAGATCAGAAACATCTTTAATTCAAACTATAGGAAGAGCTGCTAGAAATGTAGATGGAAAGGTAATTTTATACGCAGACAAAGTTACAAAAAGCATAGATAAGGCTATCAAAGAAACTGATAGAAGGAGAAATAAGCAACTACAATATAACAAAAAAAATAAAATTACAGCAGAGTCAGTTAAAAAAGAAATCAGTGATATTTTAGAGTCAGTTTATGAGAAAGACTATGTAAAAATAAGCGAAGGTTCAAACGTTGGTGGAAATCTTAAGAAACATTTAAAAGCTCTTAATAGAAAAATGAAAGAGTCCGCTGCTAATTTGGAATTTGAAGAAGCTGCTAAAATTCGTGACGAAATAAGAAAATTAGAGGCAAGTGAGCTAGAGATATCTTTAAATCCAAAAATAAACCAGTACAAATTAAAAAATAAAGTATACCCTAAAGGGAGATCAACAATGGGGATGCCGGGCACTAAGCCTAGAAAAGCAATAAAAAAATGGAAGCCAAAAAGATAATTATTACAGGTGGTGCAACAAGAGTTGGAGCTGCTATTGCGAAAAGTTTAGCAAATTACGATATTAATATCACGATTCATTATAATAAATCGAAAAATCTGGCCAATAAATTAAAAAAAGAATTAGAAGATTTAGGTAGCAATGTATTTTTAATTAAGGCCGACTTAAATAATTCTAAACATGTACGAAAATTAATAAATGATGCTTTTAATAAAATGAAAGGTTTAGACTGCCTTATTAACAATGCTTCAGTTTTTGAAAATGATAACCTCAATAACCTTAACGATAAAAGCTTTTCAAAACACATGAATATTAATTTAAAAGCACCAGCTTTATTAACTCAAAATTTTAAAAAATATGTAAAAAAAAACTATGGGATCATCATTAATATTATTGATCAAAGAATTGAAAAGTTAACACCTTTTTTTCTATCCTACACTTTAAGTAAATCAGCTTTAGCAACACTTACTATAACTTCAGCCATGAAATTAGCTCCTAATATTAGAGTAAATGCCATATCTCCTGGTCCAACTCTTAAGAATAAAAGACAAACAGAGTCTCATTTTAAAAAACAGTGGAAATCGGTTTTATTAAAGAAGCAAGTGGATTTAGAAAACATCAGTGAATCAGTAAAATTTCTTATAAAAAATGACAATATAACAGGAGAAATAATAAATGTTGATAGCGGCCAAAGACTGGCATGGTTAACACCTGATATAATTAATGTAAAAGAATGAAAATAATTAGATTTAAAGATAAAAAAAAATATAAATATAAAAGAAAAGTAAGTATTAAAAACTTAATACTAAAAATTTCAGTAGGTCTTCATGATTTTGAAAGAATTAAGAAGCAGAGAGTGAGATTTAATATTGATATTTCGACTGATTCAAATATTAAGCCAAATAATAATAATTTGTCATCCATTGTAAATTATGAAGATACTATAAAAAAAATAACATATATTACAGAAAAGAAACACCATGAGCTTTTAGAAAATTTAGCAGAAAATATTTTTGATATAATTTTTGAAAGTGAGATAGTTAAGAAAGTTAATCTTAAATTAGAGAAGTTAGATATAATCAAGAATACAGAGTCTGTGGGTATAGAGGTGACAAAAAGTAGAGATGAATAACAGTTTAGAATTAGGAAAGAAAGTTATAAAAGAAAAAATTCCACTTATACCTAAAAATCCCGGTATTTATAGAATGATAAGTGTTTCTGGAGAAATTTT
>CABZCD010000006.1 GCA_902524105.1 uncultured Pelagibacteraceae bacterium | reverse complement strand
GATAAATATAATATTATAGGCGATTTCGACTTTTTTATAAATTTATCAAAAAAAAATATATTTAAAGTTGTTCAAGAACCTGTAGCGACCTATAGGATTCATGAAAAAAATTTATCTTTATTGAAAAAAGACGTCGAAATTATTGAATATGAAGATTGGTTAAAAAATAACAAAAAAAATATTAGCGAAAAAAATTTTCAAATAATCAAAAAAAAAATACTACAATTGAAATTTATGAATATTAAATTTAAAAAAAACTTTTTTGATACGATGTTTTTTCTTATAAAAAACAGTAGGAGTATTCTAGATTTAAAAAACATAGTAATTTTGCTCTTAGCGAAAAATATACTAAAAAAAATAATGTGGTTTTATTGATCAGATGTTTAAAAGAATTATAAAATATTTTTTAACTCTTTTCAGAGAAGTTTATATCTATGAATCAAAGGGGAATAAAAAAAAAATTTTTTATGATAATTTTATTTTAAAAAAATATAAATCAATAAATTCTATTAAACATAAAAGTATTAAAAAATATTTGACTAATGAAAATAGAAAAGAAAGATTTAAGAATAATCAAATTTTATTTGTGCTTTTCTATAAGAAAAAAGCAGTAAGTTTTGGATGGATGAATTTGAAATCTAGTTGGAAAATAACAGAAATAAATAAAATAATTTTTAAAAAAAATACCTTAATACTTTATGATTTTTTCACTGATATTAAAGACAGAAATAAGGGTTACTACACAAAAATTTTGAATTTAATTAAAAATATAAAAACAAAAAATAAATTTTTAATTTATTGTTTAAAAAATAATGAGAGCAGTAAAAGAGGTATTAGTAAAGCTAAATTCATTTTAGTAGATAAAATGAAAGGTATTTAATTTATGTTAAAATTTAAAATTTTTGAAAAATTTGATCAGGAATGCTCTAAAACTTTTGAACTATTAATTCAAAATGCAAATTATAATTTTTTTCAAACCTATAATTACTTGAAAAATTTATCTTCAGAAAGCAAAGGAAAAATTAAAATTGTAGCTGTATATGATAATAAAAAAATAATTGCTATTCTGCCGCTAGAAATAAAAAAATATTTTATTTTTAAAATTTTGCAATGGATAGGAACTGAAAGATCAGATGTTTGTAATCCAATCTTGATAAAAAATTTTAATTTTTTAATTAAAGACAAAGAATTTACAAATCTTTGGGAGAATATTCTTAAACACATAGGGGATTATGATCTTATTTTTTTTAATAATCAACTTTCACAAATTGGAAGTTGCGCAAACCCATTTACTAAATATCTTCAATCTACAAAATTTTCTAAGATTTACCAGATCTTACTTCCGGAAAATTTTAAAAAATATTTAGATAACCAAAAAATTAAAGATAAAAAAAGATATTACGAACTACATCGTACTACGATAAAATCTAATAAATTAGAACAAAACCTTAATGTTTCGTTTAGTATGATCAAGATGCCAAACGAAAATATAAATTTTGCAGATATTATTAGAGTTAAAAAAAAACAATTAGAAAATAAAAACATTAAGCATAATCTAGATAATAAATTTATCCAAACATTTGACAATTTGATAAAAAAAAAGGATATAAAGTATTTTTTTGCAAAATTAAAAATTGAAAATAAAGCTATTTCCAGTTGTTTTGGTATCTTTTTAAATGACACATTTTACTATTATATTCCATTTTTAGAATCAAATGATTACAATAATTACAAACCTGGGAAAATATTAATTCTTAAAATAATAAGTTGGTGCATAGATAATAAAATAAAAGTTTTTGATTTTGGTTTAGGAGAAGAAAAGTATAAAGAAAATTTTAGTAATCATTCTCTGTCTCTTCATAGATACATAAAACATAATAGTGTTTTAGGAAGATTGTTATTAATAGTAATGAAAATTGTATTTTTTAGAAAAAAATTTTAATTATTTTGGTTGCGGGGGTAGGATTTGAACCTACGACCTTCAGGTTATGAGCCTGACATACGTACCTTTCTGCCCATAAAATTATCACGACACATCAAAAAAGCTACATAAAATTTTTAGATTTACTTAACGTTGTGTCAGGGATGTGTCAGTAGACATCGCAGAAAAAAAGTGAGAAAATTGTGTCAATGAAAAACCTTTCTGTTGAAGAGTTAGCAAAGCTTATTTCACCCTCATCTCAGGCAGTGCAAGAATTGAGAAGACGAGGCGTGCTAAGAACAAAAAATACAGTCGGGGAACTTGGTGAATATTATGCAATTCAATTTTATAATAAAATCGGTTCAAGTAAGTTTGTAGCAAAGAAAAAACTGCCAAATCTAACCAAAGCAGGAATAACCACTAAAAATGTAGATGCATTAAGTAGAGATGGAAAAATATATAGTATTAAAACTGTTTCCTCTTTTAATGGAACAACGGGATCGTTTTGGGATCCAGAAGGAATTAAAAACAACAAAAAAACTTTTGATTGTTTATCGATTGTGATTTTAAATGATGAATACAGTGTTGAAATGATACTCGAGCTTACATGGGATGATTTCATGAAAAATAAAAGTTATAATTCTAGGATGAATAATTTTAATATTTCGGTAACTAAAAAGCTAATCGAGGAATTTAAAGTTATTTACAAAAAATAATGAAAAAACTTTTAGCGATCGTGGTTCTGGGTTAATTATGGATTTTGGATTTAGCATAGCTTTTTTAATTATGGTAGTTTTGCCAATTTGGTTTAATGCGCAAGAAAGTATAAAAAAAGGAAGAAACTTTCTAATGTGTTATTTATTATCTTCTTTATTAGTTTGTGGAACTTGGTTAGCTTTTGGAATGTGGCTTGGATCACTTATGTGGATTTATGATTTCATAGAAAGTCTTAATATTTCTTGGTGGATTGGAACACCTATCTATTTTGTACTTGGGGCTACAACTGCTATAGCCCAATTTTTAGTTATAGCTTTTTTTGCAAATCTTTCGAGCAATTATGATGAGGAAGGTATAATTAAAGTTGGTTTAAAAATTCCCAATTTTATAAAAAGATATTTAAAGAATAAGAAAAGTTAAACAGCTAATATCTTGAAAAAGTTAATTTAATATCCATATATATAGTATGGCAGATGAAAAAGAAAAAATCTTATATACAAAGAAAACAATCACACAAGATCCCAAGGACCCTGAAATCGAGTGGGTTGAATTAGATGTTTATAATTTTCTTGAAGATCTCAGCAGCGAAGACAAAACTATTCACTAATTTCACCTCACGTTGTGTCAGGCGTGTGTCAGGAAAACTTTCTTTACGTATCTTAAAATAAAAAAGTGTTGGTATTGTTGGTTGCGGGGGAAGGATTTGAACCTTCGACCTTCAGGTTATGAGCCTGACGAGCTACCAGACTGCTCCACCCCGCGATAATTTAAATTTTCTTTAGGTTAATAGCTTGGAGCTTATCTTTATCCTCTTTTATATCAAACTTTAAAATTTGATTTTCTTTTAAAACACGTAATTTTGAACTTTCTAAAGCCGAAACATGTAAAAAAATATCTCTTTCTTTACTCTCCTCCCTAATAAATCCGTATCCCTTTTTTGCGCTGAACCATTTAACTTTTCCTTGTGGCATATTTCTCTCCAGAATTAAATTAATATCTTTTTCTTAATTTTTGTTGTTTTTTTATTCTCTTTAAATTTTCTGTTCTAATTCTTTTTTTCTTTTCAGATGGCTTTTCATAAGTGCTTTTCATTTTCATTACTTTGAAAAATCCCTCTTTTTGCAATTTTCTCTTTAAAACTCTTATTGCCTGTTCAACATTATTATCTTTAACTTCTATTTTAATAAAATACCTCCTGTTTTTTGTTGGTAGTTAGCATTTAAGTAAAGAATTGTCTATATCATTACTTATAAATTTAATTGATTATATTATTTAATCTATTTGCTGATCAGAAGTTTCTTTTTTAAGCTTTTTTTCCTCTCTCAATAATCTTTTTTTCTCTCTTTCGACCCTTCTTTTTGCCTTATCCCATGCTTTTTGAAAAGACTCTTGAGAACATAAAGCTAAAATAACTGGGTCTCTAGGTTTGAGATTTGAAAAATTCCAATAGCTTCTCTTCCTTATTAAAGAAACTGTTCCTTTTGTACTTCCAACAAGTTTAGAAATTTGTCCATCAGTTAACTCTGATGCATTTTTACACAACCAAAGAATAGCATCGGGTCTATCTTGTCTTTTTGATAGAGGTGTATATTTCGGTTTTTTCCTTTCCTTAATTTGTATATTAGTATCTTTTTTAATAAGATTAAGATTTCTTTCAGGGTTTTTTGAACATTCATCTATCTCATTTCTAGAGAGCTGACCGGCTAAAATTGGATTATAAGCTTTAATTCCTTTAGCTACATCTCCATCTGCAATCCCTTTAACTTCAAGTTCGTGTAAATTACAAAATTTAGCTATTTGTCTAAAAGTTAAATTTGTGTTTTCTACAAGCCATACAGCTGTAGCTTTTGGCATAAATGGATATTCTTGCATATCTATTTTTTTCTTAAATTACTGAATTTTTTGTTATACCGGCTCACCCTACCTTTATCTAATATCTTTTGGGATCCTCCAGTCCATGCAAAATGAGATTTAGGATCAATATCTAGTTTTAAAGTATCATTCTCTTTTCCCCAAGTTGACATAGTTTCAAACTCGGTACCATCGGTCATAACCACTTTAATTTTATGATAATTTGGGTGTATGTTCTTTTTCATGACCGACTAATATATTATAAATTAATTATTCTCAATATTTTTTTTTTTAATTAAATCTACTAATTCGTTATGTATTATTGAGTTAGATGCCACAATATTCATTTTTTTACTCTCATCTGTTTTGCCATCTAAAAAATCAATAAAACCACCAGCTTCCTTAATGATAACAATACCCGCCGCTATATCCCAATAGCTTAGTTCTCGCTGCCAAAAACCATCAAATCTTCCACATGCTACATTAGCAAGATCAAGGGAGGCACTGCCAAACCTTCTTATTGGTGTTTCAGTATTATACGAAACTTCAAAAAATTCTTTAAATATTTGATCTTTAAGTTTGCTATTACTTCTGGGGCCACCAGTCCCAATTAAAGAATTTTTCAAATTTTTTTTTTTCGAAACTCTTATTCTAGAGTTATTTAAAAAAGCTCCTCCACCTACTTCTGCAAAAAAAAGTTCATTCTTTATTGGATCATAAATTATGCCATTTTTAATTTCATTTTCCTCCTCATAACCAATAGAGATTGCAAATTGTGGTATTCCGTTTAAAAAATTACTCGTCCCATCTATTGGATCAATTATCCATCTATTAGTTTTGTTTTTTTCATTAATTTTTCCCATCTCTTCACTTAAAATACCATAATCAGGATATGCTTTTAGCAACTCGTCTATTATAATTTTTTCAGTTCTTTTATCGGCAGAGGATACAAAATCTCCCGGTCCCTTAGATGAAATTTGTAGATTTTCTATTTCTCCAAAATCCCTAATAAGTGACTTGGAGGCCTTCATACAGGCTTTGTACATAATGTTTAATTTTGGTGAATTTAATCTCATATTAGTTATTTTTTTTTACATATTCTAAATTTCTAGAGTCTATAATAATTTTATCTCCGTTTTCTATAAATGGTGGAACTGAAATTGTTAAACCGTTATCTAGTTTTGCAGGTTTATAAGACGAAGCAGCAGTTTGACCTTTTACTACAGCATCAGTCGTTTCGACAACACAATCAATATTTTTAGGTAGTTGAATAGATAATGGTTTATCCTCCAATAATGATATTGTCACTTCTAAATTTTCTTTAAGCAATTTTGCTTTATCTCCAATTAAATTATTCATCATTGATATTTGTTCGAATGAGACATTGTCCATAAAATAAGAATTTTTGTCATCTGAGTACAAAAAATTGAATTTTTTTTCATCAACTTCAGCTTTTTCTATATTTTCATTTGATCGAAATCTTTCATTCAATTTTGTTCCTTTAATAACACTTTTTAATTCAACCTGATTAAATGCTCCACCTTTTCCAGGTTTGACATGTTGTGTTTTTAAAACATTCCATAAATCATTTTTATGTTCTATAATCATTCCAGGCTTTATTTCGTTTGCAGTAATTTTCATTTAAACTTTCTTATAGCTATTTCAGGTTTTAGTTTCGGGTTATCCCAAATATAACTTGATATTGCAATATATTTAGCTCCTGATTTTATTAATTTTTTATAGTTTAAATTATTAATTCCACCAATTACTACAATAGGCTGTTTAAATTTTTTTTTAACTTGGTCCAAAATTCTTAAATTTGCTTTTTTTGCATTAGGTTTGAGTTTAGATTTAAAGAAGGAGCCGAAAGCCAAATAATTTGCTTTATTTTTATTTGCTTTAATGGCAAGTGCAATTGAGTTGTGACAAGTAACTCCTAAAATTTTTGTTCTCAATTTCTTTTTTGCAAGTTTTAACGATCCATCAAGTTGTCCCATATGGCAACCATCTGCTTGAACTTTTGAAACTAATTCATAATTATCATTAATTATAAAATTGACTTTGTATTTGTAAGTAATTTTTCTTATTTTTTTTGCTATTTTTATAATATCAATCAGTTTATTTTTCTTTAGTCTTAATTGAAAAAATTTTACGTTTCCAAATGATAGAACTCTATCTAGACTATTGTAAAAATCTTTACCAATTTCATTTGGAGAAATTAAATATACTATTTTTTTCAATGTAATTAAGCCGCAAACTCTTTTTCTAAATTTTCAGACCATTTTCCTTTTGAAGATAGACCGTTCATTTTAGCTCTATGATTAAAAGCTTTTTGAATGTTTTCGATATTTTCTTGGTTTTTACCAAACTCTTTTAAAGCACTTGCCTGCAATCCTCTTCCATAAGAAAAAGTAATTAAAAAATTTGTATCGTTAATTTTATTTATCTCATTTAAATTCTTACTAGCTTCAATTTCTGATTGTCCCCCAGATAAGAAAGCAATACCAGGTACATCGCTTGGAACGTTTTTCTTAAGACAATCTAAAGTTTTTTTAGCTATTTCCTCTGAGCTCGATTTGTTTTTACATTCAGACCCAGGTATAATCATATTAGGTTTTAGAACGGTTCCTTTTAAGTCAATTTTATGAATTTTAAGTTCATTATAGCACTCGTTTAGAACATTAGTTGTTACTTGATAACATTTTTGAATATCATGTGATCCATCCATTAAAACTTCTGGTTCTATTATTGGAACCATTTTAGCTTCCTGCACTAAAGCTGCATATCTAGCTAAAGCATGCGCATTAGACTTAATTGATTGCGTTGAAGGATATTTTTCACTTATTTTATATACTGCTCTCCATTTTGTAAATCTTGCTCCTAAATTATAATATTCTTTTAATCTTTCTCTTAAACCATCTAAACCCTCCGTTATAGTCTCGTCGCTTGAGCCAGCGAGTGGCTTTGCTCCTTTATCCACCTTTATACCTGGTATTGCACCATTTTTTGAAATTAATTCTGGAATCGTTGGACCTAAAGTTGTTTTTTGTTTAATTGTTTCATCGAAAAGAATAACTCCTCCAATATAATTTTTCATACCGCTTGAATTAAATAAAGTCTGTCTGAAAATTAATCTATTTTTTTCTAAATTTTCTACGTTTATACTTTTGAATCTTTTTTCTATAGTGCCAGTGCTTTCATCTGCAGCAAGAATTCCCTTGCCTTTGGCACACATTTTTTTTGCTATTTCTTCAATATCCATAATTGTTTTTTATTTTAAAACTTCTATTCCAGGCAAGTTTTTTCCCTCAATATATTCCAAAAATGCTCCCCCTGCTGTTGATAAGTGAGTAAAACTAAGATCTGATACATCACTTTTAATAGCAGAAATTGTATCTCCACCACCTATAATTGAGATCAAAGATTTCTTATTTGTATTATAAGAAATTTTTTTTGCGATCGAAATTGTTCCTTTAGAGAAGTTCTTATTTTCAAAATACCCTGCTGGACCATTCCATAGAACAGTTTTTGAACTATCAATAATCTGGCTAATTTTCTCTATAGTTTGAGGGCCAATATCTAAAATTATCTCATTTTCTTTTAAATTACTCAGATCTCTTAAATTTGCACTCCCGTCTGCAGTCTCTGAAACTGCAAAGTCTTCGGGAATTATAATTTTACAATTACAAATTTTTGCGTTTTTATATATTTCTTTAATAATTTTTTCTGATCCAGACTCTATTAAGGATTTCCCAACTTGATCCCCTTTAAATTTTATAAAGTTATTCGCCATAGCTCCAACTAAAACTAAATTATCTACCTTTTTTACCAAAGAGGTAATAACTCCAATTTTGGTTGAAATTTTTGAGCCACCTATAATGCATGTAGTAGGTTTTTTTTTGTTATTTAAAGCCATATCAATTGTAAGTATTTCCCTCATCAACGAAGGTCCTGCGTAAGATTTTTTTATATATTTCGTTATTTTATGAATTGACGTTTGTTTTCTGTGTGAGCAAGAAAATGCATCATTGATATATATTTCTCCTATTGAAGAAAGAATTTTGGCGAAATTATCATCATTTTTTATTTCACCTTTGTTGAGTCTAATATTTTCAAAAAAAATTATCTCACCCGTATTTAAAAACGATATTTTTTCTTTTGTTTTGTCTGTAATTTTTTCAGAGTGAAAATACATCTTGCTATTCAGTTTTTCTTTTAAATAGTTGAAGACGGGTTTTAAAGATAAAGTTAAGTCTTTTTCATTTTTGGGTCTCCCTAAATGAGAAATTAATAATAATTTTGCTCTTCTTTTTAATAAATTTTCAATGAAAGGTATACTTAGATTTATTCTTGTATTATCTTGAATAAGTTTATTTATAATTGGAACATTAAAGTCTGATCGGAGTATAACTCTTTTATTTTCAATATTTATACTGTCACTAAAACTTTTAATTTTTTCCATAGAAGTTGAATAAATTATTCTCTTAATTTTTTTTGAATTATTGTTGCGATTTTATTTGAGGTTAAATTCATATCTTCATAGATATCCTTGTAAGGTGCGCTTTTACCAAATCTTTCTATCCCTAATGCAATGTCATCTTTCTTCAAATATTTGTACCAACAGCTTAAAGATCCAGCTTCTAAAGAAACAATAAGACTGTCTTTTTCCAAAATTTTGTTTTTATATTCGTCACTTTGCTGATCAAATAGTTCTTGGCATGGCATTGATACAACTTTAGAGTTAACACCCAGTTCTTTTAAAAGTTCTTGAGTTGAAAGAGCTAAACTAACTTCTGATCCAGAGGCTATTATTGTAACCTTATTATCATGAGAAGAAATATTTAATTCATAAGCACCCATGAGGCTTTTATTTTTTTTATCGGGTATCTTACTAATATAATTCAATTTTTGTCTTGAGAGTATAATAGCACTGGGTCCTTTTTCGTTATTTAAAGATGCCTCCCAACATTCTAATGTTTCATTCATATCAGCGGGTCTAAAAACATTTAAATTTGGTATAGCTCTTAAACTTGCTAAATGTTCAATAGGTTGATGTGTTGGACCATCTTCTCCTAATCCAATTGAATCATGAGAAAAAATATAGATAACACGTATGCCCATTAATGCTGAAAGTCTTATAGCGGGTTTACAATAATCAGAAAAAATTAAAAATGTACCACCATAGGGAATAAGGTTGTGGTATAAAGCAATTCCATTCATAGCCGCTGCCATTCCGTGCTCCCTTACACCGAAATGGATATAATTACCTCCATAATTTTTTGAATTCAAAATTATTGAATTAGAAGTTTTTGTATTATTCGAACCACTTAAGTCAGCCGATCCACCTATTAAATTTGGTATTAAATTATTTATAGCTTCTATAGCTTTCATGGAACATTGTCTTGTAGCCATAAAAGGTTTTTCTTGATAATATTTTTCTTTCTCAGAAGCTATCAAATTATTTAATTCATTTTTAAAAATTCTATTATTTAGGTTATTAAACTTTTCTTTTATCTCTGGCTTTGATTTATTGAGTTCATTTAACCAATCTTTTTCAAGTATTTCTCCTTTAGCACCTATCTCTCTCCAATCTCTTAAAATTTCATCTGGTATTTCAAATGGAGGAGAAGACCATTTTAATTTTTTTCTTACCAATTTTATTTCTTCCTCGCCCAAAGGCGCTCCATGAGAAATAGATTTTCCTGATTTATTAGGCGAACCAAATCCGATTATGGTTTTACAAGAAATTAATGTCGGTTTATTTGACTTACACGATTTTTTAATTGCATTATTAATTTGTTTTTCATTATGACCGTTTATTTCAATAAAATTCCACCCGTAAGATATGAACCTTTTCTTATAGTCGTCAGACACACTTAAGGAAGTAGGACCATCAATTGAAATTTTATTATTATCGAAAAAAACTATCAAATTTTTTAATTTTAAATGACCAGCTAAACTCATTGCTTCGTGACTTATTCCTTCCATTAAATCACCATCACTAGCAATAACATAAGTCTTATGGTCAATAATTTTCGGACCAAATTTTTTCCTATAAATCTCAGCTGCTATCGCTATACCAACTGAATTACCCAATCCTTGTCCAAGTGGACCAGTTGTAGTTTCAATTCCTGAATTATAAATATACTCAGGATGCCCAGCACAAATTGAGTTTAATTGTCTAAAATTTTTAATATCATCTAATTTTATTTTTTCGTATCCGGTTAGGTAGAGCAAAGAGTATAACAACATAGATCCATGACCTGCAGATAAAACAAACCTATCCCTATTTATCCAAGAAGGATTTTTTGGGTTAAACCTCAGGTGGTATTTAAATAATACTGTGGCAACATCAGCCATACCCATAGGCATACCAGGATGCCCTGAATTGGCTTTTTGAACTGCATCAATAGATAAAAATCTAATTGCGTTTGCTAATTGATTAACTTTTATTTTCACTATTAATTTACCTATATAGACTTAGAGTAGGTATATCAATAATATGATACATTAACAAAATGAAAAACTTTGAAAAAAAGGAAAATAATTTAAATCAAGTAATTAAAAAATTAGGAAAATTAAATATAAGTTATTCACAGCATAGCTTTGAAAAATCAGTTCAAAGAGAAAGAGATTTACTTAAGACTGAAAAAAAGGAACTTGAAAAGAAAAATCAAGAAATTATTAGAGAGCATAAATATTTAACTGAGAGAGTAAACAAATTAGAGAAAGAATTAAAATCCAAAAAAGAACTTGAGAAAAAATTTAACCAAGATATTAATGATTTAAATCAAGAAACCCAAAGTTTAGTTGAGGAAATTGAAAAATGGCAAATGTGAATATTAAATTTAATGGCAAAGATTATCTCCTTTCTTGTGATGATGGGCAAGAGGAGTCTTTAAAAAAATTAACTTCCTTCTTAGATAAAAAATATTTAGAATTAAAAAAGAAGTTAGGAAATATTGGTGAAAATAAACTTTTACTGATAACCGCGATAAAATTAATAGATGAACATTTTGATTTAAGAAGAAGAATAAGCGAGCAAAAAAATAAATTAGATGATTTGTCTAAAAAATTTAAAGAACTAAAATCATTAGCCATAAATTATAAAGATGTAAAAGAAGGTGAGATCAATAATTTAAATAATGAGATAGATAATATTAAAAAGGATATAGAAGAAGCAAACATAATGTATGAAAATATGTTGGATAAAACAACCGAATCCTTAGAAAAAATAATTAAAAATGCTGAAACTTCCTCCAATACTCAGCAATGAATACTAAAGAACAATTAAGAAAAAAATTTCTAAATTTAAGAAAAAAAAACTATTTTCAGATTTCAAACAACCAATTTAAAGATCTCATTAAGCACATAAGAAGTAAATATAAAATAAATAGGAAACTCTTTATAGCATTATATTACCCATCAAATTTTGAAATCGATATTCTTAAGGTTATAAATAATTTACAGAAATCAAAAATTACATTACTTTTACCGAAAATTGAGGATGACAATCTTCTTAAATTTATAAAATGGAAAGAGAGAGACCTACTAGAAGCTAACAAATATGGCATTCCTGAACCTCTAAAAACAAAAAAAAATTATTTACCTGACATAGTCCTAGTTCCTTTATTAGCTTTTGATAAAAAAAAGAATAGACTTGGTTATGGAAAAGGTTTTTATGATCGATATCTTTATAAACTGATAAAATTAAACAAAAAAGTAGAGGCTATTGGAGTAGCATTTTCATTTCAAAGATATAAAAAACTTCCAACATCTAAATTTGATTTTAAACTTAATAGTATTTTTACAGAGAAAGGATTTTTATAGTGAAAATATTATTATTAGGAGATATCTGTGGCCCCTCGGGTATGAGTATCATTAAATTAAAACTAAAAGAAATTACAAAAGAAAAAAAAATTGACTTTATAATTGCAAACGGTGAAAACGCAGCAGAAAACGGTAAAGGAATTACAAAAGATAATTTTAAAGATTTAATTGATGCTGGTGTTGACGTTATAACATCTGGAAATCATATTTGGGATCAAAAAGAAATTTTAGAAATAATTGATAAAGAGAAAAAATTAATTCGACCAGCAAATTTACTTGAAGGTCAACCTGGTAACGGTTACGGAATTTATAAAATCAAAAATAAAAAAATTGCTGTTATAAATTTGATAGGCAATGTTTTTATGAAAAAAAGTCAAGATTTATTTTCATTTACTGAAAAAATCATGAAGAAAATAAAATTGAAGAGGGACGCTGATTTTATAATTATTGATATACACGGAGAAATAACAAGTGAAAAAATGGCTTTAGGTCATTATTTAGATGGCACAGTTACAACCGTCGTTGGTACTCATACTCATGTTCCAACATCGGATACAAAAATTTTAAAAAATGGAACTGCTTATCAAACTGATTTAGGAATGTGTGGCGATTATGATTCTGTTATTGGAATGAATAAAGAAAATTCTATTAAAAAATTTAAAAAAGATCCTTTAGCTGAAAGCCATTTCCCTGCAACTGGCCAGGGATCTATAAGCGGTGTTATCGTTGATGCAGATGATGAGACAGGTTTAGCTAATACGATTGATCAAATAATTATTGGTGGAAATTTAAAACAAAAAAATTGAAATGGCTGGACATTCGCATTGGGCAGGAATAAAGCATAAAAAAGGAAGACAAGATAAACAAAGATCTAAATTATTCTCCAAATTATCAAGAGAAATTACTGTAGCTGCCAAACTTGGAGATAAAGATCCCGATATTAATCCAAGATTAAGATCAGCAATTCAGGCAGCAAAACAATCAAATATGCCAAAAGAGAACATTAATCGAGCCATAAGTAAGTCCGAGGCAAATTCAGGTGAGAATTATGAAAATTTAAGATATGAGGGTTTTGGAGCTTTTAACACTGCTTTGATAATTGAAACTTTAACTGACAATAAAAATAGAACTGCATCAACAATAAGAACAATTTTACAAAAAAATGGCGGAAGGTTAGGAGAAAATGGATCAACTTCTCATCTTTTTTTTAATTGTGGCGTAATTAGATTTGATAACAAAGATTTAAATAACGATGTAGCTCTTGAGCTTGCTATTAATTCTGGAGCAAATGAATGCGAAAGTTCAAATAATCATCACGAAATTATTTGTGAAATGAAAGAATTTTATAAAGTAAAAAACAGTATAGAAAAAAAAATAAGTAATTTAATCTACTCTGGTATAGAGTGGAGAGCTCGTGATATTTTAAAACTATCGAAAGAGCAAAAAGAAAAAGTTATCATAATGTTAGAAAGTTTAGATGAAATTGATGATATTCAAAACATATTTATTAACTGTGAATTTTAAAAAAAAAGAAAAAATATGAGAATATTTGGAATTGATCCTGGATTAGCAGGAGCTATAGCTATTTTAGATGAAAAAAAAATTATTGATGTAATAGATCTTCCTACAATGTCTGATGGAAAAAAAAACAAAAAACAGCTTAATAGTGCAAATTTATCCCAATATATTTCAAGAAATATATTAGACATAAACAAAACCATAGTAGTTGTAGAGCAAGTAAATGCTATGCCGGGCCAAGGAGTGACAAGTATGTTTAATTTTGGTCAAACTTTTGGAGCAATTAAAGGCATTAGTGCAACTCTTAAATTGCCGATTTTTTTTGTAAGGCCATCCAAATGGAAAAAGCATTTTGAATTAATAAATTCATCTAAAGATGCCAGTCGCACTAAAGTAATTGAAATGTACCCTTCTTTTGCCGATCAATTGTCAAAAAAAAAAGACGTTAATAAGTCAGATGCTATTTTAATTGCAAGATTTTTTAGCGAAACTGGCTTTAAAGACGACTTAAAATAAGGCTAAGTTTCAATTTATAAGACAAATTCATGACACAATCTAAAAGTATTGAATTATGATGGAACAAGAAATTGCATCTCAAGTTGTTGGTTTAGGAGGAAGCGCGGACTTTTCCCTTTTAAGCTTATTCCTAAGAGCCGACTTCGTGGTAAAATCTGTTATAATAATCTTAATTGCAGCATCTGTTTACTCTTGGGCCCTAATTTTTGACAAATATAGATTATTTAAAAAAATAAATAGCTCAATTTTAGACTTCGAGAACAAATTTTGGAAAGCCAAATCTGCTGAAAGTTTTGATAATAATTTACCCGTCAAATCAAATGATCCAGCAATTTTGATTTTTAGGTCTGCAATGAATGAATTAAGAAAAACTCGTTCAAAATCATCCGCAGTTCAAGTTGCTAGAGTAGAAAGAGTTTTAGAAATAAATACTGATAATCAAATTAAAATGATTGAAAAAAATTTTACTTTTTTAGCTACAATAGGTGCTACCGCTCCTTTCATAGGATTGTTCGGAACTGTTTGGGGAATAATGAACTCTTTTCAATCTATAGCTATTTCTAGAAATACGAGTTTAGCGATTGTTGCCCCTGGTATTGCTGAAGCTTTATTTGCTACAGCCCTTGGTCTTTTAGCTGCAATACCCGCGGTTATTGCTTATAATAAATTTAATAATGATACGAAAAATTATATTGCACGCTTAGATAATTTTTCAAAAAGATTTTTATCTATTATTTAATTATCATGGGATTTAATTTAAAACGCTCAAAAAACCAACCAATGAGCGAAATAAATGTAACACCTTTTGTAGACGTAATGTTGGTCTTATTAATTATATTTATGGTTACTGCACCTTTGTTAACTGTAGGTGTGCAGGTAGATTTACCAGAATCAGCCGCAGATTCTTTACCTGATGATCAAGAACCTCTAACTTTAACAATTAATTCCAAAGGCGAGGTTTTTATTCAAGAACATAAGGTTAGCTATAATAAAATTATTCCAAAATTACTTGCGATCGCAAAAAATAGAACTGACACAAGAATTTATGTCAGGGGAGACAAAAATATAAATTATGGTCGAGTATTAGAAGTAATGGGAACACTTTCTGGCGCAGGATTTTCAAAAGTTGCTTTAATATCTGAGCCATATAAAAACTAAATGTTAAATGACAAAGAGTTTATTTTATTCAATTATATTTCATGCCATGATGATTATTTTTACAGCTCTATCACTGCCTTTCATGACTAGAGAACCTGTATCTTTGCCACCTATAGTCTCTGTTGAACTAATTCAAATAACTGACAAAACAAATATACCCTTTGCCCCTAAAGCTAGAAAGATTATTGATAAAGTTAAAAAAGAGGAAAAAAGAGTAGTTTCTGAGCAAGCGCCTCCTTCTGCTAAAGCAAAAGAAAAACCTGATAGAATTCCTCTACCAAACGATAAAAAAGAAAAAAAAGAAATTGTAAAGAAAAAACAAAATCCAGAGGAAATTAAACCTCAAATAAGACAATCATCTGAATTTGAGAAAGAAGAGCTAATAAATACTAATGAAATTGCTGCTTTGATAGACAAAGCTAAAGAAGAAAGAGCCTTACAGGAAATAGAAAACAAAAAGTTAACACAAAGCGATGTTAAAAATAGTTTTGCCACAGGACTGTCTCTTTCCGAAGAAGATGCGCTTAGAGCGCAGATATTTGGTTGCTGGAGCGTTCCTCTTGGTTTACCTTATGATAAAGATTTGTTAGTAAGATTGAAACTAGAACTAAAAAAAGATGGTACAATACTTAAGTCAGAAATAGTTGATCACCAAAGAATGAATATGCCTGGACAAAAATTTTACAAAATTCTCGCTGAAAGCGCCTTAAGAGCTGTTAGGCTATGTCAACCATTGAAAGTGCCTCCTACAGGATATGAAAAATGGAAAAACATTCAGCTAAATTTCGACCCAACTGAAATGCTTAAAGGATAAAAATGAAAAAAATAATTATTATTTTTTCAATATTTTTTAATTTAATTTCTAATTCCAATGCATTAATAAAAGTTGATATTACAAGAGGAAATCTAGATCCTTTGCCTATTGCTGTTTCCCCATTACACGTGGATAACACATCAGTAAATTTGGAAAATCTTGATGTAAAAAAACTTGGAGTAAATATTTCTTCGATAATAGAAAAAAATTTTAAATCAACAGGCCTTTTTAATCCTCTAAAAAAAGAGGCATTTGTACAAAAACCTGACATCGCACATCTAAAACCTCGGTTTGAAGACTGGAGATTGATCAAGGCCCAAGCGTTGGTAACCGGAAAGCTATCAGTGAAAAACAACAAATTAAAAGTAGAGTTTAGGCTTTGGGATTTAACAGCTTCTAAAGAAATGATAGCATTATCATTTACTACTACACCTTCTAATTGGAGAAGAGTAGCTCACATTATATCAGATAAAATTTATGAGAGGCTAACTGGAGAAACAGGATATTTTGACACAAGAATAATCTATGTAGCTGAAAGTGGTCCAAAAAATCAAAGAGTAAAAAAATTAGCAATTATGGATCAGGATGGAGCTAAAACTAAATACTTGACTTTAGGCAATGAACTAGTTTTGACACCTAGATTTAATCCAAGCAATCAAATGGTTACATATTTGTCTTACTTTAGAAATTTACCAAGAGTTTATTTATTAGATATTGAAACTGGTAAACAAGAGGTGGTTGGTAATTTTCCTGGCATGACTTTTGCTCCAAGATTCTCTCCCGACGGAAAAAAAATAATTATGAGTTTTGCTAAGGATGGGAATTCAGATATTTTTACTATGGATCTTGAAACACGAGTAGTAGAGAGAATTACAGAACACTCATCTATAGATACTTCTCCTTCTTATTCGCCTGATGGAAAATATATTTGTTTTAATTCTGATAGAAGCGGACTTCAACAAATTTATGTAATGAAAAGTGACGGCACAAATGTAAAAAGAATTACTTTTGGTAAAGGGATTTATGGAACACCAGTTTGGTCTCCAAGGGGAGACTTAATCGCCTTTACTAAAGTTAGAAAAGGAAGGTTTTATATTGGAGTAATGAGATCGGATGGGACTGGAGAAAGACTATTAACAGAAAATTTTTACCAAGAAGCTCCATCCTGGTCTCCAAATGGAAGAGTATTAGTTTTTTATAGAGAAACTAAATCAGGGCCTCAAGGTAAGGGGTTTAGTGCAAAATTATGGTCTATAGATATTACAGGATATAATGAGAGAAAAATTAAGACAGAAACTGATGCTTCAGACCCATCTTGGTCTTCATTGCTATCAAAGTGAGGTATTTATTGTGTAATTTACGCTTGAATAATGCGGGATAATTTGAAATATTGATAACAACAACTTAGGGGATACTATGAATTTTAACAAAAATTTGAGAAACATATTTTTAATTCTTTTTGCAACACTTGCACTAAGCGCATGTTCAACTGCAAAAAAATCACAAACTACTGGTGATGTATATACTGGGACCGACACAGTTGAATATTTAGCTAGCGGTGTTAAAGACAGAGTGTTTTTTGCTACAAACAAATCTTCATTAACTTCTGCTTCAAGAGAGACCTTAAGAAAACAAGCAACGTATTTAAGAAAAAATAAAAAACTTAACGTTACTATAGAGGGTCATGCCGACGAGAGAGGTACAAGAGAATATAACTTGGCATTAGGTGAAAGAAGAGCTAATGCTGCTAGAGATTATCTAATGACTTATGGAATTTCAGGAAAAAGAATTTCAGTAATAAGCTACGGTAAAGAAAGACCTGTAAACTCAGAGTCTACTCCTTTAGCATGGTCTCAAAATAGAAGATCAGTTACCGTAAAAGTTAAATAGCCTATAATTTAAATATTTTATAAAGACCCTTTGGTAAAACAAAGGGTCTTTTTTTTGCCATTATGTCGAATTAAAAAAGACTATGCGCTTAATAAAAAATAAACTTTCAACTTTGATTTTAGTGTTGTCGTTATTCAATTTTAACATTTTACACTCAGATGAAAAAATTAACGCTGTCATTGATCAAATTCAAATTATTTCACAAGATTTAAAAACACTTGAAAAAGCATTTTATAAAAATTCAGATATAATTGATAAAAATAAATCTTTAAGTAACAATAATTTAAATGAAGATGTTCTTACTAAACATTTGTTACGATTAAATGAAATAGAAGAACAGTTTAGACAACTTACAAATCAATTTGAAGAAGTAAATTTCAAAATGGATAAATTGTCTTCAAGAATAACTAAGATGCAATCTGACAACCAATTGAGATTCTCCGATTTAGAAAACACAGATCCATCTACTTTGGATAAAAAAAAAGCTAAATTACCTGGAACAAGTAAGCCACAAGATTTTGGAGCAACACCTGGGTATTCATCAAAAAATCTTCCTGAAGAACAAGAAACAAGTTCTATCGGTACTACTGCTGCAGTTACCACTTCTGACGCTGAGAGAACTGAGTCTTTACTTCCAAATAAATCTCCAAAAGAGCAATATGATTTTGCAATTAGTTTTATGAAAATTGGAGATTATGAAACCGCAGAGTTTGCTTTAAAAGAATTCATAGATAAAAATAAAGACCACGACCTAGCTGGAAGTGCTCAATACTGGTATGGAGAGACATTTAGAATTAGACAATTATATTCAGATGCAGCCACAGCTTATCTTGACGGATATCAAAATTATCCTAAAAGCAATAAAGCACCCGACAATCTCTTAAAATTAGGTATTACTATGGTTCAACTTGGTGAAAAGGAACAAGGCTGTACAATGATAACAGGAATAAAAAAACAATATCCAAAAGCAAGCAAGTCTGTGCTACAAAAAGCTCAGTATGAGCAAAAAAAATTCAATTGTTCTAAATCATAAAAACTGCTTTTCAAGATCTGAGCAAATTTTAAAAATATTTTTAAATTTTAAGGCAAAACTTTTAAAGATAAAAACTAATAAGTTTTTAGTAGCAGTTTCTGGAGGTCCAGACAGTCTTGCTCTCGCAGCAATGTGTAAAGCTTTCGAGTCAATTTATAAAAAAAAAAAATTTTATTATATTCATATCAATCACGGGTTAAGAAAAAACTCACTTATCGAGTCAAAAAAAGTAAAAAAAATTTTAAAAAAACAACAAATTTTACTTAAGGTTATAGAAAATAAAAAAAAAATTACTAACAATATTCAGCATAACGCTAGAAAAATAAGGTACTCAATTTTAAATAATGAATGCAAAAAAAGGAAAATTAAATTTATTCTAACAGGACATCATAAAGATGATCAAATTGAGACTTTTTTAATAAGGCTCTCAAGAGGTAGCGGAGTCCAAGGTTTATCTGCTATGAACACAATTTCCTTTTTAGATAAAAAAATTAAAATTTTTAGACCATTTTTAAGTGAAAGCAAAAATAGACTGGTTTTTATTTCAAAAGAAGTTTTTGGAACCTATATTAAAGATCCCAGCAATAATAATAAAAAATTTTTAAGATCTAATATAAGAAAACTTTTACCGATATTAAAAAAATACGGAATAAATGACGATCAAATTATAAAATCAATTAATAACCTTAAGTCTTCAAGCAAAACGATTAATATTTATTTTAAAGAAGTTTTTAAAAAAATAGTAAAACAAAAAGGTAAAAGAGTTTCTATTAATAAAAAAGACCTATTTTCTCTAAATGAAGAAATTCAATTAAGAATATTAGGCTTCGTAATACAATCATCAAATAAGTTGGATTATCCACCTAGATCAAAAAAGATACTAACTGCTCTTAAACACTTAAACTCATCCAAAGAGACAATACACCAGCTTGGGGGTTGTACGCTTACTAGCAGGGATAACAGCATATATGTTGAAAAGTCATTGTAATCATGGTTTTTAACTAAGATATTTTGCCTTATTTACAACCATATTCTTTTCAAATATTACTTGTTTATTATAAAAAAATACTTATTTAACAATTATGAATTTTAAAAACCTTTTAATGTGGGCCATAATAATTTTCCTCTCTATAGGATTATTTAACATGTTTCAGGATCCTAAGAAAATAAGCTCTAATAATAATAAAATGGCTTTCTCAAAATTTTTGACAGAAGTAGATTCTGGAAGAGTAGTTGAAGTTAAAATTCAGGGAAATAACATTTCCGGCGTTTTAGCCGACGGAAATAATTTTACCACTTTCTCACCGAATTACCCAAATCTTGTAGAGAAACTTTCTGAAAAAGGAGTAAGTATTACTGCTTCTCCTAAAGAGGATAAGATGCCTTCTCTTTTAGGAATACTTCTTTCGTGGTTTCCTATGTTACTTTTAATTGGAGTGTGGATATTTTTTATGCGTCAAATGCAGGGCGGTAAAGGTGGAGCAATGGGTTTCGGAAGATCAAAAGCAAAGTTATTAAATGAAGCAACTGGCAAAGTTACTTTTAATGATGTTGCTGGAGTGGAAGAAGCAAAAGAGGAAGTTGAAGAAATAGTAGAATTTTTAAGAGATCCAAAAAAATTTAGTAGACTTGGAGGAAAAATTCCAAAAGGAGCATTATTAATTGGGCCTCCGGGAACAGGAAAAACTTTACTTGCTAAAGCTATAGCTGGTGAGGCTAATGTTCCTTTTTTCTCAATATCTGGTTCGGACTTTGTTGAAATGTTTGTTGGCGTTGGTGCCTCTAGAGTAAGAGATATGTTTGAACAAGGTAAAAAGAATTCTCCTTGTATAATATTTATTGATGAAATCGACGCTGTTGGGAGAAGTAGAGGAGCAGGTCTTGGCGGTGGTAATGATGAGAGAGAACAGACGCTAAACCAATTGTTAGTTGAAATGGATGGTTTTGACACAAACGAGGGAATAATACTAATTGCTGCAACGAATAGACCAGATGTACTTGATCCTGCTTTAATGAGACCAGGAAGATTTGATAGACAAGTAGTTGTTGGTAATCCGGATATTATAGGTAGAGAAGCAATACTAAAAGTTCATATTAAGAAAATTAATACTGGTCCTGATGTAAAATTAAGAACAATAGCAAGAGGAACTCCAGGTTTTTCAGGGGCCGATTTAGCAAATCTAGTTAACGAGTCAGCTCTTTTAGCTGCAAGAAAAAATAAAAGGGTTGTGACTATGTCTGATGTAGAAGAGGCTAAAGATAAGGTGATGATGGGCGCTGAAAGAAGATCAATGGTTATGAGCGAAGATGAGAAAAAACTTACTGCATATCACGAAGGTGGTCATGCTATTGTTGCTTTAAACGAAAAAGCATCTGATCCTATTCATAAAGCCACAATTATTCCAAGAGGACGTGCTTTAGGAATGGTAATGAGATTACCCGAGAGAGACCAGCTATCAGTCACTAGGGAAAAAATGCATTCAGATATAGCTGTTGCAATGGGTGGAAGAATTGCAGAAGAAATCATTTTTGGTCATGACAAAGTAACTTCGGGAGCCTCATCTGATATCGATATGGTAACAAAAATGGCAAAAAATATGGTTACAAAATACGGAATGAGTTCAGAACTAGGAACAATAGCATATGGAGAAAATGAAGAGGAAGTATTTTTAGGTAGATCAGTAACTAAGCAACAAAATATGTCCGAAGAAACTGCGAGAAAAGTTGACTCAGAAGTAAAAAAAATAGTTGATAAGGGATATGAAAGGGCGAGAAAAGTTCTAACAGAAAAAATCGATGATTTGCATAAAATCGCTAAAGCATTACTGGTGTATGAGACTTTATCGGGTGATGAGATTAGAGATTTAATTTTAAAAGATAAAAAACCTACTAGATCATTCGAAAATGATCAAAAGGAAGATGCTAAGGAAACTTCAGCTTTAGGAACAATAGGTTTAAAACCTAAGCCTGTAGTCTAATTAATGATCAAATATTACACTAGAGCGTGTAATTTCAAATACGGTTCAACAGCAAGACGATTAATCAAGAGGAAACTTGCCCTACCTTTATGTGGAAATAAAAATATATCTTTTGATGAAATTGAAATAATAACAAGAAATAAAAACAATATATCTTCTAAAATTATAAATTATAAAAAAATAAATTTATTAAGTACCTCTCAAAAAAAAAAAATTGAGCAGGATTTAAAAAAAATAATTAAAAAAAGAAAAAATTTTTTAAAAAATGTTAATTTCTTTACTCCTTCAATAATGGGAATTTTAAATTTAACGCCAGATAGTTTTTCTGATGGAGGTGAATTTAATAAGAATGCAAAGTCATTTCAACATATTAATAATATGATTAAATTCGGTGCAAATATTATTGATGTAGGTGGTGAGTCAACTCGACCAGGGTCAAAAACTGTTAACACGATAGTTGAATGGAAAAGAGTTAAAAATGTAATACAAAAATTTAAAAAAAAATATAAAAAAACTTGTTTGTCAATTGATACAAGAAAATCAATTTTAATGATTAAGAGTATTAAATATGGTGTTGATTTGATTAATGATGTATCAGGATTTAAATATGATCAAACCGGACTAATAAAACTTAGAAAATATAATATTGCTAAAGTCCTTCACCACATGCAAGGAACTCCAAATACTATGCAAAAAAATCCAAATTATAAAAATGTTTTGCTAGATATCTATGATTTTTTTGAAAATAATATTGATAAAAATTTTGATAATAAAAAAATCGTTTTAGATCCTGGTATTGGCTTCGGAAAAAATTTGAAACATAATTTGACTTTAATTTCAAAAATATCTTTGTTTCATAGCCTAGGCTTTCCAATTTTGATTGGGACTTCGAGAAAAAGATTTATAAATCAAATATCAGGTGAATATGATAGTAAAGATAGGATTGGCGGAACACTAGCTTCTGTACTTTTTTTATTGTCACAAGGAGTACAAATTTTTAGGGTACATGATGTTAATGAAGTAAAACAAGGAATATTGGTTTTTAAAAAGATTTTGGACAATTAATGAAAAATAAATATTTTGGCACAGATGGTATTAGAGGAACTGTTAACAGAGGAAATATTACGGGTGAGAAATTTTTTAAATTTGGATTGGCATCTGGAACTTATTTTAAAAATCAAAAAAAATCTAAACAAATTGCAATCATAGCTAAGGACACAAGATTATCTGGATACACTTTAGAACCAGCTTTGGTATCCGGACTTGTTTCAGGCGGTATGCATGTTTTTACCTTAGGACCTCTACCTACTAATGGACTTGCCATGTTAACAAAATCTATGAGAGCAAATATGGGTATTATGATTACTGCATCCCATAACCCTTTTTACGATAATGGTTTAAAATTATTTGGACCAGATGGTCTGAAATTATCTGATAAAATAGAAAAAAAAATTGAAAAATTAATTGATGCAAAAAATGCTAAACAATTAACAAACCCTAAATTACTAGGAAGAGTTAAAAGATTGGAGAATGGAAATGATAAGTATATTAAAATATTAAAAAATAATTTTCCAAAAAATTTTAATTTAAAAGGAACTAAGATAGTTTTAGATTGTGCAAATGGAGCTTGTTATAAAGCAGCCCCTAAATTACTTAAAGAACTAGGGGCAAAAGTTTTTTCTATAGGAGTAAAACCAGATGGTCTAAATATTAATGAAAAATGTGGATCAACATATCCTTTAAAAATTAAATCAGCAGTAAAAAAATTTAAAGCTCATGTAGGCATCTCGTTTGATGGTGATGCTGATAGAATAATTATGTGCGATGAAAAAGGAAAAATAGTAGATGGGGACCAAATTATAGCTATGTTAGCTCGAAGATGGAAATTAAAAAGGATTTTAAAAGGTGGAGTGGTTGGGACCTTGATGTCTAATTATGGGTTAGAGCAATTTTTAAAAAATCAGAAAATTAGATTTTCAAGATCAAAAGTAGGTGACAGATATGTTAAAGAAAAAATGAAAAAATTAAATTTTAACCTTGGTGGAGAACAGTCTGGTCACATAATTTTAGGCAAATTCGCCACTACTGGAGATGGATTGCTCGTAGCTCTAGAAGTTTTATTTTCTTTAAGAAAAGGTAAAAAGGCAAGCGATTTACTTAATGTGTTTAAACCATTACCACAAATTTTGGAAAATGTTATTGTTAAGGACAAAAGTATAATCAGTAAAACTAAGTGCAAAATTGCAATAAGAAATGCGAACAAACTTATGGGCCTAAAGGGAAGAATTTTGGTAAGAAAATCTGGCACCGAACCAAAGATCAGGATAATGGCAGAGTCATATGATAAAAAATTAATTTTAAAATGTATTAAGATAATTAAAAGATCAATAAAATAATTGAAACCAAAATCTAAAATTTTAATAATCGCAGGATCTGACTCATCTGGAGGCGCAGGTATTCAGGCAGACATAAAAACTGTTACAGCTTTAGGAGGTTACGCGATGACCGCAATTACTGCTGTAACCTCTCAAAATACAACAGGCGTTCTTTCAGTTATGGCTGTACCACCGAAAGAAATAGAAAAACAAATCCTGTTTACATCCAAAGATATAAAGCCTGATGCAATTAAAATAGGTATGCTTCATTCATCAGAAGTAATTTTGTCTGTAATTAAAGCTTTAAACAAAATCAAAATAAAAAAAATAATCTTAGATCCAGTTATGGTTGCTAAAGGAGGATTTAAGCTGATAAACGATAAAGCGATAAAAGTATTAAAATATAAACTTATAAGAAAGGCTCATCTTATAACACCTAATATTCCGGAAGCTGAAGTTTTAACAAACACAAAGATAAAAAATCAAGAAGACATGATTAAAGCCGCTTATATTTTGCTCAAATTAGGAGTAAAAAATATACTGATTAAAGGCGGCCATGCCAAAACAAAATCTATGAGAGATATATTTCTTAATAAAAAAAAATTAATAATATATAAAAATAAAAGAATTAAAACCAAAAATACTCATGGAACTGGCTGTACATTATCCAGTGCAATTACAACTTTTTTTGCATGTGGAAAAACTCTAAATAAATCCTGTGAGCTAGCTATTAAATATGTTAATCAATCAATATTATCTAATCTAAACTATGGGAAAGGTCATGGACCAATTAATCACTTAAATTCTTTGAAAATTGATAGGAAGTTTAAATAATGAAAAATGTTGTTGTCGTGGGTTCTCAATGGGGTGACGAAGGTAAAGGAAAGATAGTGGATTGGCTTTCCAGCGAAGCTGATGTAGTTGTTCGATTTCAAGGAGGACACAACGCCGGTCATACTTTGGTAATAGAAGGTATCACTTACAAGCTTAGATTACTTCCGTCAGGAATAGTAAGAAAAAATAAAATTTCAATTATTGGAAATGGAGTTGTTGTAGATCCTTGGGCTTTACTTGATGAAATTAAGGAAATACAAGAAAAAGGTGTAGAGGTTAATGAAAACAACTTCATTATATCTGAAGCTGCAAATTTAATTCTTCCTTTTCATAAAGAAATGGATGAGATCAGAGAAGACTCCGCTGGAAAAGCACGAATCGGGACTACAAGAAGAGGTATCGGCCCAGCCTATGAGGATAAAATTGGGAGACGATCAATTAGAGTTATGGATTTGGTTTCAGAGAGTAACCTTGATCATAGACTCGAAACAGTTCTTATCCACCACAACGCGATAAGAAAAGGATTAGGAAAAAAAATCTATGAGAAAAATCAATTAAAAAAAGAATTATTAAAAATAGCTCCTTTAATATTAAAATTTTCTCAACCAGTCTGGAAAAAACTGGATGAATTAAAATCAAAAGGAAAAAAAATACTTTTTGAGGGTGCGCAGGGAATTTTGTTAGATGTAGATCATGGAACATATCCTTTTGTTACTTCATCAAATACAGTAGCTTCATCTGCTGCAACAGGGACGGGTTGTGGTGTAAATACAATCAATTATGTTTTAGGTATTACAAAAGCTTATACAACTCGTGTAGGAGAAGGACCATTTCCAACTGAGCTTAAAGATGGAATTGGGGAGATTTTAGGTAGCAGAGGCAAAGAATTTGGAACGGTTACAAGCAGAAAAAGAAGATGCGGCTGGTTCGATGGAATCCTTGTAAGACAAACAATTAAAATCTCAGGTATAAATGGGATTGCTTTAACAAAACTGGATGTTTTAGACGAACTAGATCAAATTAAAATGTGTATTGGGTATGAATTAAGAGGAAAAAAAATAGATTACTTACCAGCAGCAGTTGAAGATCAACTTCAGGTGAAACCTATTTATAAAACCTTTGAAGGATGGAAGACTTCAACCAAAGGTACTAAATCTTTTAAAGATCTTCCCAAAAAAGCTCAAGAATACATAAAAGGACTAGAAAAATTCATAGAGACTAAAGTTGCGAGCATCTCTACAAGTCCAGAGCGTAAAGATACTATTTTAATAGAAAATCCCTTTTCTATTTAAATTAATTTTTCGGAAGAAGATTTTTTGATTTACTAGCGTTAATCATCGACTTTTGCAATTTTTCAAAAGCTTTAGTTTCAATTTGTCTTACTCTTTCTCTACTTATTTTAAATTTTGAACTTAATTCTTCTAATGTCTTAGGATTTTCACTTAGTCTTCTAGCTTTTAAAATGTAAGCTTCCCTTTCATTAAGAATATCCAATGCATTTTTTAATAGTTCTTTTCTATCCTCAAACTCTTGTTGTTGAGATAACAATAGTTCTTGATCTAAGTTTTCATCTACTAGCCAATCTTGCCACTCATCTGTTTCACCTACTTTTATAGGACTATTAAGAGATTTTTCTTGTCCCATCATTCTTCTATTCATATTAATTACCTCTTCAGAATCAACATCTAATCTTTTTGAAATCTCTTTAACCTGATTATCTTTTAAATCTCCTTCTTGTTCTGGTGCAATTTGATTTTTTATTTTTTTAAGATTAAAAAAAAGTTTTTTTTGTGCCGTAGTTGTTCCCATTTTTACTAAACTCCACGATCTTAAGACATATTCTTGTATAGCTGCCTTAATCCACCACATTGCATAAGTTGCTAGTCTAAAACCTTTATCAGGATCAAATTTTTTTACTGCTTGCATTAATCCTATATTACCCTCTGAAATTAATTCGTTTACAGGCAAACCGTATCCTCTGTAGCCCATTGCAATTTTTGCAACAAGTCGTAAATGACTTGTAACTAATTTGTGCGCAGATTTTAAATTACCTCTTTCCTTCCAATTTTTTGCAAGCATATATTCCTCTTCAGCATCGAGCATTGGAAATTTTTTAATTTGTGATAAATACAATGATAAACTTCCCGACGTAGGAGATGGCAAATTTGATATTTCTTTATTTTTTCTCATTTTAAATGTTTATATATAATTTTATTCCTTTAAATTTTCAAGGTAATCAATTAATTCTTTAATTTTAAATGGTAATTTTGTTTTAAATTCCACTTTTTTCAAATTTCTTGGATGTAAAAATCCTAATGTTTGGGCATGCAAAACTTGGCCATGAAAAGAATTTAAAATTTCACTAAAATTTTTATCTATTTTTTTAAATTTCATATTTTTTTTCCTATATTTTTGGTCACCTAAAATACTAGTACCTTTGTAAATCATGTGTGCTCTTATTTGATGAGTTCGGCCAGTTTTTAGTTGAAACTCTATTAAGCTTATTTTAGGAATATTTTTTTTATTATAAACTTTTAATATTGAATATTTAGTAACAGCCCTTTTCCCTCTGTGCTCATCGGCAGTCATTAGTTGCCTATTTTTTTTACTTCTTGTAATAAAAGTTTCAATAGTACTTTTTAAAGGTCTTAGTACTCCCCAAATTAAAGCAACGTACTTTCTTTCAATAGTGTGTTCGCTAAACTGTTTTCCTAAAGATGAATGAGTAAAATTATTTTTTGCTATTACCAACAATCCACTTGTATCTTTATCAATTCTATGAACTATTCCAGGTCTTGATGAACCACTTAAATTAGATAGTTTTTTCTTATAGCCGCCTACTAAAATATTAACTAATGTATCTATTTTGTTTCCTGCTCCGGGATGCACTACCATTCCTTGAGGTTTATTAATTATAATTAAGTCACTATCCTCATAAACAATATCTATTGGTTTTTTTGAGGGTATAATTTTTTTATTAGTTTCTTCTACAAAGTTAATTTGAATTATGTCTTTATCTTTTATTTTTCTCGACTGCGCTTCAACAATAACATTGTTAACGGTAACTTTTTTTAAAAGAATCATTTTTTTAATATTCGACCTTGTTAAATCTTTTAATTTTTCAGATAGGAAAACATCTATTCTTTTTCCTTTATCTGGCGAGCTAGATAAAATTTTAATTGTTTTATTTTTCATTTGTTCTAAATTACTACTTGTGCGTTCGTAGCTCAACTGGATAGAGCGTCTGACTTCGGATCAGAAGGTTGAGGGTTCAAATCCTTCCGGGCGCATAATATTAAGCAATCCAATTTTTCAATATATCTTGATTTTGATAAATATAATCTGGAAACGTATTATCTATGTTAATCTTTTTAATTTTAAAACCTCGTTCAAATACATCTTCTCCTTTTTCAATTTTTTCTTTGATTTTTTTTTCATCAGTCAGATTTCCTTTATTAAATTCTCCATGAGCAAAAGATTTAATTTTTTTTGAAATATTTTCAGCACTTTGTAAATAAGCAAAGTGCCAACCACCATCCTGAATAATTTGAATATTTTTTGGTTTATCAATTCTCCATAACGGATAGTTTTTAAATTTTAAATTTCTAAGCCACTGTGGTGATTTTAAATTTTTTTTTAAACAAATTTTTGATCCGTGCCAATTACTTTCATTCGAGTTTAATAAATTAATTTTGTACATAAACATTTTTTGAGAAAAAACTGCATAGTTTTCTTTATTAAACAAATTCAATTTTTTTAAATTGGGTATTTCATCAACGTCAGATAAAATAACTATGTCTTCATCTTCTGCTCTATCAAGAACTTTCATCAAAGAGTTTCTCTGATGTTGTTCAACCAAAGACTCCCCCCCCTCATGTGGTTTCTTTATATGTTCAGGGGTATCATCAACAATTATATATTTTATTTTTTTTTTAAATTTTGGGTATTTGTTAATATCAAATAGTAACTTTTTTTCTTTACCTTGATGGTTAACTGTAGACTCCACTATTACAAAATAATCTACAAACTCATTTAAAATATTAAATCTTAAATCAGCTATATGTTCCTCATTAAAATATTGAAAGCAATCATATATTGCCATAATTTATTTTTTAGTAAATGTTGTTAATCCTATTTTTTTTCCTTCAATTTTTGACGAGGAACAATGTAAATTAGTTCTGTCAAATATTAACATTGACCCTAATTCCCACTCATAAACTAACTCAATCTCAAGCCCCACAAGATTATCTATTTTTTCGTGTTGTAAATAATTTTTATGATCTTCTGCACTAAAAGGTCTGTTTCCAAACATTCCTATATGTTTATTTGATCTAATATTCTGTCCGTAATTAAGTTTTGTTTTTTCTAACTCTATTTTGTCAATTGTAAAATTAGTAGATTTTCCATAGTATCTATTTTTAAAAATGACTGTACTTCCTACCGGTGTAAGAGGAATTAAAGTTTGTTTATAAATTAAATCTTCGAAGTTAAAGCCCCCATCAATATGCAATCCTATTGGATTATAGCTTTCTTGAAAAAGTCCATAAATTATATCTCCATTGTCTGTTTTTAAATTATCATATTTAAAATCGCCAATTTCATTTTTTAATTTATTATAAAATAATTCCTCTAATTCTCTCCCATATTCTTTTAACCATCTTTTTTTTATGACATTTTGTTTTTTGTTATGAACTGTTGTCGGTAATTGCTCGTAAAGTTTTAAAAAGTTGATAATTTCATCTTTACTAAATAAATTTTTAATTACTTTTGGAGAACTCTCATTTTTCTTAATTTCTTCTATTTTATTATGCATTTATTCTCCAACATTTATCAAAGTTCCTCTAACTTTTGCCCCAGCATATGAAATATAAAAAACTGCAACCCCAAGCATGAAGTAAAAAATAGAAATGGTTATCGCCAAAAATATTTGAGTATAACTTATAATATCATTAATTAAAATGTTTCTCATTTCTTCAAAAATATGAACTAAAGGTAGTATTTTTGCAATTACCTGCAACCATTCAGGTAAAATTTCTATGGGGTAATATATGCATCCTAGCGGTGCTAAAAAAAATAGACTTGCCCAGGCTATATTTTCAAATGAGGGACCAAATCTTATTAACCCAGATGTTACTAATAAACCTAAAGTAATTCCAAAAATATAAAGACTCAGCAATAAAGATATTAGTGGTAAACCAATTTTAAAAATAGAAACTCCAAACAAAGGTATGGCAAGTAATGCAGCTGGCACCATACCTATCAGCGTTCTTACAATTGCCGTTAATGTCAAGGCAGCGATTATTTCTTTAATTTTTATTGGTGAAATAAATAAATTTGTAAAATTTCTACTCCATATCTCCTCCAAAAACATCATATTATAGCTTATACTTGATCTAAAAAGAAAATCGTAAAGTATAGCTGCAGATAAAATTACACCAACAGTATTATTATAATAAGATGAACTTAAAGTGAAAAACTTTGAAATGAAACCCCATAAAAATATTTGAATACTTGGCCAATAAATTAAATCTAAAATTCTTGGAAATGAACTTTTGATTAAATAAAAATGCCTTAAACTTAGACCGTAAACTTTATTCCAATTCATTTTTGTTTCTCGCTAATTTTAAAAAAGTATCTTCTAAATTATTTCTACCGTGTTTATCAATTAAAGATTGACATGTTCCTCTATCAACTATTTCACCCTCTTTCATCATTATGACCTGGTCACAGAGTCTTTCCACTTCTTTCATGTTATGAGATGCTAATAGTATTGAAACTTTATTTTTTGACTTATAATCTTCTATGTAGTTTCTTACAAAATCTCCAATATCTGGATCTAGACTGGCAGTTGGCTCATCTAAAAATAAAATTTTAGGATTATTTATAAGTGATTTCGCCAAAGAAACCCTGTTTTTTTGTCCAGATGATAACTCTCCTGTTTTTTTATTTAAAAATATACTTAAATTTAAGTCATCAGAAACTTCTTGTATTCTTCTAGTCAAATCTTTTACGCCATATAGTCTACCGTATATCTCTAAATTTTCTTTAACAGTTAATTTTTTGGGTAACTCAACATATGGTGAGGCAAAATTAAATTGACTTAATATTTTTTCTCTATTTAAATTTTCAAAATTTTCATCATCTATAAGAATTTTACCGTTTGAAGGTTTAATTAATCCAAGTAACATTCCTATTGTGGTTGTTTTTCCACATCCATTCGGCCCTAGAACACCTAATGTCTGCCCATTATCAATATGAAAGTTTATATTTTTAACTGCAGTGAAATTTTTAAATTTTTTTTCTAAATTTTTTACTTCTAATTTCATTATGTTGAAGCTCTTTTAAGTCTATCATTAATTGCAATTCCAACGCCTGTGTTAGGAATTTTTGTAACATAAATCTTTTTATATCCTCTTTTTTTAGCAATTCTAAAAAACTTATATAAGTTTTTTGCAGCCTCATTTAAATTAGATTTTCTACTTAAATTAAAAGAGTTTCTTGTCACAGGGTATTTGTTTCCAAAAGTTATAAATGCATATTTATCAGGACATTTATTTTTATTTATATACATAGGTATGCCTGGTGAATAATGTTTTTTTAACATTCCCGGTGATTTAAGAATTGTTTGTTTTGTTAAAATTTTTAATTTCATTTTTAAAACATTCTCAATTTGTTTAGGGGTAATTATTCCTGGCCTTAAAATACATACTTTATCGACTAAATTTAAAACAGTTGATTCTATTCCAATTTTTGAAATACCGCCATCAACTACTTTAATTTTATTATTGAATTCTTCAAAAACATCCAAAGGCATTACTGGGCTCACACTAGATGATTTATTGGCGCTTGGCATTGCTAATGGAAATTTAAGTTTTTTTAATAATTTTCTTATTATTTTATTTTTTGGAAATCTAATACCTACAGTTTTTAAATTTCCGCAAGCTAAAGATTTTATTTTGGAATTATTTTTTTTCTTTACAATATAGGTAATTGGTCCTGGACTAAATTTTTTGTAAATTTTAAAAAATTTACTGTCAAAAAAAACATCTTTTTTGGCGTGATTCAAATTATAATAGTGAATAATAAGTGGATTTTTTTTTAATCTCTTTTTAATTTTAAAAATTTTCTTAATTGCACTGTTAGAATATGCATTTCCAGCCAAACCATATACAGTTTCTGTTGGCAAACCAATTATGCCATTTTTTTTAAGAATATTAATAATTTTAATTAAATTCTTTGAATTAAATTTGATTATATTTGAATAGATATTCTTCATAATTTATTTAATATACAATAAATGACTAGTAAAAATATTCCAGCAGATTTTAAAAACAAATCAATAAAAGAGACTAAAGAAGAAATCAATAAAATTTTAGATAAAATTGAGAAAGGTGAGACAAATCTTGAAAACCATACCGACGACTATGATATGCTTCTTAAATTGAATAAACACATGGATGGTCTTTTTAAAAAAAAATTAAAAGAGATTAATTCATTAGGTAAAAAAAATGCTAAAAAATAGATTAAAATCAAATGCAAAAAAAATTGATTTGTTTTTAAAAAAATACTTAAAAGGTCAGAAAAGAAGTTTACTAATTAACCCAATGAGTTATGGTGTCCTATCTGGAGGAAAAAAAATTAGATCAAGTGTTATTTTAGCCACTGGAAAATTATACAACCTTAAATCAAATAAATTATTTAATATTTGTGGTGCTGTTGAATGTATTCATTCATACTCATTAATTCATGACGATTTACCCTGTATGGATAATGATAAACTTAGAAGAGGAAAAGCCACAGCTCATATTAAATATGGAGAGTCTACAGCAGTACTTGCAGGAAATTCTCTATTAACTTTAGCATTTGAAATAATTTCTGACTACAGATTTAAAATTAAAGATAAAAATAAAATTTTACTTATTAAAAAATTAGCAGAATGCTCTGGCCATACAGGAGTAGCGGGAGGTCAAGAACTAGATTTAAAATATGAAAAAAAAAGAAAAAACTTTAAAGACATAATAAATATGCAAAGAAAAAAAACAGGAAAATTATTCAGTTTTTGTTGTTTTGCTGCTGGTCAAATTGCAGGTAAAAGCGATGAAGTAAACAAAGGTTTAATTAGATTAGGAGAGGATATTGGTCTATTGTTTCAATTGGCAGACGATTTTTTAGACGTAAAAGGAAAATCGAAATATACTGGTAAATCAGTTAACAAAGATAAAAAAAAAGGAAAATCTACAATTGTAAATTTAGTAGGATATAATTACGCTTTTGATTATGCTATTAACTTAAAAAAAAATATATTGAGAAAACTTGAAAAACATGGAAATAAAGCGAACGATTTGAAAAATATTGTAAATTTTATTTTAGAAAGAAAATATTAATGTCTAAATTATTAGATAAAATTAATTATCCTTCAGATCTTAGAAAATTTGAGAAAAAGGATTTAAAACAAATTTCTGAAGAGCTGAGAACAGAGTTAATTGATGTGGTTTCAGAAACGGGTGGTCATTTAGGCGCTGGCCTTGGTGTAGTAGAGTTAACCGTCGCATTACACTATGTTTTTAATACTCCTAAAGACAAACTAGTTTGGGATGTTAGTCACCAATGCTATCCTCATAAAATAATAACAGGTAGGAAAAAAGAAATCAGAACTTTAAGAAAAGGTGGAGGATTATCAGGCTTCACTAAACGAGAAGAAAGTGAGTATGATCCGTTCGGTGCAGCCCACAGCTCAACTTCAATTTCTTCAACTTTAGGAATGTCAGTTGCAAAGAAGCTGTCAAATGATAATAACAATGTTATAGCGGTAATAGGAGACGGCGCTATGAGTGCTGGAATGGCCTATGAGGCTATGAATAACGCTGGAGCGTTAAAATCTAAGTTAGTTGTGATTTTAAACGATAACGAAATGTCCATCGCTAAACCTGTCGGAGCGATGAGTAAATATTTAGCAAAATTACTATCTGGAAAGCTATATTTTAGTTTTAGAGAAACAATTAAACTAATTACCTCAGCATTTTCAAAAAGGTTTAGCCAAAAAGCCGGGAAAGCAGAAGACATTTTAAGAGGGATTGTTACAGGAGGAACGTTGTTCAGTGAACTAGGGTTTTATTATATAGGACCAATTGATGGACACGATGTTGATTATTTAGTTCAAATTTTAGAAAATGTGAAAAAGTCTAAACATGAAGGCCCAATTTTAATACATGCCATAACTCAAAAAGGAAAAGGTTATAAACCTGCAGAAGACTCTGGAGATAAGTATCATGGAGTTTCAAAATTTAATATTTCTACAGGTCAACAAAGTAAATCAAAATCTAATGTGCCTTCTTATACGAAAGTATTTTCAGAAACTTTAATAAAACATGCTGAGAGAGATACTAAAATTATTGGTATTACTGGAGCCATGCCTTCTGGCACTGGTCTTAATTTATTTGAGAAAAGATTTCCTGATAGAATGTTTGATGTAGGTATAGCTGAACAACATGCTGTAACGTTTGCAGCTGGTTTAGCGACAGAAGGATATAAGCCATATGCAGCTATTTATTCAACATTTTTACAAAGAGCTTATGATCAAGTTGTGCATGATGTTGCTTTGCAATCTCTCCCGGTAAGATTTGCTATAGATAGAGCAGGACTAGTGGGAGCGGATGGACCAACACATGCTGGCTCTTTCGATATAACTTACTTATCTACTTTACCGAATTTTGTTGTAATGGCTGCAAGTGACGAGTCGGAATTAGTCAAAATGATAAATACTTCAGTCCAAATTAATGATAGGCCATCTGCTTTTAGATATCCAAGAGGAAATGGTGTTGGTGTTGAGTTGCCAGGAATAGATGAGATTTTAGAAATTGGTAAAGGGAAGATAATTTGTGAAGGAAAACAAGCCGCAATATTAAATTTTGGAGCTAGGTTAGATGAGTGTAAAAAAGCTAGAGAAATTCTAGAAAAAAAAGGAATTAAGATATCAATAATAGATGCTAGATTTGCTAAACCATTAGACGAAAAATTAATTCTTGAGATAGCCTCAAACCATGAATTAATTCTAACAATAGAAGAGGGCTCTATAGGAGGATTTGGTTCTCATGTTATGAAACTTCTTTCTGACAGAGGTGTTTTTGACAAAGGACTGAAATTCAGATCAATGTTTTTACCAGATATTTTTATAGACCAAGATACTCCAGAAAAAATGTATGAGAAAGCTGGTTTAAACTTCAATTCTATTGTTGTAAAAATTGAAGAAGCTTTAAAATCCAACATTATATTTGCAAAAAATAAAAATAAATATTCAAATTAGCTACACTGAGCTTTATTCATCATATATTGATCTAATATAACGCATGCGAGCATAGCTTCACCTATGGGCACAGCTCTAATTCCCACGCATGGGTCATGTCTGCCTTTAACAGAAATTTTAGTATTTTTTCCTTTTTTATTTATAGTTTCTCTACTATTCAAAATAGAAGAAGTTGGCTTGACCGCGAATGATGCAATAATTTCTTGGCCTGATGAAATACCTCCTAAAATTCCCCCAGCTTTATTACTTTTAAAACTAATTTTTCCTGCGCCACCTCGAATTTCATCAGAATTTTCCTCCCCAGTTAAGTATGCT
>CABZCD010000005.1 GCA_902524105.1 uncultured Pelagibacteraceae bacterium | reverse complement strand
ATTCAACCTACTTTTAACTCATGTAGATGAGCCACTTTCTGACCATGTGGATGGTAAATTAATCCTATTGTATAACGTGAATAAATGTCAATATAGAATTTATAATGAAAAACAGACATTTAGGCATACTTCTAGTTCTGGCAGGTGTGATTACAATATTTGTGAAACACGAATCAGCTTGGATAATATCGGCCATTTTAATTGGTGGGGGAACTGGTATATTTTTTTGGAAGGATAAAGTTGAAGGTGAAGAAGATAAATAAATTTTTTTTTATTAATGGATTAATTGGATCTTTAATTTTTTATTATTTTGTTAGAAAAATTCAAACTTATTATGAAGTAGACATAAGTATTGATGGGTATGGTTTAGCTGGGGCAGTTTGGTATGGAGCTGGTTTAGGATTTGTCTTTGGTGTTAAATTTATTAGAGTACAGGAAATTATTGATTATTTTAGAAAATGAAAAAAAAATTATATGAGTAGAATATTTGTTGTTTATGGGCATCACAATGTAAATAAAAGTTTCAATCAAGAAATTCGAGACACTTTTTGTTCTGAAGCTAAGAAACTTGGTCATGAAATTGATTTGATAAATTTGCATGAGGAAAAACCTTTACCTTTTTATAATGGTTCTGAACCAAATGAACAAATCTTAGATTATAGAAAAAGATTAGAACAAAGTGATGTGCTCTTTATGATTTCTCCTTGTTATAATTTAAGAGCAACAGCAATTTTAGAAAACTGGATTGATCTTGTGCTTGCTCCTAAGTGGTTTTTTTCTTTCAAAAGATTGGTGGGGAACTGGGGATATCCTGTTGCAGGCGCTATGAAAAATAAGAGAGCAATTATGAGTATGAGTTATGGTGGGAATTGGTTTAGTATTCAAACTTGGTTTCAAAATATTCCTTTTAGAAGAATTAAAGCTGGCGTTTTAAAGCTTGGAGGTATGAAAACAAACTATATAAGATTTTATGAAGTTTTGCCTGGAATGTCGCAGGAAAAATTTGAAAAGCATATGAGCAAAGTAAGAAGTTTGGTAAGGAAATTATGAATTTTATTTTCAACATAAAAAGTATATAAGTCAGTTATGGAAAGTTTAAAAAATTGGATGGTAGAAACAGCAAACATAATGTTTGACGACAGTAAAAATGATTTAAGATCGCTTCCAAAAACTGTCAGACTTCAAATTTTAATAGTATTATCTTTTGTATGGTCAACTGTTTTTAGTTTATATGTATTTAGCTTAACAAGTTTTATTTGGGGATGGGCTGGTGTTGTATTAGCACACATTGGTTTAATAATTGCTGTATACATAACTTTTAAATTTTTCCACAAAGCAAACGTCGAAAAAAAAAGTGTTTTTGAAACAGGAAACTATAATCCTGCAAAAATATTCGTAGCTTTTTTTATAATATTTTTTATTTTTATATTTACAAAAGGTGTTGAAGTTTTAACTACCTCAAACTCTTATTCAATTAAATATGACGGCCCAAAAAAAAGTACGATAGAACGTATAAAAGAATTCGTAAAATAGATTTTAAATGTGTGGAAGATTTGCACAAACCAATATAATAAAAGCAACATCGGATATAGTAAAAACTGTTATCGGAAAAGTAGACAGTATAGATAATTTTAATATAAGTCCTGGACAAGAGGCTGCTGTTATAAAAAAATACAGTAATGGACGAGCTTTAGAGCTTAGTCATTGGAGTATTTTCCCAAGCTGGGCAAAAGACAAAGAGGGTTTTAGACCTTTGCATAACACTAGATTAGAAAGTCTAGTTAAACCATATTTTAAAAGATTAATTTCAACTAACAGATTATTGATACCTTGTAGCTATTTTTATGAATGGTCAAAATCTGAGGAAAATAGAAAAGTTCCTTATTGTTTTAAATTAAAAGATGATAATGATTTAATGTACTTTGCCGGAATATTTGAAAATAATCAGTTCAGTATAATTACGAGAGAGGCTGAAGGTGAAAATTCTAAGATCCATCATCGCCAACCATTGATAATTAATAAATCAAAAATTAATGATTATTTAAATCTTAAAAATAATGCCAAAGAAATTTTACAATCTATTAAACCACCAAATCTTAATTTTTATCAAATTGGGCTTGAAATTAATAATCCGAAAAATAATTTTAAAGAACTAATTAACCCATTGCCAAATTGATATAATTTAGTTTACAATTTTACATGTCAAAAATAGAATTTGAACCAACAAATAACATAGTAGGATGTTTTATTTACACCGATTTACAGGAATTAAAAAAAGACCAAATAGATGAAATAAAAAAACTACTTAATAAATACGGAGTGCTTTTTTTTAAAAATCAAAGCTTAAATCCAGAGCAATATGTTAATTTTTCATCAAATTTTGGAAAACCAGCAAAATACCCTATGCTTAAACCACACAAAGATTTCAAAGATATATATGTTATTGAAAGAAAAAAAACCGATACTGGAAAAAGTTTTGGTGAGGGTCCCCACACAGATTCTTCATATTTAGCAAACCCTCCAAAGTTTACTTTTTTACAAGCAATTGATGTGCCTGAAGAAGGAAAAGGAAATACTTTGTTTTATAATCAATTTCTTGCATATGAAGCGCTACCTAAAGATATAAAACAACAAATTGAAAATTTAAAAGGTGTTTTTTCCTCTCAGGGAAAAATAGCTCAAACGCGGAAATTAAGAATGGCAGATCACGGGACTAGTGGAACAAAAGAGATTAGGTCTGAACATAACTTAGTTCAATTAATTAACGGTAGAAAAACTATTTATTGTTCTCCAGGTCACATAGTTGGAATAGCTAATATGAGCTATGAGCAAGAAAAATTAATAAATTTTTTATCCACTCACCAAATAAAAGAGAAATTTACTTATAGTTTTAGTTGGAAAAAGGGTGATATTGCACTTTGGTCAAATCGCTCTATGCTTCATGCGGCAACTGCTTTTAATGGTGATAGGAAAATGTTTAGGATAACAATTCAGTAATTAGTCTTTTAAAATTGTAAGATGACCCATTTTTCTTCCTTCTCTAGGTTCTTTTTTTAAATAGTCGTGAAAAAATTCGTTCTTTTTAAAAGTTTTTTTTTTATAATTTTGAATTTCAAAACCTAAAATATTGTACATTTCTGCATTAGAAATTTTTTCAATCGGCTTTGACTTTAGACTGCAAACAGCCCTTACATGATGTTCAAATTGAGAGATATTAAAAGCTTCAATAGTGAGATGACCTGAATTGTGGAAACGTGGAGCTAGTTCGTTTACCAATAATTCATCTTTTTTTGTAATAAAGAACTCAATAGTTAATATTCCAACATATGAAAAGTTTTCAGCTATTTTCTTTGCATTGTTAATAGCACTTTTAAATATTTTATTACTTATATCAGCAGGTATTTTTGATTTATATAAGATTTGATTTTTATGTACATTCTCAATTGGCTCATAACTTATCATTGTCCCGTCAGCGTATCTAGCAATAACAACCGAAATTTCTTTTTTTAAATCTACTTTTTTTTCAAGAATATAGTCTTTAGTAAAACACCAATCTTTTTTAATATCCTCTAATGAATTTAAAACAAACTGACCTTTTCCATCATAGCCTAAAGTATTAGATTTAAGTATCCCGGGTAAAAGGTGCTGATTTTTTTCTATATCTTCTGCTGATTCAATGAAAACCCAGTCTGTAGTATTAATTCCTAGTTCATTGACAAAAGTCTTCTCAAGTTTTCTGTTTTGAGCAATTTTATTTATTTTAGGTGAAGGTAATACTTTTTTCTCTTTCTGAATAAGATTTAAAAAATCTACTGGTATGTTTTCAAACTCATAAGTTACAACATCAACTTTGGTAATAAACTCTCTCACTTTTACGTTATCATCATAATTGCTGCAAATGAATTCATCACAAAAATTTTGTGCTGGTCCATCTTTATCGTCTGAGAATACAATTGTTTTAACTTTTAATTTTTTTGCAGCAGAACACAAGAGTGAGCCTAATTGACCTCCACCAATCACTCCTAAATTAATTGATTTAGACATTTATCTTGGTCTTTTTTTAACTGATTTAGTTTGTCTTGCTCTGTAGTTTACAAGTTTAATTCGTACTTTTTTATCTTGCAGAGCAATAATTGAAATTGCTAATAGCCCAGCATTAAGAGCTCCATTTATAGCAGTTGTGGCAACAGGGATCCCATTTGGCATTTCTGCAACTGAAAACAAAGCAGAAACCCCATCTGTTTTTTTGTCTTTTATTGGAACTCCTATTACAGGAATTTTTGTTAAAGATGCGCACATTCCTGCTAGATGAGCAGCGCGACCTGCTCCTGCGCAAATGACTGAATAATTTTTATGAGCATTTTTTGCAAATTTAAAAAGTCTTTCAGGAGTTCTGTGGGCGCTAACTATTAAAACATCATTTTTAATTTTAAATTTTCTTAAAATTAGCTCACATTTTTTCATAACAGGATAATCATTTCTACTGCCCATGATAATTGCCACTTTATTTGGAGAATTTGCTTTCACAAAACATTCTTAACAATTTTTAAAAAAAATACAATAGAGCAATTTAAAAATTAAATTAAAGATAGTAGCTGATCTGGTAGCTTCGTAATTTTACCTTTTGAAGAAACTACAGCTAATTCAATTGTTGATGTAAAAATCAGTTTATTACCTTTTTCAATATTTTGTTCAAGAACTAGTCTAACTGGGCTTTTTTCTACAATATTTGAAACAATAGTTAAGTCATCTTCAAATTTGGCTGGTGCTATATATTTTGATGAAAGTGACTTTACCACAAAAATGACATCAAATTTATCCTTCAACTCAAGATGTTTGAGTTTTAATTTTTCATAAATAAGTTCTGTTCTAGCCCTTTCAGTAAATTTAAAATAATTGGCATAAAAAACCACTCCAGCTGCATCCGTGTCCTCGTAATATATTCGCAATTTGTATTTATGGTCCATTAGATGAATATATGTTCTTATTTGTACAACTTCAACTTGCTTAAATTTCTCTCTTATTTTGAACAATTTTATGACAACCAATTTACCAAATCTGACTTTAAAAAAATAATTATGAAAATATTATCTATTGCAGCTTTACTTCTAATGTTGACAAACTGTGCCGGTGGTAATGTAGCAAAAATCAAGTTAGGCAAAAAATGTACTGTCGCGGATTCAAAACAAATTCAAGAGTCCTCTTTTATCTGGTTTGTTTCGAAAGAGGCGCTTGAAGAATTCGATGAGAGAATCAATAAAAAACATTGTTTAAATAGTTAAATTATTTAAAAAAAAAACAAAAATGTGCTAATAAGGGATAATGTCTTTATCCCTTATTATTGCTATTATTTCAATTTTTATAATATTAATCATGATGCCATTAATTATAAGTAATAAATCTGAAAATGATTCAAAAACATTGGATGAATGGAAAAAAATACAGGAATACGGGAAAAAGATAAATGAGAAAACAAAAAAAAATAAGAATTAATGAAATTATTCTTAATTTATTTTCTTATTATAAATACAATACTCACAATTAACGTTATGGCAGAGAAACCGTATCACCACTTAGCAGATGGAACTTTTAGAAATCCAGAGGGATCGCCCAAAAGAGATCCAAATATTAAATGGTCATACAAAATTTTTAATGAAGAAAGAAAAAAAATTAAGATTGATTTTCCTAAGGAACATGTAATCCCAAGAAGTAAAGTTCTGAAAGACTTAAATGAAAATTTCAATAACGATTATGTGGCTTGGATAGGACACGCAACTTTTTTAATAAAACTGGGTAATAATACAATTATTACAGATCCCCTTTTTTCAAAGAATACAGGGCCGCTAATTTTCGGTCCAAAAAGATACGTAGAACCAGCTATAAAGTTAGAGGAAATACCCAAAACTGATATTTTTCTTTTAACACACAATCATTACGATCATCTTGATGTAAATGCAGTTAGAAATTTTCCACATAAAGACGCTAAAGTAATTACCCCTTTAAAATTATCAAAATATTTTAACCGTTTTAAAGATGTAAACGAGTTAGACTGGTATCAAAAAATCAAAATTAATAATGAATTACAAATTACACTTCTACCAGCAGTGCACTGGTCGAAAAGAAGTCTATTTGACACAAACAAAACATTGTGGGGAAATTATTTAATTGAATATAAAGATAAAAAAATTTTATTCGCATGTGATACTGGTGTTGGAAATATTTATAAAGATCTTGGAGATAAGTATGGTCCAATAGATATTACTTTTATTAACATTGGTGCCTATAATTTTTTTCCAATAATGCCTGAAAAGGATAAATCTGTTTACCACACAAATCCTGAACAAGCTTTAAGTCTAGCGAGAGATCTTAAAAGTAAAAAAGTTATTGGTATGCATTGGGGAACAGTTATTCTTTCATTAGAACCTATCATGGAACCTCCAGAAAGATTTAAAAAAAATTCAGAAAAATTTGGCTTCAAAAAAAATGATGCTATAATTTTTAAGATTGGACAAGTAACAAAGTTGTCTGAAATATTAGATTAATTTAATTTTTTTTTGTATTCTCTGTCTATCATTGAAGTTAAAGAGTCTACAAGAGCATCTGAAAATTTAAATATTTCATTTGACTTGTATTCATTAGATTGATTTTTTTCAGGATTAGTTTTATCTTCAACTACTATATTAGAACTCGGATTATTATCTTTTAGATATACAAGCATAATCCAGTTTTCATCATGCTCCTCATCTAATTTAATAAATATTTCTGAAGTTTCATATCTTCTATCAATTACTCTAAGTAAAGACATTTTTTTTGGAAGCCATCTTCTATTAAGCTGAAAAATACAAGAAGCCATACTTCTGTAAAAACTCTCTAAATTATTTTCAATTTTTTCTCTAGCAATATTAAATTGCCTTTCTTTTTCTAATAAATCAGATCTTGTATCCTTATCAGAAACTTCAATTCCTAATTGTTCTATCCTTTCTCTAATTTTTTGATCTCTTATTGCCTGATATTTTAATTTGATCTTCTCTATTCTTTCTTGAACTTCCCCGTAATTTTCTCTTTCTTGTTTTAAAACAAATTTTTCCAAATTTTTTATCTCCAAAGCTTCTCTTTTTCTAAACTGATCGATTTTTTTTTCTAATTTTATTTTTTCATAAAACAATCTTTGTTTTTCAGCTTGGTCTTTTCTTACTTGAGCCTGCTCTTCTCTTATAAATTTTCTTAGCTCAATTTTTCTTTCTTTGTTTAATTTAATTTCTTCACGAACTTCTTCTTGTTTAAGTTTTAACTCTTCTCTTTTTGATAATTTATTTTTTCTAATTATATCTTCTTTTTCTTTCTTCATTTTTTTTACTTCATCCAATTTTTTTTTCTCTCTTTCCTCTTCTACTACTTGTTTAAAAGCATCGATCTTATCTGATATTCCTTGAAAAAAATTTTGAAGAGCCTTGTCAACGTTAAAATTGAATTTTATATTAAATTTAAATCGATCTCCAAATCTAATAATTTTTCTAAAAGTTTCCTTTGAAATTTGAGATTTTTTTAAAAATTTATTTCTTTTTGCTTTAAATTTTTTTTTACTTTTAATGTTTTTTTTTGCTTTTTTGGGTTTTTTTTTAAAGGTGCGTCTTGATCTTTTAAAAGAATTAGTAAGTTTTTTTGCTTTTCTTCTTATTTTAGACCTTTTTTTAATTTTTTTCTTTTTCTTTTTCTTTTTCATAACTGATATTAATTAAATACCAGTTTTTAGGAATATATATAGTCTCTTGTAGGGTGTGCAGAATCAAAATTTTTCACAATTTGTAATTGAAATACAACTAAGTCTCTATATCTAAACGCGGCCGCGCAACTTGCTAAATAAAAAGACCACATTTTCACAAATTTTTCATCAAACATATCTTTTACTAAATACTTCTTAGCAGTAAATCTATCTAACCAGCTTAAAAGCGTTTTATCGTAATGTCGTATCAGCGTTTCAGTGTCTGAAACTATTAGTCCAGTTTTTTCTATTGATTTGGTAATTTGACTTAAAGACGGGCAAATTCCCCCAGGGAAAATATATCGATTTATAAATTTATTAGGAGGGGAAGGCTTATCTACGACCCCAATAGTATGTAGTAAGAATGAACCGTCTTTTTTAAGGAGTTTGTTAATAGATTTAAAAAATTTATTATAAAATTTCCTACCAACATGTTCGAACATACCTACTGAATAAATCTTATCATATTCTCCGTTTATCTCCCGATAATCTGCCAGCTCAAAAGAAACTTGATTGTCTAAACCAATTTCTTTTGCTTTTTTTTTACAATAGTTAATTTGATTTTTGCTTAAAGATATTCCTGTAACTTCACATCCTTTTTGTTTTGCAAGTTCTAAAGCCATGCCTCCCCAACCGCAGCCAACATCTAAAACTTTATCACCATTTTTTATGTTAAGTTTTTTTATAATATGATCGATTTTATTCTGTTGAGCATCTTCTAAGGTTTCAGTATCTTTTTTCCAATATCCACAAGAATACTGTCTATGTTTTTTATCAAGAAAAATATCATATAACTTTTCACCCTTTTCACCTCCAATGTCATAATGATGTTCAACATTTTTTCTAGATCTACTAGGTAAATTGAAATTTGAAACTTGTCTTGCTATTTCAAAAATCTTTTTTGAAAGATAACTCGCTGTAGTAATCTCCTCTCTTCCCAGATTTTTTACTAAAGACATTAAAAACTGTTCTAAAGATCCGTTTTTAATTTCAATTTCGTTCCGCATATAAGCCTCGGGGAATTCAATCTCTGGATCAAGTACCAACTTCCATTTAAGATTGTTTTTTAACAATTTTAAAGTTATTGGTTTATCTTTTTTAGGATTACCAATAATATATTTTTGGCCTGATGAGTCCTCTAAAATTATTCCATCCTTTTTATAAATTTTATTTAGTACTTTTGCTAATATCATATTTTAAGCTGCGAGGTTTTTGTTAAAATTAAATTTTAAACTTTCGAGTTTTTTTAATAATTCTTTTTGATCATTTGATTTTAATAATGTTAATGGGGGTAATAAATTTTTAAATTTTGAATTTTTAAGAGACATAAAACTATGTAAACCAGAAATTAAATTATATTTATCAAAAGTGTGTCTTACATTTATCAATTTATGGTTTGATTTTTGAGGTCTATTTTTTTGAAAGTCATCAAAAACCTCTCTTGCCAATTTATGTGTTACATTCGCTATAGCCGATATACATCCTGAGCAGCCAATTTCCAAACCCTTCAGCAATTTGGATTCGTCTCCGGGAAACATTAAAAAGTCTTTTATTTTAATTTTCTCGTACAAATTATAAGTGGAGTCTTTGCAACCAATTATATTTTTTTGGTATGTGGATACTAATTTTTTTAGAAAGTCTGGTTCGAATTTAAATCCACTTAGTTTCTCAAAATTATATAAAATAATTTTTACTTTAGGAACATTTTTTATAATTTGTCTATAAAACTCAAATACACCTTCTTCTGTATTTCCTTTATAATAAGCGGGTGGCATTATAAGAAAAGTATTGAATTCATATTCCATAGAATACTTTATAAATTCTAAATTATCATTTAATGAGTTAAATCCAGTTCCCAAAAAAAAATTGTTTTTAAGTTTGCTTAAAGGAAGTTTAGAAACTAATTCTTTTTTTTCAGCCATAGAAATTAATTGACTCTGCCCAGTGGACCCAAAAAAGAATACGCCATGTAAACCTTCATTAATTATATTTTCAGCGTGCGCTATTGTTTCTTCAACGTCTAAAGTGCTGTTTTTATCCAAAACACTTAATGTAGCAGCATATACCCCTTTTTTTATCATAATCTTACCTAATTTTTTTTATCTAAGTTATAATATTAAATTTCAAAATGAAAGTTCTTGTTATACAAACTAGATACGGCATAGGTGATATGCTTATATTTCTACCCTACCTTAAGGCTATTTCTCAGAAAACTGGAGTTAAAATATCCATACTCGCTAAAGCAACTTCTAAAGCAAATGAATTATTCAAAGATGAAAATTTTTTGGATGAGATAATAAAATTAGACAGCGCTAATGATAAAATTTTAGGTTTTTCAAAGCTCTCCAAAGAAATTAAAAGTAAAAATTTTGATAAAGTATTTATCTTTAATGGATCAATAAGATACAGACTTTTGGCTTTATTTTCAGGAATTAAAGAAATTTACCAGTATCCCTTTTTTATTTCAAAAGATGTCATATTTCAAACAGCAAAAGTATTTACTGAAAACTATGTAAATAAAATTTTATCGACTCAACCAGAATTAACATTAAATCCCAAAACTATTGCTGAAGCTAAAAAAAGATTTAATTTAACAAGAGATGTTAAAAATATTGTACTTGGGATATCTGCCTCAGGGCCAACGAAAAGATGGGATATAGAAAATTATATTAATCTAGCAATCAAATTAAATAAAATTCAAAATTGTAAGTTTATTATTGCTGCTAGTAAAGATGATCAAGAAATAATTGATAAAATTATAAATTCTGAGATAGGTAAAAATTGTTTCTCACTAGAAAACTTATCAATTAAAGAAATATTACCCGTCATTAAAAATTGTGATCTTTATATTGGTAATGACACAAGTTTCATGCATATAAGTTCAGCTCTAGGAATTAAATCAATAAGTATATTCGTTGACTCACCTGCATACTCCTATAGTGGATATTCAGATAACATTATCGCTATTGTTCCGATTGGTGAAACTCTAGAAAGCACAAGTCATGACACCTTAGGTAAAGAAAAAATTTCTTTTGAAGAAGTATTTGAGAAAGCTAAAAAATATTTGATTAACTAAAGTCAGACTTAATAATCTTTTCTTTAGCCTCATTGACTAATTGACTTAATCTTTCGCTATTTACATCTCGGTTCATATCAGGATGAATTTTTTTTTGTAATTTCGCTGCAGTTTTTAAAACATCTTCTTTAGAACATCCTTTTTTTAAACCTAAAATTTTATAGCTTTCTTCCGTAGATATACTTGTGGTTGCTTGTGAGCTTTTATTGCCAAATCTTCCCGAACTTCTCAGAACTTGTATTAGTCTCCATAGTTGAAATAATTGTAAAGCCGTAAAACCTTTTATCTTTAAACCACTAAGAAGAATTAATAAAAAGGGGAGTGAAAATATATATTTGCCTCCTATTGCTAAAATTGCTGCCAAAAAGATAGATATTACAATAGCTAATCTTTTTAAAAATTGGGCAATTTTTTTTGTGCTAGTTTTGGCAAACCAATTAAGAAATAAATAAACAATGACAAATATGATAATTCCAATTAAAAACCAATTCATATAATTATATTACAATGAGTATACCAGAATTGAAAAAAATAAAGAGCGAGAAAAAGTATCACAATACTACTTTAAAAGATGATTATTCTTGGGTCGATCAGCCTGATATTTTAGACGTTTTAAAAAATCCAAACAAATTACATCCTGAAGTAAAAAAGTATATTGAAGAAAATAACTTATTGACTGAAGAATACTTCAGTGATGTTAAAGATCTTCAAAAAAAACTTTTTGATGAAATTAAATCAAAAATTAAGCTTGATGATACTTCATTAAAATTTAAAGATAAAAAGTATTATTACTGGAGTAAAACTGAGGCTAATGGAAACTATGGAAAAAGATTAAGACAAATAATTGATAAATCTAAATCGGAAGAAATTTATTTTGACGGAGACTTGGAAAAGAAAAAATCTGGATCTGAGTACTTTGGCTTAGGTAGTGTCAGTGTTTCTCATAATGATAATTATATGGCATATTCTTTAGATTTAAAAGGATCTGAGTACTATACTATTAATTTAAGAGATTTAACTAACAATAAAAATTTACCCGATCAAATTGAAAATACTAGTGGAAGTATTACTTGGTCTTTAGATAGTAAAAGTTTTTTCTACTCCAAACTGGATAAATTTCATAGACCTAGGAAAATTTATAAACATTTTTTAGGCAAACCTGTTGAAAGTGATGAGCTTATTTTTGATGAAAAAGATGAGACTTTTACATGCAGTATTAGTTTAACATCGGATGAAAAATATTTCGTAATTTCTACTTCAGATCATATTACAACTGAAGAGTATTTCTTTGAGTCGATTAGTGACGACATTAAACCTAAACTATTTAGAGAAAGAAAAAAAGACGTGCGTTATTCTTTAGACTCCTGGAAGGATTATTTCTATGTTCATACCAACGAAGATGCAAGAGACTACAAAATTTTAAGGTGCAAAAAAGACAATATTGAAAATTTGGAGGAATTTGTTTCCCCAAAGAAGGAGACGGTTATCGGTGGTTTAGATTTTTTAGATGATTATATTATTAGAGCAGAAAAATCTGATGCGATATCAAAGTTATATGTAAGAGACATTAATACAAATGATGAAGAAGAAATAAAAATTTCTGATGAACCTATTGGTGTCCCAGGAGCAAGTTTAATGCAAAAGGATACTAATACCTCTAAAATTAGAATTAGTTGGGAAAGTATGGCGACGCCAGGTAAAATATTTGAATACGATATTAAAACAAAAGAAAAAAAACTAGTTAAAGAAGTTGAAATTCCCTCAGGTCATGATCCAAGTAAATATGTTATTGAAAGAATAAAAGCTAAGTCACATGATGGACGTATGATACCCATAAGTTTAGTGAGACTTAAAAGTTCAAAACAAGACGGAATGTCAAAAATATTATTATATGCTTATGGAGCATATAAGCACAGTGTTTCCCCGTCATTTAGTGCATCAAGATTTTGTTTAGTTGATAGAGGTATTACATTTGCTATAGCGCATATAAGAGGTGGAGGAGATTTAGGAGACAATTGGCACACGGAAGGAAAAAAGAAACTTAAGAAAAATACCTTTCATGATTATATCGCATGCGCAAACCATTTGATTGAACAAAGGTATACCCATAAAGGTGGGTTGTGTTTTTACGGAGGTAGCGCTGGTGGACTCACAGGAGGTAGTGTAGCAAATATGGCTCCTGAGTTATTTTTTGCAATGCTTTTGCTTGTTCCATTCGTAGATACAATGACAACGATGTTAAATGAAAAACTGCCACTTACACCTGCTGAGTGGGAACTTTGGGGAAATCCAATCAAAAGTAAAGAATACTTTGATTACATACTATCTTATTCTCCCTACAATAATTTAGGTAAAAAAAAATATCCACCGATGTTAATTACTTCGTCAATATTTGATAATAGAGTTTTATATTCCGAACCCGTAAAATATGTCGCCAAGTTAAGGGAAGTTAAAGAAGATAACAATGATCAATTATTAAAGTGTAAAATGAAAGCAGCTGGTCATGGAGGTATGAGTGGTAGAGATAATGCTATAAAAGAACTTGCAGAAGAATACAGTTTTATTTTAAAAAACGCCAAAATTTAAATTATGGAAACAAAGGTTAAGTTTGATTGGTTTTGTAAGGCTACTTGGTCTAAAAGTGCATATAATACTTTATGGTGTCTAATTGGATGCTCTATAGGAGATTTTGGAACTATTTATTATTTTCAGATAACACCTCACTCTTTGTCAGTAATGTTGGTAATGTTAATTGCAATAGTAAATGGAATAATAACTTCTATCTTTCTCGAAACTATAATTTTATTAAGACAAAAATTTAAATTAAAAGATGCTTTTAAAACTGCCTGTGGAATGTCGCTAATTAGTATGGTTTCTATGGAGCTCGCAATGAACTTAACAGATTACTTAATTGTGGGTTCAGCAAAACTTGTGTGGTGGGTTATTCCAATAATGCTTTTAGTAGGATTTTTAACACCATGGCCTTATAATTATTGGAGGCTTAAAAAATTTAATATAGCCTGTCATTAAAAACAGTTTTTGCTTGTAAAACCAATGACTTTATTATCTTGATTAATTTCAAATATTCTTTCACATTTTATTTTTAATTTTTCTTTTGTGTAAATGTAAAACCTGTTTCTAGAATTGTTTTTAAAATCAATTTTATTTGGTTTTCCAAACTCAATTTTAAGCTCAACCTCTGATTTATTTAACCATTTACTTAATTGGGCCTCTTCTTCAGAAACTTTTTCGTCAATTTTTTTTGTCACCGTTTGACACGAAGTAAGATTAATTATTAAAAGAACAAATATAAATAATATTTTCATTTTCAACTAAATGTAGAATATACATCAATTTTATAAACAGAAATATTTATCATAGGTTGTAATTTTATATTATAGACAGTTTTTTCAAAGATTTATAAGGAGAATCATTGTAAGCACAATTATTAGGAGGCTTTATGCTTGAAAAATATTTTGAATATAAAAAACACAAAACAAATTTTAGAACAGAGGTTATAGCTGGAGTGACTACTTTTTTAACAATGGCTTATATAATGTTCTTAAATCCTTTTATTCTATCTGGAGAATTTGCAGGACCAGAAAAAGGATTTTTTGATTTTGGTGCTGTCTTTACTGCAACAATAATAGCTACTGCCATAGCTTGTTTTATAATGGCTTTTTATGGAAAAACTTGGCCTATTGGTCTAGCGCCAGGCATGGGAATAAACGCATTTGTGGCTTTTGGAGTAGTAGCAGGAATGGGTTACACTCCTCAAGAGGCTTTAGGTGCAGTGTTAGTTGCCGGGGTATTGTTCCTATTAATTTCTTTAACCCCAATAAGAGCTTGGTTAATCAATTCTATACCAAAAAGTTTGAAACTAGGAATTGGAGCTGGGATAGGTGGGTTCCTTGCAATAATAGGACTAGAAATTATGGGAGTAGTAGGAGATCACCCCGTTACCTTAGTAACTTTAGGAGACATCAAAAATCCATTGGTCCTACTTGGATGTTTGGCATTTGTATCCATGGTTGTAATGGAAAAAATGAAAATACGTGGAAACATAATAATTGGAATACTAATTTTCAGTGTTATCGCGTGGGTAACTGGTCTAGCTAAATTTAATGGAGTAGTAAGTACTCCTCCACCAATGACTTACCTTTTTGCGTTTGATTTGGGAGCTGCTTTTACGGCAGGAATGTCAACAGTGATATTTACTTTATTATTTATTGACTTCTTTGATACAGCTGGGACCTTAACTTCTGTTGCAAATGTTGCTGGTAAAGTCGGCAAAGATGGAAAAGTAAAAGACATAAATAAAGCTATGCTTTCTGATAGCGTTGGCACAGTTGCGGGAGCGTTTATGGGAACAACTACTGTCACAAGTTATGTGGAGTCTGGTGCTGGTGTAAAAGCTGGTGGAAGAACAGGAATGACATCACTTGTTATAGGAGTGTTATTCTTGGCATGTTTGTTCTTTTCTCCCTTAGCTACTTCATTGCCTAAAGAAATAGATGGAGCAGCTTTGCTATACGTTGCTGTATTATTTGTTAGGAACTTAACAGACATAGAATGGAATGATATAGCCGAGTCAGCGCCTGCGGTAGTTGCTTTTATCGCCATGCCATTGACTTATTCCATTAGTCACGGGATAGCTTTGAGTTTTATCGCATATGCATTAATTAAAATTTTCACAGGGAAATTTAATACTACTTCACCAGCTATTTGGTTGATAGCTGCGTTAAGTGTTGCGAGTTTTGCTGTAGCTTAAATAATTAAAGGGCTGGGAAACTGGCCCTTTTTATTCTTGACTGTTTTTTAAATCCTCAATCCTTAATTCTTCGTATTTTTCAAACGGTTGTACTATCCAAGGGTTATCTTTAAGTTTTTGAGCACAGAAATCTGGCTCAAAAGTTGAGTCAGCTTTTTTCCAAAGCACTGCGGTCTTAATAGATTTAATTTTCCCTTTTAAAGGTGGATACTTTTTTAACCAGTCAATGCTTTTATTTAATGTAACCCCAGTGTCTGATAAATCATCACAAAGTAAAATATTACCACTCATTTCTTGAACTGTAGAACTTAGCTCTCTTGAAAAAATTAATTCTCCCTGATTATCTTCGATATTTTCTCCTGAATATGACTCTACTGCTAAATATGCACATTTAAGTTTAAAAACTCTACTTAGAACATCTATTATTGGGGCTCCACCCCTCATAATGCCTATTAATAAATTAGGTTTAAAACCACTGTCATAAATCTGTATTGCAAGCTTCTCTACTATTTGATTATATTCTTTCCAATCTATGATTAATTTCTCAGCCATAGAAAAAATTAATTTATTTTAAAGGAGTTGTAAATGAAAGGTTATGTAGTTTGTGTTTATAAAAGTATAAGCAATGAGGAAAAGCTTAAGGAATATGCAGTTAAAGCTAGAGTAGCAGTTGAAAAATTTAAAGGTAAATTTTTGATAAGAGGGGGGAAGTCAATAAATAATGAGGGTGAAAAAGCCCCTAGGACCGTTGTAATTGAATTTCCATCTTATGAGGAAGCAAATTCTTTTTACAATTCAAAAGAATATCAAGATGCTCATTCAATTTTAAAAGGTTGTGCTATAAGACAACACCAAACAGTTGAAGGTACTTAATACTGTATTGGTTCATCGTCTATCGATCGCCAAAGGTACCAGGTGGCAACAGAGCAGTAAGGACTAAATTTTTTATAAAGTTTTTTTAAAAAAATTTTTGGAGGAAAATATTTCTTTTTATAATTATTTGAAATTGCTCTTAGAAGGCCTATGTCTTGCATTGGCCAAATATTTGATCTGTTAAAAGTAAATAGTAATATCATTTCTGCTGACCACCTGCCAATTTGTCTCAAATTTGATAAATACTCTATGGCCTCTTCATCATTCATGTTTTTTATCAAATTTGGACTAAATTCTTTACTTAAAGTCTTTTTAGCAAGCTCTTTAATACCTTTAGTTTTTTGTCTGCTTAACCCACATCTCTTTAAACTTGATGCAGATAACTTATTTACAATTTTAGGATTTATTTTTCCGTTACATTTTTTTTTAAATTTTAAAAAGACCGAATTAGCTGCGGCTATACTTATTTGTTGACCAATTATACTTTTACATAATGAGAAGAATACATCATTTCTTGTAATTAATGATCCATCTTTATATTTCAAAATTAGTCTAGCCATCACTTTATCTCTTTTAGATAATATTTTTTTGGCTCTAGTCCAATACCTGGGTGGTTTACTCATGATCTTGGATTTATAATTTGTTTTTTGAGTTTATTTTCTCTCATGAAAATTATTAAAGAACTAGTTATTACAAGTAATGCACCGAAAAGAGTTAATAATTTTGGTATTTCGCTCCAAATTAAAAATCCGAATGCTATTGCAAAAACTAAACTTAAATACTTTATTGGGGTTACTAAGGAAGCCTCTGCTAATCTGTAGCTTTGAGTAAGTAATAAATTAGCAATACTACCACATAAACCCATTATAATAAAAATTACTAAATCTATTTTGGTTGGTAAAATCCAATCTCCCTTGAAGATGGTTGCTATCCCTAAGATTGAACAAAGAAGGGTAAAATAAAAAGCAATTCTATAATTTGGTTCAGTTTTAGATAAAGACCTTACACTTATAGCTACACAAGCGAAGAAAATACAAAAAACTATTGGGGTGATGTAGTAAAAGTTTAAATCAATAAAAGCTGGCTGGACTATTAACAGCATTCCAATAAATCCTAAAAATACCGCTGACCATCTTTTAATTCCAACTTTCTCAGATAAAAAGAAAATTGAAGCAACCGTAACAAATATTGGTCCTCCAAAAGTTAGGGACACTACATCAGCTAAAGGTAATTCTCTTAACCCAATGAATAGCGCGATGATTGCTGCAGCGCCGGTGAAAGCACGAAACGTATGGAGACCTGGTCTTGCAGTTTTGTAAAAACTTGATAATTTTTCTTTGGGTATAATAAAAAAAATTGGGATAAACCCAATAAAAAATCTTAAAAATAAAACTTGCCCAACAGGATAATAATCTAGCCATTTTACACAAATATCCATAACAGAAAAGCAAACAACACTTCCTACCATGTACAATACGCCTATTTGATTTTTAGTAAGCAATTTATTATCCTCATCACTTCATAACATATAAAATTACTTATGCAAAAATGTTACTTAGCAATGGGTTGTTTCTGGAAGCCAGAGGAAAAATTTAAAAATCAAAAGGGCATAATAGACACTGAAGTAGGATATGCTGGAGGATACAAATCTAAGGTAACCTATGAAGAAGTTTGCCAGGGAAACACGGGCCATGCAGAAATTGTTAAGCTGTCTTTTGATGAAAATATCATATCCTTTGAAAAAATTTTAGAGCTCTTTTTTAAATTGCATGATCCTACGCAAAAAGATATGCAATTTCCAGATATCGGAACTCAATATAGGAGTGAAATATTTTACGAAAATGAGCAACAAAAAGAAATAGCAAATAAAGTTAAAGAAAAATTTAATAAAGTACTTAATAATAAAATAGAAACAAATATTTCTCCTATTAAAAATTACTGTAAAGCAGAAGAATATCATCAAAAATATATTGAAAAAACAAGAAGATGAATCCTTTAAAATCTACTATTTGGCTTTCTGAAAATATTAGTAATGTAAAAATATTGGATGCGACTTGGCATATGCCAAATTCAAATCGTAATGCGCTTGAAGAATTTCAAGAAAATCATATTGAAAATTCAATTTTTTTTGATTTAGATAAAAATTCAAATCAAAAAATTTCTTTGCCTCATATGCTACCGGAATTAGATGAGTGGGAAAAAATAGTTTCTAAATTAGGAATTAAGAATAGTGATCATATAGTCGTTTACGATAATTCTGATGTATTAAGTGCAAGTAGATGTTGGTTCACATTTTTATACTTTGGACATGATATGAACTTGGTTTCAGTTTTGGATGGTGGTTTAAAAAAATGGAAATTGGAAGATAGACCATTGACTAAAAAAAAGGTGAATTGTTTAGAAACAAACTACAAAGCATCCATAAAAAATAATTTGGTTATAAATTTAAATCAAGTTGAAAAAAATATTGAAAAAAAAGAATTTTGTTTGGTTGATGCTAGAGGAGAAAAAAGATTTAAAGGTTTAGTAGAGGAGCCAAGAAAGAACTTAAAGAAAGGAAATGTAAAAGGATCGAAAAATCTTCCATTTTTAAAAATTATTAACCCTGAAAATAATACCTTTAAAAAAAAAGAGGAAATAGAGAAAATATTCTTAAACCACGATATAAACCTAAATGAAAAATTAGCTTTTAGCTGCGGAAGTGGTATAACAGCCTGTGTCTTAGGTCTGGCTAGTGCTGTTGTTAGTAACAAGTTACCTGTTATATATGATGGTTCCTGGGCAGAGTACGGGCTCAAATAAAAATGAGAACATCAACTAAAATAAAAACTTTTATAATAATATTTTTTGTGGCTATCACAGTTATAATTACTGCTAGACATTTTATAGGCTTACATTTTAAAAAAAAATTCAGTGCTAGACCTGCGCCCGGTGTAATAGTTAAAGAAGTACAAAAATCACTATTTTATAAAAGTATAGAAACATTTGGCACTGCAATAGCTCAAAATTCAAAAACTTACAGAGTTAAAAAAGATGATGTAATAGGCAACTTAAGAATAACAAATAGATTTGTAAAAAAAGGGGAGATTATAGCTGCTTTGAAGAATAGTAATAATATTGTGGCAGATTTTGCTGGTAAACTTGGTAAAAGAGAAATTGCCCAAGGTGTTTTAGGATCTGATAGTTTAATTATAACTCTTGATGATTTGAAGAAAATTGTAATAGATATTAAAATTCCTGAAAGCTATGTTGGAATATTAAGACCAGGTTTAAAGGCGGAAATAACTAGTTCGGCATTCAACGAAAAAATATTTAAAGGCAGAGTATCCTCAATAAGCTCAAGGATAGATCCTTCAACTAGGTCTATTTTAGCAAGAATTTCTGTAAATAACAAAAATTTTGAAATTATTCCTGGTCAACTTATGACGGTCAAAATAATATATGATGAAATAAATCAGATAGGTGTACCGGAAAGTGCAGTAACAATTCAAGGGAGCACCTCATTTGTTTACGTTGTTAAAAATGATACTGCTGAAAAAAGAAATATCAAAATTGGAAATAGAAATTTTGGAAAGATTTCAGTTAATTCGGGAATAGAAGAAGGGGATTTTGTGATTTCTGAGGGAGTCTCTAAAGTAAGAAATAAATCAAAAGTAAAAATTATCAATACCAAAAAGTAAAATGTTTTTAACCGACTTATCAATTAAAAGACCTGTAGTTGCCTCAGTAATGAGCTTAGTTTTAGTTATTTTTGGTTTGTTTACTTTTAATGAAATACCTACAGATGAATTACCAGATGTTCAACCTCCAGTGGTCACTATACAGACTGAGTATAAAGGTGCTTCTGCAGAAATCATTGATACTCAGATAACTCAGAGAATAGAAGATTTTGTTGGGGGAACACCTGGATTAGAAACTATAGATTCTTTTAGTGAAGATGAGAGTTCAAGAATTACACTTACTTTTGAAAATAATTTAGACTTAGACGATGTAGCTAATGACGTAAGAAGTTCTGTAGCAAGAGTACTAGATAATCTCCCAGATGGAGCTGAACAACCTGAGATTTTCAAACAAAGTGCCGGTATGAGAACAACAATGTGGTTATCTTTCAATTCAGATACTATGACGGACTTAGAGCTAACTGATTATGCCGATAGATATTTAACTGATTTATTTTCAACAGTAGAGGGGGTAGGAAGAGTTCGTCTAGGAGGAGAAAGAGAGCTTTCCTTAAGAGTATGGCTTGATCCTCTTGCTCTTGCGGCAAGAGATTTAACTACACAAGAAGTGGAGTCTGTCTTAAGAAAAGAAAATATTGAATTTCCTGCAGGTAGAATAGAATCTAAAGATGTTGATTTAACTATTAAGTTAGATAAAGCCTATAAAAATTTAGAAAGCTATAAAAAATTACCACTTAAAAGAGCTAGAGATGGTTCAATAATTACACTCTCAGATGTCGCTAGAGTTGAGCTAGGAGCAGAGTCAACTAGAACCTTATTTAAAGGAAATGGAAAACAAGTTGTAGGTATTGGTATTTATCAGCAGTCTGATGCAAATACTATTAAAGTAGCAAATGGAATAAAGAATAAGATTAAAGAAATTAGACCTGGATTACCTCCTGGAACATCTTTGGAAGTTTCTTTCGATAGAAGTAATTATATAAAGGCTGCAATAAAAGAAGTTTATAAAACTTTATTTATTGCTTTAATATTGGTGACAATAATAATCTATCTTTTTTTAGGTAATATAAGAGCATTAGTGGTGCCCCTTATAGCTTTGCCAGTTTCTTTAATATCTACTTTTTTATCAATATACTTTTTTAATTTTTCAATAAATTTATTCACATTAATGGCACTAGTTTTGGCAATAGGGATCGTTGTCGATGACGCAATTGTAATGCTCGAGAATATCGTGAGAAGAATAGAGCTAGGAGATACACCTCTAGTTGCTGCATACAAAGGAGCAAAACAAGTTTCTTTTGCAATTATAGCTACTACAGTTGTATTAGTTGCGGTATTTGTTCCACTTGTATTTATCAAGGGTATCACTGGTGTTTTATTTACTCAAACTGCAATCACTTTGGCTTCAGCAGTTGTTATATCAAGTTTTGTTGCGCTTTCTTTAAGTCCAATGATAGGAAGTAAGGTTCTTAAGAAAAATATGAATAAATCAAAAATTGTAATCAAATTTGAAAAATTTTTAAAAAATATAACGTCAGTTTATAAACAATCTTTGATAACTTGGGTGAGAAAAAGAAAAATTATAATTTCATTTTTAGGAATTGTATTATCTCTAACTATTTTTTTATTTAATTATGCACCAAAAGAATTAATTGCTCCAGAGGACAGGGGTGCTTTTTTCGTAATAGTAAAAGCTCCACAGGGATCAGGATTCAATTTTACAAAGTCTAAAGCTGAAGATATTGAAAATCTTTTATTGCCTAGTGTTGGTAATGGAGAATACAGAAAATTAATATTGCGAGTGCCTGGATTTGGAAAATCAGCAAAACAAGTGAACAGTGGTTTTATAATAGTCCTTTTAGAACCATGGGCTAAAAGGGATCGTCATGGTGTTAAGATAATGAGAGAGTCTTTCGGAAAAATTTCACAAGTGCCAGGTGTATTAGCGTTTCCAATAATGCCTCAAGGTATTAGAACAGGCGGCGTAGAAAGCCCGGTTCAATTTGTGATTTTAGGAAATACGTATGATCAATTAATAGAATGGAAAAATATTATTAAAAAAGAAGCTAGAAAGAATCCGGGACTAACTTCAATACAGGATGACTTTGATTTAAATAAACCCCAACTTAATGTTCAGATAGATCAAAAAAAAGCTGCTGATCTAGGTGTTTCAACAGAAGATATAGGAAGAACAATTGAAACTATTTTTGGCTCTAAACGTGTAACAAATTTTACTAGGGATGGGAAAGAATATTCAATCATCCTCCAAGGCGACATTAAAGATAGACAAGAACCGGACAGTATTAGTAAAGTTTTTGTTAGATCTAATAATAATGGTAAACTTGTATCAGTCTCAAATCTAATTCGATATGATGAAGAAGGTCAGTCACCTTTTTTAGCAAGATATAATAGGCAAAAAGCAGTGACAATTTCAGCTAGATTAGTTGGTGATTACTCTTTGGACGAAGCTTTAAATTTTTTAGTAAAAGTTGTTGAAAATAATACTCCAGAGGCAAAAGTTGCTTATAAAGGAGAAAGTGAAGAGTACAAAAAAACTAATACAGAATTATATATCATATTCATATTGGCTTTAATGACGGCATATTTAGCAATGTGCGCACAATTCGAAAGCTGGAGACATCCGCTGACTATAATGCTCACAGTCCCCTTAGCAATATTAGGAGGTTTATTAGGAATATTGGTAGTAGGCTCATCTTTAAATATTTATAGTCAAATAGCCCTAATTATATTGATTGGTTTGTCAGCCAAAAATGGAATCTTAATTGTAGAATTTGCAAATCAGCTAAGAAAAGAGGGAAAAAACTTAGAAACATCAATAATAGAAGCTGCATCCATAAGATTCAGGCCTATTTTAATGACAAGTCTTTCAACCATAATAGGAGTGCTTCCTCTTATACTTGGCACAGGGCCAGGAGCTGCAAGTAGACTTACTGTAGGAATAACTATATTTGGTGGAATGCTTTTTTCAACTTTTTTCACTTTATACGTAATTCCAACAATTTACTCTATTATTGGAAAGAATACTCAAACAATAGATGCTGTTGAAATAGAATTGAATAGGCAGCTTAAAAAATAATATACTTATTCTTGTCCAAGTTTTTTTTGCAAGTAGTTAATTGTTTTCTATATTTTGAGGCCATATCTTTTACTGACTTAGCATAAATTATGGCTTTATTGTCTTTAGAATAATTTTTATAATCACCCCAACCTTTGTAATAAGCTAAGTATTGTTTGTACGCGTCATTTTTAGAAATTCTTAATATTTTGTTAGTTTTGTTAATATACCAACCAATAAAATCAACTGAGTCTTTAAATCTTGCCCTTGTAGCTAAAGGATTTTTAGTCTCCTTTTTATATTGTTCCCAAGTTCCTTTCACAGCTTGTGAATATCCAAATGATGATGAAGGTCTTTTAAAAGGTATAACTTTAAATAATTTTTGTCTTGGTGGTTTGGCTAACCAGTTAAAGTCACTTTCTTTTTTTACAAAAGCCAATTGTAAGTGTATGGGAGCGCCCCATTTTTCATATGAGGCTTTTGCATGTTTATACCAAAGATATCTTTCTTCAAATATTGCACAACTATTTTGAGTGTTTTTTGGGATCGAAGAACATGCTGATAAAAATAAAAATAGAAATACAATTAATATTTTTTTGCAAAGAATCACTTATCTATTTATACTAAAAATTAATTGAGCTTTCTCCATTTTTCTGGATTTAAAAATTTACCTTTCCACAAACCTAGCTTATTTTCCTTCGCAAATTCTTCATCGGGTACATAATCTTTAGAATATCGTCTATAAGCCACAGCGTGGCCATTTCTCACCATCCATCGATTTAGATTTATTTTATCTTTAAAACACGTGGCTAAATATCTTTTATACTTATCTTTACCAGAAGATACACATTTAATCTTTGATCCAAAAATTTTAGCATCAAGATTTTTTTTTGAAACTTCCCCACAATTGTAATTCTTATAAAATGTATATCCTATAATTGACGAAATTTTTAGTTTCTCCTTTTTACATTGCTGTTTTATTTCAGGAGCATCTATTCCTTCAAGCCTAATTTTGTATTCGTTAATTTTTAAAGTATCACCATCAACTATTTTTGGAATTCCAATTATTTCTTCAGCTAAAATATTTGTAGTAAAAATTAAAAATAAAATTACTATTCGCATATTCTAATTTGTTAATATTTTCATTAATTTAAAAATAAAAAAGGCAAATATAACCCCAATACTATTAGCCAACAAGTCATTTAACTCGAAAGCTCTGTTGGGTATAATTAAGTGCAACGATTCAAATAATATTGAAATACAAAATAAAAAAGGGAAACTAAAAATTACTTTTTTATCTTTGACATAAACAAAAAAACTAAGGATGCCCAAATAAAAAAAGAATATCATATGGTTAATTGAAGTACCAATTGGATTAGAAATAAGATTTGGTTGTTTTCCAAGATCACTATATAGCAAAAAACCAATTAGACTTCCTGGAAACAGGTATAAAAATACTAACGCTATTAAAGATAAATAATATGTGTATTTTATTACTTCAAATATAGTATTTTTCATTTTGATATTATTATAGTACAAAATAATTGGTTTAACTATTATGAGCAAATTAATCCTTACTAGACATGGTCAAAGTATCTGGAATGCAGAAAATAGATTTACAGGATGGGTTGACGTAGATCTATCAGAAAAAGGCGTTCAAGAAGCAAAAAAATCAGGAGAGTTAATAAAAAAACTGAATATCAAAATTGATATTTCTTATACTTCTTTTTTAAAAAGAGCGATTAAAACTTTAACTACCATACTTCAAAAAAATAATCTTGAGCTTAAGTTTAATACTGCTTGGCAATTAAATGAAAGACATTACGGATCATTAACTGGTCTAAATAAAGAGGAAACTAAAAAGAAAATTGGTGAGGAGCAGTTCAAAAAGTATAGAAGATCATGGGATGTACCACCTCCACCTATGCCAGAGGACAGCAAATATCTATCAAATTTTAGTCCACTAAATGGAAGTATTCCAATTGGCATGACACCGTTTACTGAGTCTTTAAAAAATACATATGAAAGAGTAATCCCTTTCTATGAAAATGAAATTAAAAAAAATCTCACTGAAGATAAAAATATTCTAGTCTCGGCACATGGAAACTCCTTAAGAGCGCTATGCAAGTTTTTATTCAAGATATCAGATGAAAAAATTAACGAATTAGAAATTCCAACGGGCAATCCATTAATGATAGAATTTGAAAAAAATTTAAAAATTAGAAAATATTTTTATCTAGATGAAGCTAGAGCTAAAAATATATCTTTTAATCCGTAAAATTTAAATTTGAAATTTTGTTGTACATCTCTTCAGTATTAAGGTGGTAAAACTTTTGACTGCTCTCTAAGCCGGAAATCTTATTATTAATTATTAAATTGTTCCAAACCTCATTCATTGAAAAAACTTTTTTGTCAATCGGATCTAAATGATTTCTGTCTAACAATTGAAGGCCTGTGAAAATAAAATTGTTTTTAATATCTTTAGATACCGCGTTATTTTTTAAATTAAAATCTCCTTTAAAAGAGGTATCGAAAGATAGTCTTTTATTGACTAATAGTAAGCATAGTTTTTTACTCTCAGAGTAAATTTTTTCTAAAGATTTAATTTCATCTAGATAGTCACTTAACCATAACGTATCTGGGTTTAAGACAAAAAAAGGATTCTTTCCAAAAATTTTTGTTCCTTCTTTAACCCCGCCACCGGTACCTAGTAGCAAATCTTTTTCATCTGAAATAGTTATTTTTACTTTTGATTTTATATTTGAAATAAATTTTTCAACTTGATCTGATAGATGATGAACATTTATAACTATTTGTTCTACTCCATGATTTTCTAAAAGATTTATAGATCTTTCTAATAAATTTTTACTTCCTACTTTAATTAACGGCTTGGGTTTTTTTTTGGTTAACGGTTTCATTCGTGTTCCAAGTCCTGCAGCTAATATCATTGCATGCTTTACATTCATAAAGTGTTAATTTTTTTAAATTTTTTTAACTTAACGTGTTTATTTAATAGTAATTGAAAATTTTTAAAAATGGGATTTTTAAGCCGTCTTTTAATTAAACTCCAAGTATGTGGTAAATATTTTAAATAAGCCGACTTACGATCCCTTTTGCTTAATCTAACAAATATTCCTAAAATTTTAAAGTTTCTTTGAACTGATAAAATATCGTAATCATTTTTTAAATTCTGAAAATTTTCTTCCCTTAATTTTGATTTTAAGTAGTAAAATTTTAGAAGCTTATTTTGTAAATTAATAGGTAATTTTATTCTTACATCATCAATTAATGAGGCTACATCATATAGAGGATTGCCAATTATTGCGTCTTGGCTATCAATCAAACCGAAAACTTTTTTATTAATCATAATGTTTGAGGCATGAAAATCTCTGTGAACAAAGGTATTATTTTTAAAATAAAGTTTTTTATAAATTTTATTCAATTCCAGTTTTAAAATTTTTTTAATTTTATCGATCTTTAAATTTTTTGAACTAAACTTGAGATACCAATCAAAAAATAAATCGGACTCTTTATGAAGATTTTGTAATGAATATTTTTGAAACTTTAATTTGTATTTTCCTAAATGGTAATTTTTTTTAATTTTTATTTTTTGTAATTTAAAAATAATTTTTATTAAATCTTTATAATAATTAAATTTATTTTTTTTTTTTGATATCATATCGTAAAAGGATTTACCTCCTAAATCTGAAATTTCTATCATATTTTGCTGATAATGATTACTTATGAGTTTAGGTGCATTGATCTTATTTTTCTTTAGAATATTATTTATTATTACGTAAGAAATTAAATTTTTAGATTTTTCTTTATTAGCTTTTACTATAATTGAAGTTCTGTTTCCTTTCTTCAGTCTATAAAATTCTCTAAAAGAGGCATCTCCAGAAATTTTTTTTAACTTATAATTCATTAAAGTTTTCCCATTTACCTGTTCCTGATAATCTTAGTTTTCTTTCATTATCATTTTTAGCATAGTCTAAGTGAATTTCTAATTTATCGAATATAGGAATTTTTATTAAACTCGGCCATTCTATAATTTTAATGGCGTTTTCATTTTCTTGAAATATACCTAAACTATTGAGTTCTTTTTCATTTTTAAGTCTGTATAAATCGTAATGCATGATTTTATATTTTTTTAAATCATACTCATATAATAAGTTAAAAGTAGGACTCAATACTTCCGTAGCCTTTGCACCTTCTTTTTTTTGTAAATAATTAATTAAATATCTTGTAAATGTAGTTTTTCCGACTCCAATTTCTCCTATCAAAAAGATGCAGTCCTTTTTTTTAAGGAGATCTGCTACTTTTTCTGAAAGTGAGTTAAGTTGATCTAAAGATTTTATTATCATTAGCTACTAGTTTAGTAGCGATAAGTATCTGGTTTAAAAGGCCCCGATTGTTTAACGCTAATGTAATCTGCTTGGTCTTTTGACATTGTTGTTAATTTTGCTCCTACCTTTTCGAGATGAAGCATTGCTACCTTTTCATCTAAATGTTTGGGTAACACATAAACTTTATTTTCATATTTATCAGAATTATTCCACAATTCGATTTGAGCAATAACCTGATTAGTAAAAGAAGCGCTCATAACAAAACTCGGGTGTCCAGTAGCACATCCTAAGTTTACCAGTCTGCCTTCTGCAAGTAAAATTATTCTTTTTTTACTTGGTAGTTCTATTTCATGTACTTGAGGTTTAATTTCATCCCATTTATAATTTTTAAGCGCTTCGACCTGTATCTCATTATCGAAATGACCTATGTTACAAAGAATAGCTCTGTCTTTCATATTTCTCATATGATCGGCAGTCACAATATCCTTATTCCCTGTCGCTGTTACAACAATATCCGCATCTTTAATTGCATCATCCATTAATACAACTTCATAACCTTCCATTGCAGCTTGTAAAGCGCAAATAGGATCAGTTTCTGTAACTAGAACTCTCGCGCCAGCTTGCCTTAAAGAGGCAGCACTTCCTTTCCCAACATCACCGTAACCAGCCACTATAGCTACTTTGCCTGACATCATAACATCAGTAGCTCTCTTAATTCCATCCACTAAACTCTCTCTGCATCCATAGAGATTATCAAATTTTGATTTTGTCACTGAGTCATTCACATTAATTGCTGGGATTAATAACTGTTTATTCGCCTCCATTTTTTTAAGCGCTAAAACTCCAGTGGTAGTTTCCTCTGAAACACCTTTAACATTTTTAAGCAAATTTCTATATTCTTTATGCATTAAAGCTGTAAGATCTCCACCATCATCTAATATCATGTTGGGCACCCAGTCCTTTTTGCCTTCGATTGTTTGTTTCACACACCACCAATACTCTTTCTCAGTTTCGCCTTTCCAAGCAAATACAGGAACACCTGCTTTTGCTATAGCTGCTGCAGCATGATCTTGTGTAGAAAATATATTACAAGACGACCATCTACACTCTGCGCCTAATTCAATTAATGTTTCAATTAGTACAGCTGTCTGAATGGTCATGTGTAAACAGCCGAGTATATTTGCTCCTTTAAGAGGTTTTTTTGTTCCATACTCTTTTCGTATGGCCATCAAACCAGGCATTTCTGTTTCTGCTAGGGAGATTTCTTTTCTTCCAAAATCTGCGAGCTTTATATCTTTTACTTTAAAATCTTCTGACATTATTCAACGGTTTTTAACAATATAAGCTAACCTAATCAAGTACGAACTAGGATAATATTTTTGGCAACAAAACTTCTACTTGAGCTCCTTTTTGATTAATTCTATTGGATGCAGCTATAGCGCCTTTGTGAAGCTCTACTATATTTTTAGCAATATTTAAGCCTAAACCAGAATGTTCTCCAAACTTAGATGGTCTGTTACTATAAAATCTCTTAAAGATTTTTTGTGGTGAAGCTTCTGTAAAACCAGGTCCCTGATCTTTAATTGTCATCACAAAATTATTTGAAGTTTCGGTAAGATCGATTTCGATCTTTTGCAGGTCCTTACTAAAAGAGATAGCATTATCAAGTAAATTAGCTATTACTTGCTCAAGTCTATTTTCAATCCCGATAATGAAATAATTTTTTTCATCCTCATTAGAAAAATTTGTCAGAATCTCTATGTTTTTATTTTGATTTACGAGGTCCTGTTTAAAATCTTCTACGACATTTAATATGATTTTCATTAAATTTACTTTTAGCATTTTTTCTCTAGACAACGAAGCTTCGTCTTTAAGCATTTGGGAATAATCAGTAATTAATCTTTCAATCCTCTCTACATCATGATTTATTATTTCAAATAGCTTGGCTCTGTCTTTTTGGTTATCTGTCTTATCTAAAAGTTCTGATGCACCTTTTAGTGAAGCTAATGGATTTCTAATTTCATGTGCTAAATCGGTAGAAAATGTTTCCGCTCTAGTAGTTCTTTTTTGAAGTTCTTTTGTCATCTCATCTATGGACTTTGTAAGTTTCCCAACTTCATCCTCTCTTACAAAAAAATTTTGAATATCAATATTCTGATCTGATTTATTTTTTATAGCTTCAGTAAATGAAACCAAAAAACCAATTGGTTTTAATATATATTTATTTAAAAAAAGAGAAAAAATTAAAATGACCAATGCTATAGCTAAAACAGTTCTTATAATAAAATTTTTTCTTTCTGCAACAGCTATTAAAATATCATTTGCTTCACTAGTTACAACTATGTAACCGGCTATGACATCGTTTAGTTTAAGTTCGCTGATAGTACTAACAAAAAAAGAATTGTTAATTTCATTTTCGATAGTAATTGGTTGAGTCTTATATTTGTTTTTAATTATACTAGATATTGAATTTTCATCAGAACTTTCTTCCAATGAAGGTTTCGCCACGCTTTGTTTTTTTTCTACTCCCTCTTCTATGACTTCATCTGATTTTTCAAAAACACTAATGTCCAAGTCCAAAATATTTGTATCTCCTATCAAGTTAGCGTTCTTTGAAAAAAACTGGACTCTATCAAGACCTTGAAAAAGAAATCTTGTAGATAATAGGAACTGTTTAATGCCCTCTTTGTTAAACTCAACTCCAAGTCGCGCAATATGATCTGAGGTATTATTTATTATGATAAAGTGGTTTGTTGATACCTTTTTAACTAAATTAGGCTGTATTGCATTGAGATAAAGTAAAGTAAACAAACCTAATACGGAAAAGATAGATAAGTTAAAAAGTAGAAATTTTCGTAATATTGAAGATGATTTTTTTTTTTTCATTAACTAACATTCCATCTATATCCGCTTCCATACCTTGTTTCAATTGCTGAAAATTTTTCGTCTACTTTTTTAAATTTTTTACGAATTCTTTTAACATGACTATCAATAGTTCTATCTTCTATTTCGGTGTTCTCTTTATATGCAATATCCATTAAGTGAGCTCTTTCTTTAATAACACCTGGCCTTTTGGCTAATTCTTTAACAATAAGAAACTCAGTAGTTGTAAGCTTATCAGGAAGTGCTTTGCCATTCCATTCACATTCTAATTGAGAAGGGTCTAATTTTAATTTTCCGTGAGCTATTATATTTTTAGTATCCTCTACTTTATCTGCTTTTTTTCTTAGTTGAACTCTAATTCTTTCAACTAAAACTTTCATTGAAAAACCACCAGATTTCTTTACGAAATCATCTGCTCCAAGTTTTAAACCAAGTAACTCATCAACCTCTTCATCCTTTGAGGTTAAAAAAATTATTGGGATAGACATTTTTTTTCTTATTTTCTTTAATAATTCTTCTCCATCCATTCTTGGCATTTTGATATCTAAAATTGCAAGGTCGGGGGGATTTCTTGTGAGACCAATTAATGCTGTTTCACCATCAATATATGTTTGCACTTTGAAACCTTCTCTTTCTAAAGCAATGCTTATACTAGTCAAAAGATTTCTATCATCGTCTACTAAAGCAATTGTGTGGCTCATAATTAACTTTTCATAATTAAATTGTCAAAATTTAGGCGACAAAATATTTATTAATGTGCTTCTCCCCAATTATATCCTGAATTTACACTGACTTCCAATGGAATTGAAAACATATGATGTTCAGAAGAAGAAACCGACGTCATAACCTTTTTTATCAATTTCTCATTATTTTTTTGATCATTAATTGAACTTTCAAAAACTAGTTCATCATGAATTTGAAGTAACATTTTAGCATTTATTTTCTTTTCTTTTTCAATCATTTTATCAAGCTCGATCATTGCCAGCCTTATAATATCTGCTGCAGAACCTTGAATAGGGGCATTAATTGCCGCTCTTTCTTGAAATGACCTGACACTAAAATTTTTATCATTAATACTTCTCAAGTGAATTCTTCTCCCAAAAATATTATTCACATATCCATTTTTTCTACAAAACTTTATTGTGGTGTTCATATATTCTTTAATCTCAGGAAACTTTTTGAAATATTCGTTAATAAAATCTTGTGCTTCTTGATTTGAAACTGAAATTTGTTTTGCTAAACCGTATTGAGTAATCCCGTATATGATACCAAAATTTATTGCTTTTGCTTTTCTTCTCAAATCTTCATTTATTTTATTTATGGGTACACTAAAAACTTGGCTGGCCGTTAGCGAATGAATATCTTGATTATTCTTAAAAGCCTTTTTTAATTCTTTTACATCTGCCATGTCAGCAAGTATTCTCATTTCAATTTGATTATAGTCAGCTGAAATTAATATGTTGCCCTTATCTGCAATAAATGCTTTTCTAATTTCTTTTCCATCAGTAGATTTTATTGGTATATTTTGTAAATTAGGGTCGCTAGATGCCAACCTGCCTGTATTGGTAGCCGCTAACAAAAATGAAGTGTGAACTCTTTTTGTTTTTTGGTTTATATGATCTTGTAAAGCATCAGTGTAAGTACTTTTTAATTTTGAGTCTTGCCTCCATTCAAGCACTAATTTTGGAAATTTATGGCCTGTTAAGGCAAGATCCTCAAGTATTTTAGCACTTGTTGCAAGACTACCTTTCTTGGTTTTTTTTAGCTTAGCGATCTTTAATTCATTGTAAATTATTTCTCCTAGTTGTTTAGGAGAACCTATATTAAATTCTTTTCCCGAAATTTTATAAATTTCTTTTTCTTTTTCAATTAATCTTTTCTCAAACTTTTGGGATAATTTTTTTAAATATGTGTCGTCAATTTTGATACCATTTAGCTCTAATTTGGATAATAATTTGACCATTGGCTTTTCAAACACATCGTATACTTTGTTAAGTTTTTCACTATCTACTCTGTCTTTTAAAATATTATAAAGTCTTAAAGTAACTTCAGCATCTTCTGCGGCATATTTAGTGGCGTCTTTAAGATTTACTTCAGAGAAATTTAATTGTTTTTTACCAGATCCGACAATTTCTTTATATGATATTGTTTTATGGCCTAAATGTATCTCAGATAATGTATCCATATTATGTCTATTATTTCCAGCATCTAGAGTATATGAAAGAAGCATTGTATCTTCTATAGGCTCAATATTGATTCCATATTTTTTAAAAACCATTAAATCATATTTGATATTTTGGCCAATTTTTTTAACACTCGGATCTTCAAGAATTTTTTTTATTTTTTTTATAACTAATTCCTTGGCTAAACTCTTAACATTTTTATGAGCAACCGGAATATAATAGGCATCATTAATATCGCAACAAAAAGATACCCCTACAAGTTCAGCATCGATAGGATTAAGAGAGGAAGTTTCGCAATCAACAGAAATTATAGATTTATCATTTAATTTTTGTAATAAGTTATCTAAATCAGTTTCATTAAGAATATTTTTATAATTATCAGTATTAATTTTTAATGCATTAATTTTTTTTTCTTTTTTGTTATCAGACTTTTTCACAGTTTCACCGTAAAAACTAATTGCTTGACTTAATAGTCTATTGAACTCCATATCTCTTAAAAAATTGTATAAAACATTTTTATTTACCTCTTTCAAAATAAAACTATTAAGCTGATCTTTAACTGGCACATTAGATTTAAGAGTGACCAATTTTCTGCTTAACAAAGCCTTATCTTTATTTTCCATAAGTGTTTCTCTTCTTTTATTTTGTTTTATCTCAGAAGCTTTATCTAATAAGTTATCTAAATTTTTATATTTATTTATTAATTCTGCTGCAGTTTTAATACCGATGCCAGGCACACCTGGAATGTTATCAGATGAGTCTCCTGCTAAGGACTGAACATCTATAACTTGATCGGGTTTAACGCCGAACTTTTCAACTACTTCTTTTTCTCCAATAACCTTATTCTTCATTGGATCATACAATCTAATATTATTTGAAACCAGTTGCATCAGATCTTTATCTGAGGAAATTACAGTGACCTTTGCGCCCAACTTAGTAATTTGTTTTGCATAAGTTGCTATTAAATCATCAGCTTCATAATTTAAAAGCTCAATCGAAGGTAAATTAAAAGCTTTTACAGATTTTCTTATATATTCAAATTGAGGTGCCAAATCCTCAGGTGCCTCATTTCTATTTGCTTTATATTCTTTAAATATTTCATTTCTAAAATTTTTTCTAGCTGAGTCAAAAATTACCGCAAAGTGTGTTGGTTTCTCTTTGCTGACATCTGCTCTTGAGTCTTCTAAAAGTTTGAAAAGCATAGAACAAAATCCACTTACTGCTCCAGTCGGTAAACCATCACTTTTTCTTGAAAGAGGTGGTAAAGCGTAATAAGCTCTAAAAATGTAACCCGAGCCATCAATTAAATAAAAATGATCTGACTTTTTAATTTTGCTCATAAGTTATAATACCTAAATTTAATGTTATATTAAAATTTTATGATGAAAACTGCTTTATCTGTTGAAAACCTATCAAAAGTATATTCACGAGACAAAAAAAAGACTTCTGACGTAAATGCATTGAACAATATTAGCTTAGAGGTAAAACAGGGTGAAATATTTGGGTTGTTAGGACCAAACGGAGCCGGCAAGACAACGTTTTTAAGTATATTAGCTGGGACAGTAATTAAATCAAAAGGCAAGGTGAATGTTTGGGGATTTGATCTTGATAAAAATCCAAGACAAGTTAGAGCGTCTATTGGTATAGTGCCTCAAGAAGTAAATTTAGATGCTTTTTTTAGTCCAAAAAAATTACTTGATTTACAAGCTGGTCTTTACGGTGTTAAGAATAATCAAAAAATAACTGAAACTATTTTAAAACTTGTTTCCTTAGATAAACAAGCAAATAGTTATTCAAGAAATTTATCAGGTGGTATGAAAAGGAGGCTATTAATAGCTAAAGCAATGGTTCACCAACCACCAATACTTGTTTTGGATGAGCCCACAGCAGGCGTTGATGTTGAATTAAGAAAAAACTTATGGGAAAATGTAAAAGAGCTAAATAAAATTGGAGTGACCATAATTCTTACTACTCACTATTTGTTTGAAGCACAAGAAATGTGTGATCGAATAGCAATTATAAATAAGGGGAATTTAGTAGCGTTAGATACTACAAAAAAACTTTTAGATAGAATTAAAACAAAAAAAATTGTATTTAAACTTGAGGAATTTAATACAAATTTAGATTTTAACCTACCTAATGTGAAATTTTTAGTTGAGTCGAGTACTACAATTTCAGTAAATTATGAAAAAGGGTCAATTAATTTTGAGCAGTTGATAAATTATCTAAAAGAAAAAAACTTGAAAATACTAGATATTTCTATAGACGAGGGAGATTTAGAGGATGTTTTTATTCAATTAACAAAAAACTAGAAAATTTCTTCAAATAAGGGTAAGTTGAAGTATGGAACTAGTAAAAAGTTTAAAACAGATAAATATCTATAAATATTTTTTTGTAATATTAATAAGTTCAACTTTACTAGCAATTTCAGCAAAATTTAAAATACCATTTTATCCTGTTCCGATGACTATGCAAACGTTTGTTGTTCTCTTGATCGGTGTATGTTTTGGTTGGAAGTTGGGCGGAACAATTATTACTTTTTATCTGTTAGAAGGTATATTTGGATTGCCAGTATTTTCAGGGACTCCTGAAAAAGGATCTGGAATTATTTACTTTGTTGGACCGACGATGGGGTACTTAATAGGATTTTTATTTGCCGTTATGCTTTGTGGTATTTTTAAATTTAACAATAATATTGTTTTGAATTTTTTAAAGTTAGTTTTAAGCGTAAGTGTTATTTACTTATTAGGTGTAATATGGCTAGGTACACTTATTGGATGGCAAAAACCGATAATAAGTTTAGGAGTAACACCTTTTTTATTAGCGGAACTTTTCAAAATAACTTTGCTTACAGTTGTTGTCACTTTATTTAGTGATAAATTATCTATATTAAAAAAATGGTTGTAGATTTATCTTGGCGATCTTTTAGATAAAATTCTCTGTAGAGTTCTTCTATGCATCTTTAAACGTCTGGCAGTTTCTGAAACATTCCTATTGCATAATTCGAAAACTCTATGAATATGCTCCCATTTCACTCTATCAGCAGACATTGGGTTTTCTGGGGGTTTGGCTTTTGACTCAGGAGAAGCCAATAAAGCTGACTCTACATCATCTGCATCTACCGGTTTTGCTATATAATCTATGGCTCCTGCTTTTACTGCTGCTACCGCAGTAGGCAAATTACCATATCCTGTAAGCATAACAATTCGGCTGTCTGACTTGTTTTTAGAGAGTTCCTTTATGACGTCTAAGCCGTTACCATCCTCTAGCCTTAAGTCAACTACGGCGAAATTTGGAGGTGATTTTCTTACTATATCAAGCCCTTCGGCCACCGATTTCGCCTCTTTCACCACAAAACCTTTTTTCTCCATCGCTCTTGATAATCTGCCTCTTAAAGGATCATCATCATCAAGGATTAATAGGGATTTATCCTGAAAATCACTCAATTTAAGCTGTGCAGCTTGTAAGTTTGTCTTCCTCATACAAACATATATATGTCCTCTAATGGCGATTTCAACCCATTCAATAAAAGATTCTAACAAGTCAGTTATGCATTTTTTACTTTACATAAGGTGAAAAAAACCCTAAATGCGATCAATAAGAGTTTTTTATAAATTTTTTGAAAGCTCTTTTGTGTTAATTAAAGGGAGACACATGAAATGGAAAAATTTAGTAACGTTAACAATCTAGTTAACTCGCTTAAACCAGTAAATCCAATATACTGTATACGCCCAGATACCATAAAAAATTCAATCAAGGTCTTTAAGGATAAATTTCCCGGCAAAATATTATATGCTGTAAAGACTAATCCAAATGAATATGTTCTTAAACATATTATAAAAAATGGTATAGATAGATTTGATGTTGCATCAATTAACGAAGTAAAGCTTATTAGAAAACTAGGTCCTAAATCAAAGTTGTATTTTATGCACCCTATTAAAAGTAGAGAAGATATTTCTTCAGCATACTTTGATTACAATGTAAAAGATTTTTCTTTAGACACAAAAGAGGAATTAATGAAAATCTTAGAGTCAACAAAAAATGCAAAAGATTTGAATTTATTTGTTAGAATAGCAGTATCTAATGAACATGCAGAGTTAGATCTTTCAAGAAAATTTGGTGCTTTGACAAGTGAAGCACTAGGTTTGGTAAGACTTTGTAAACAACACGCCAAAAAATTTGGTATTAGTTTTCATGTTGGTTCTCAATGCATGCATAAAATTTCTTTTTCTAAGGGATTAAAAGAAATTTCTAATATAATAAAAAAAACGAAAATTGTTCCTGATACTATAAATGTTGGTGGAGGATTCCCTTCTATCTATCCAGATTTAAAACCGGAACCTTTAGAAAATTATTTTAATGAAATTAAACTTGGGTTGAAACATTTAAAATTAGAAAAAATGCCTGAAGTAATTTGTGAGCCTGGTAGAGCTTTAGTGGCTGAAAGTGGGTCAACTATTGTTAGAGTTAATCTTAGAAAGAAAAATAAACTTTATATAAATGATGGTACCTATGGTTCATTATTTGATGCAGGTGTACCTAATTTCATATTACCTACAAGAATGATTACCAATGGGAGAATTTTATCTAAAAAGATAACTGCCTTTCAATTCTATGGTCCTACATGTGATAGTTTAGATTATATGAAAGGACCTTTTTTATTGCCTAATAATATTAAAGAGGGTGATTATATTGAGCTTGGACAATTAGGAGCTTATGGACTAACTTTTAGGACTAAGTTTAATGGTTTTTATTCAGATACTATGGTTGAATTAAATGACAAACCTATAATGTCATTATACAACAATACTGGTAAATTAAATTACTTAGTAGCTTAATGAATAAAAAAAATAGTCCTACACTAGGGCACAACAAAAAATCATTTCTTAATAAACCTATTGAACACATAGACATTACAAAATTTGATGCCAGAGATATAATTGAGTCTATGAGCAAAATGTCATTTACCTCAAGAGATACTGCTAACGCTTCAAAAATATTTAATGAAATGATTGAAGACAAATCGTGTTCGATCTTTTTAACCATAGCAGGATCTACATCAGCTGGAGGTTGTATGAAATTATATTCAGATTTAGTTAAATACAACATGGTGGATGCTATTGTCGCTACAGGAGCCTCCATTGTGGATATGGACTTTTTCGAAGCCCTTGGTTTTAAACATTATCAAGGTTCACAGTTTGAAGATGATACAAAATTAAGAGAAAACTATGTTGATAGAATATATGACACTTATATTGATGAGGAAGAGTTACAAGCCTGTGATCAAAAAATATGCGATATTGCAAACTCCTTGCAACCTAAATCCTATACTTCAAGAGAATTCATTTATGAAATGGGAAAATATTTAAAAAAAAATTCTAAAAAGAAAGACTCTTTGATCGAAACTGCCTACAATAATGGTGTCCCAATTTTTTGCCCCGCATTTACAGATAGTTCTGCAGGTTTTGGACTGGTAATGCACCAAGAACAAAATCCAAAAAAACACATAACAATTGACTCCATAAGAGAATTTAGAGAATTAACTGAAATCAAACTTAAATCAAAACAATCTGGTTTGCTAATGGTTGGTGGTGGAGTTCCAAAAAATTTTATACAAGACACAGTTGTTTGTGCTGAACTATTAGGTAAAAAAGTTGATATGCATAAATATGCAGTTCAGATAACGGTGGCTGATACTAGGGATGGTGCTTGTAGCAGTTCAACTCTTAAGGAGGCAAGTTCATGGGGTAAAGTCGACGTATCTAAGGAACAAATGGTCTTCGCTGAAGCGACTAGTGTTTTACCATTAATTGCTAGCGATGCTTTCCATAGGCAAAATTGGAAAAAAAGACAAAGAAGAAATTTTCAAAAGATATTTTAATAATATGAATAAAACACGATTAGCACTAATACAGATGAAAATGTCGTCTAATAAAGAAAAGAATTTGGCTAAAGCAATTTCAAAAATTAAAATAGCAAAAAAAAAAGGTGCAAATATAGTCTGTTTACCAGAGTTATTCTTAACAAACTATTTTTGTCAAATAGAGAAGCATTCAAATTTTAACTTGGCAGAAAATATTCCTGGACCCACAACAGAAATTTTTTCTCTATTGGCCAAAAAGTTAAATTTAATTTTGCTTATCTCAATTTTTGAGAAAAAAACATCAGGTCTTTATCACAATACGAGTGTAGTAATTAACGAAAATGGAAAAATTTTAGGAAAGTATAGAAAAATGCATATACCAGATGATCCTCAATATTATGAAAAATTTTATTTCACTCCTGGAGATCTTGGTTTCAAATGCTTTAAAACAAAAAAAGGAAATTTAGGTACGCTGATTTGTTGGGACCAATGGTTTCCAGAAGCAGCTAGACTAACAGCTTTAAAAGGCGCTGAAATTTTATTTTATCCAACTGCAATAGGTTGGCATCCGAACGAGAAAAAAGAATTTGGCAAATCACAACTGGAGTCTTGGTTAACTGTGCAAAGATCGCACGCTATAGCTAATGGTGTTTACGTTGCAGCAGCAAATAGAGTGGGTATTGAAAAACAAGGTAATAAGAAATTAGAATTTTGGGGAAACAGTGTTATATTTGATCCGAATGGAAACATTTTAAGAAAAGGAAATTTAGGCGAACAAATTTTAATTTGCGATATCGATTTAAAGAAAATTGACTCTGTTAGAAGACATTGGCCTTTTTTTAGAGATAGGCGAATTGACTCATATAAAAGTATTTTGAAAAATCCAAAAGATGACTAAATTTTCTAATGGAGAAAATTTAAGAATGCCAGCTGAGTGGGAAAAACAAAAGTCGACTTGGATAGCTTGGCCTCATAATAATAAAGACTGGCCTAATAAATTTGATTTAATTCCAGAAATATT
>CABZCD010000004.1 GCA_902524105.1 uncultured Pelagibacteraceae bacterium | reverse complement strand
TAGGCTTAGATCTAACAAATAGAATTCAACAGATTAAAGTGGAGGAACCACCAAAAAGGAAAGCTGGAATTAAAGTTGCAAACGTTGCTGAATTAGTAAGTAAACTTAAAAATGAAGCTAAGGTATTATAATGTCAGTATTATTAATAGCAGAACATGACAATTCAAAATTAAAACCATTTACATTAAATGCTATCACTGCAGCATCTAAGATTAACATCGATGTTCATGTTTTAGTAGCTGGTTCAAATTGTGAGAATGTATCAAAAGAAATAGCAAGTGTGCCTTTAGTTAAGAAAGTGTTATGGTGTGACTCACCTAATTATCAAAATTATCTGCCTGAGAACTTAGCTCCTTTAGTAACAAAAGCTGCAGAGCAATATGATCATATTGTAGCGTCTGCAAATACTTTTGGAAAAAATTTTATGCCGAGAGTAGCAGCTGCATTAGATATTTCTCAAGTAAGTGATATTATTAAAGTTTCTAGTCCTGATACTTTTATAAGACCTATTTATGCTGGTAATGCTTTTGCAACAGTAAAAAGTAATGATAAAAAAAAATGTGTAACTATTAGACCTACTTCATTTGAACCAGCTGAAAAAACTGGTGGCTCTGCTAAAATTGAAAAAATTGAAGCGGTTGATATACCAAATATTTCAAAATTTATTAAGAGAGAGGAAACAAAATCAGAAAGGCCAGAGCTTGGAACGGCAAGAGTTGTTGTATCAGGAGGCAGAGGTTTAGAAAGTGGAGAAAATTTTAAATTAATAACTGATATAGCAGATAAACTTAATGCTGCAGTGGGTGCATCTCGAGCTGCTGTTGATGCTGGTTATATAAGCAACGATCATCAGGTTGGTCAAACAGGAAAAGTAGTAGTGCCTGATTTGTATATTGCTGTTGGAATTTCAGGAGCGATTCAGCATCTTGCTGGTATGAAAGAGAGCAAAATAATTGTCGCAATTAATAAAGATGGTGAAGCACCTATTTTTAGTGTTGCTGACTACGGTTTAGAAGCAGATTTATTTAAGGCTCTTCCAGAATTTTTGGCTGAGTTGAACAAACTGAATACTATCCAAAAATAACTAGTTTGATATAGTAATTTCATGTCTAGAGAAGCAATGGAATATGATGTGGTTATTGTTGGTGCAGGACCAGCAGGCCTAACTACTGCAATAAAACTTAAACAACTTGATTCAAATTTAAGCATTTGTATTCTTGAAAAAGGATCTGAAGTTGGCGCTCATATTTTAAGCGGTAACGTATTTGAAACACAGGCGCTAGATGAATTATTGCCAAATTGGAAAAATGAAAATGCACCAATTAAAACAAAAGTAAGTAAGGAAAAATTTTTATTTCTTGGGAAAAATTCTTCTTTAAGTTGGCCGACGTGGCTTTTACCAGCTGTTCAAAAAAATCATAAAAATTACATTATTAGTTTAGCTAATCTTTGCCGTTGGCTTGCAGAACAGGCTGAAAAACTTGGTGTAGAGATATTTCCAGGATTTCCAGCAAGTGAAGTTTTATATAATGAAGATGGGTCTGTTAAGGGTGTAGCAACACAGGATATGGGTTTAGATAAAGAGGGTAATAAAAAAGATACTTTTCAAGAAGGTATGGATTTACATGCTAAAGTTACAGTTTTTTCAGAAGGATGTAGAGGCCACTTAGGCAAACAATTAATTAAAAAATTTAATTTAGATAAGGGAAAAAATCCACAACAGTACGGTATTGGTTTAAAAGAAATATGGGAAGTTAGTGAACAGCAGCACCAAGAAGGTTTGGTAATGCATACTGCAGGATGGCCATTAGATAAAAATACTTATGGTGGAAGCTTTATATACCATGCAGAAAATAGACAAATTTATTTAGGATACGTTATTGGTTTAGATTACCAAAATCCACATCTTTCGCCGTTTGATGAGTTTCAAAGATTTAAAACTCATCCGTCAATTAGAAAAATGTTTGAAGGAGGAAAAAGAATTTCTTTTGGAGCAAGAGCTTTAATAGAAGGTGGTATTCAAAGTCTACCCAAAATGTATATGCCAGGAGCGTTGCTAATCGGTTGTGATGCTGGAACTTTAAATATGCCAAAGATTAAAGGCTCTCATACAGCAATGAAAAGTGGAATAATTGCAGCTGAAACAATTATAGAGCATATCAAAGATAAAGTAGATCTATCTATATATGAAAAAAAATTCAAAGAAAGTTGGGCTTACAAAGAGTTATACGCAGCAAGAAATGTTAAACCAAGTTTTAGCTGGGGTTTAATAATGGGTATTATTTTTACAGGTATTGACCAGATTCTTTTTAGAGGAAAACTACCATTTACTTTAAAACATAAACATGCTGACCATGAAGCCTTAAAACCTGCAGATCAAATGCCTAAAATTGATTATCCAAAACCTGATGGTAAGTTAACTTTTGACAAAACGAGTTCAGTTTATCTTACTGGAACTAACCATACCGAAAATCAACCGGTGCATTTAAAACTTAAAGATCCAGAATTACCAATTAAATACACTCTTCAAAAGTACGATGAACCGGCTAAAAGATATTGTCCTGTCGGTGTTTACGAAATTCAGCAGGAAAAATTTGTGATAAACTCACAAAACTGCATCCATTGTAAAACTTGTGATATTAAAGAGCCTTCCCAAAATATTATTTGGGTTACCCCTGAAGGTGGTGGTGGTCCCAAGTACGGAAATATGTAAAATAACTATTGCATTTATCTTAAAGAAAGCATAATTGCTTTCCGAAATGTTAAAAATCATAGAAAATAGTCCCGCTGCTATCGTAGTTTTAATAGCTGGTATCTTTTGGTCTTTTGGGCCACTTGTTGTCAGAAACATTGATGGAGCAGAACTAATAGCTTGGCAGTATTTATTTTTTAGAGGTTCAGTTATTTTTTTAGTTTTAAATATTTATTTGTTTTTGATTGAAGGTAAAAAATTTACAAAGAATTATAGTAAAATAGGATTATCTGGATTTATAGGTGGTATAAGTTTAGGTATTGCTAAAGTTACATTCATTCTATCAATAATAGCAACTGAAGCGGCAATAACTTTATTAATGCTAGCTGCAATGCCATTTTTAGCATCAATTTTAGCTTATATTTTTCTAAAAGAAAAAATATCTAAACCAACATTAATTTCAATTTCAATAGCAGCTATAGGAATAATATTTATGTCATTTGACAGTAAAAATGGTGGTACGTTGTTCGGTTTAATAAATGGTCTGTTGTCTTCACTTGGATTTGCAGGATATACGGTTACTCTCAGATGGCGAAAAAATACTCCAAAATTAACAACGGTTGCAATGGGTGGTCTTTTCTGTACCTTCGTTGCGATAATAGTTCTTATATTTAAAGGAGATAATATATTTATTTCATTAAAAAATTCATCTCTATCTTCTTTACATGGCTTTTTAGTTTGCTCAGGATTAATATTATATTCTTTGAAATCAAAATTTTTACCTGCTGCTGAGTTAACTTTATTATCTCTTACTGAGGTTTTGGCTGGAATATTTTGGGTTTGGTTACCTTTGTTTGGAATTAATGAGGTACCAAGTCTAAACACATTTATAGGTGGTGCTTTTATGACTTTTTCTATTATTTACTATGGTTTAAATACTAGACGTAAAATGTTTAGGTATTCAAGAGGCGTTACTTAATAAAGCACTATCTTTTAATCTTTTTTGAAAATAATCCTCATAGGACTTATTACAAGTTATAACAAACTTATTTCCTAAATTATAAATTGAGCAGTCTATTCTTGCAATAATAGTCTGGGCCATAGTTGATTTTGGAAATTTTTCTTCTCTCAAATCAAAATGAGTTAATTGATTTATAAAGTAGTCTTTATTTTCCCCTTCAATTTCAAAGTATACTTGCCCATAAGAATAATCAGAGGCAAGCATATTTTCATTAGTATTAATCGAAGATACCAAGTTTAAAATTTGATGATGTTCCTTTTTATCCATTAAAATTAAACTCCACTGATCAAAAGAATTTTTTGCAAATAGATAATTTAAATCGTACTTGATCTCTAAGTTTTTTGATGGTGGTTTAATTGAGGTTTTCTCTTCAATTGTATTATTAAATTTTTCAAGTCCATTCCCTCTAATTATTATTTGATGATAATCTTTTTGTGAAACTTTTACACCAGGAATTGATAATATGTTTGTCATGAAGTTAACCTTTTATTTTCTGGATCAATAAATACTGGCTTAACTATTTCCACAGGAATGTTTTTAGTTTTTCCCGTGGCGGTGACAAAAAATTTCTGCCCAAGTAAATTTTTACCGCCTTTTATCATAGCGAGACCAATTGAATGATTTAAATTTGGACTGTGATAACCTGAGGAAACATGTCCCAGATATTTAATTGGATTTGTAATTTTTTTTGGTAACTCGTTTAATTCGACTATATGTTGTCCTTCTTCAATTATATCTTTTTTATTGATAGGTGAAAGACCTACAAGTTGTTTTCTGTCTTCTCTAGAGGTATCGGGACGAGATAGAGATCTTTTTCCAATAAAGTCTTTTTTATTTTTACCTATCATCCAATTATAATTGAGGTCTATAGGGGTGACTGTGCCATCAGTTTCTTGACCAATAACGATGTAGCCCTTTTCTGCTCTAAGTAAATGCATTGTTTCAGTTCCATATGGAATTAAATTATACTCTTTACCGCAAGAAAATATTTCTTCCCAGAGCTTTAAACCAAACTTTGGAGGAATATAAATTTCATAACCTAATTCACCTGTAAAGCTAGCTCTCATAATTCTGATTTTAGTTTCTTTATAATCAAAGTTTTTAAAAGTCATAAATGGGAAAGCATCGTTACTAAAATCAATATCAGGAAATACTTTCATCATAATTTCCCTCGTTTTGGGTCCGCTAATGTTAAATGTAGAAAACTGTTCAGTAATGGAATTTAAAAAAACTTGTAAATGAGGCCACTCTGTTTGCAAATATTCTTCCATATCAGCAAGTACTTTTGGTGCCCCGCTTGATGTAGTCGTAGCAATAAAATGCTGATCACTTATTTTACAGATTATTCCATCATCTTTAATCATGCCATCCTCACCTAGCATCATAGCGTATCTAGATGTCATTGCTTTCATTTTTGAAAAAGCATTGGTGTACATTAAATTCATAAATTCCAAAGCATCTCTTCCTTTAATTTCAATTTTTCCTAGGGTGCTACCGTCTAAAATTCCAGCATTCTCTCTTAACATTTTTGACTCGCGTTGCACTGCTTGATACATGGTTTCGTTTTCACTTGCTTTAAAATACCAAGGTCGTTTCCATTGTCCTACATCTTCGAAAACAGCATTGTTTTTTAAATGCCATGAGTGAATTGAGGTTTTTCTTTCAGGATCATAAAATTCATAAGTACTTCTTCCTGCAATAGCTGCAAAGCTTAATGGTGCATAAGGTGGTCTATAAGTAGTAGTGCCAACCTCTGAGATTTCTTTTTTTAACATCTTTGAGACTATCGCTAGAGAATTAATGCTACTAATTTTACCTTGGTCAGTTCCCATACTATTTGTTGTATATCTTTTTAAATGCTCAATACGATCAAATCCCTCTGTTATAGCCTGTTTCAAATCTTTGATTGTAACATCGTTGTGAAGGTCTATAAAAGATTTTGACCAATTAGAATTATTCTTCTTTTTCGTTTCCCATAATTCATTAATAGAAAATTTATTCGGCACGTTTAAGTTAATATCTAATGACACTTTTTTTGTTTTTAAAATTGAAAGTTTTTCATTAATTTCATCACATAACTTTTTAAAATTGTAATTTCCACTTGTTGATCCCAAAGTAATAGTTTTTTGAAAAGGTGTATCAGGTTTAAATGAAAGAATATTTTTATCCCATTTGACTAAACCTTTAGATTGAGTGAATAAATGTATATCAGGATTGTATCCACCTGAAACACATAACATTGAAGACTTTAACTTAGTAAATGATTTACCTTGTCTTATAGTAATGGTCTCTATTTTTTTATTACCATCACACCCTTCTATTTCCGCATCGCTAAAAAATGAAATATCATTATCTTTTAAAATTTTTTTTATTTCAGTTTCAATATTGTCTTTTTTTCTAGAGTCAATGTAAGCTTTTGGTTTACACCCTAAGCTTATTAACTTTTTAAGTAGGCTTAATGAAGATGAATTGTTTGTAAATATAACCGGTTCTTTTTCAGGAACAACACCGTATCGGTGAATATATTTTTCAAATGAAGACGCTAACATTACTCCTGGCAAATCATTATTTCTAAAAGAAATAAATCTTTCTATATGACCATTAGTTATAATAGTGTTTGAAGTTCTGATTTTGTGAAGTGTAAGCTCTGATTTATTAAGTTCAATTTTTTTACCAGCAAACTTATCTTCTAAAGCTATAAGATGATTTGTAAAGTTATATGTTGTTACTAAAGTATTTTTTAAAATAGTAATATTTTTTGAATTTAAAATTAATTCCTCAGTTTCACTTATCCACTCTTGAGGAGTCAATTCGTTTATAGTTTTAACTTTATTTGAATTTTTAAGTATACCTCCCAAATAGCAATCTTGTTCGATAAGCAAAACTTTATATTTCGTATTTATAAATTTTTTAGCTGCAGCTAACCCACTCAACCCTGCTCCTATGATAACCACGTCAGTATTGTGATATTGATGGGTGCTTTTAGATCTGAAATTTTTTGGTGGTTTACCTAATCCAGCTGAACGTCTAATTAAAGGTTCATAAAGATTTTTCCAAAAACCTTTCGGTCCCATGAAAGTTTTATAATAAAAACCAGCTGAGAATATCGGTGAAAGAATATTATTAATTGCTCCAAAATCATGTCTCAAGGATGGCCATCGATTTTGGCTTATTATCTCCATTCCATCATAAACCCGTTTAATCGTTGCTCGAGTGTTAGGCTCATTGTGCTCACTTATTATCTGTACCAATGCATTAGGCTCTTCAATTCCACAAGTATATATTCCTCTAGGTCTGTGATATTTAAAGCTTCTCCCTACCAATCTAACATTATTTCTTAATAATGCTGAGGCTACAGTATCTCCATCATAAGCTGAATAAATTTTGCCATCAAAAGTAAATGATATCTTATTCTTAGAGATATATTGGCAATCATTATTAATGGCTGTCATTTTATTTTTTTACCGCAAAATTTCCTGACCCCACTAAAGGCTCACCAGATGGAGATTTTAAAGTATTTTCAAACTCGCTTAGATCAGGTCTTTTTTCGTTAACTTTGTATACTTTTAATATTTGATCCGTTGCAGTATTTCGAACTACATTAAACCATTTTTTACATCCGTGTGAATGAACCCATCTTTCATAGAAAATACCTTTAGGATTATTTCTATAAAAAACATATTCACCCCAATCTTTATCAGATAAACTTTGTGGATTTTTTGGTCGAATAACATGTGCCTCGCCACCACTTGTGAACTCTGACTGATCTCTATAACCGCAATATGGACATTTAATTAAAATCATGACTAATGTGCAACTGCTGCTGCACCATGCTCATCTATTAATCTACCATCAGAAAATCTGCTTAGAGCAAAAGGAGCATTTATTTTGTGAGGTTCATCTTTAGCAATAGTATGCGCGAATACATTTGCACTACCTGGTGTAGCTTTAAAACCACCTGTTCCCCAACCACAATTAAAATATAAACCTTCAACTTCACACTTACTTATAATTGGACTTGCGTCGGGACAAATATCAACTATCCCTCCCCATTGTCTTAACATTTTCATTTTTCCAAATATTGGATAAAGTTCAACTATAGCCCTAACAGTTTCTTCAATAACATCGTACCCACCTCTTTGCGTAAAAGAATTGTACCCATCTGTACCGGCTCCAATTACTAATTCACCTTTATCTGATTGACTGACGTAAGCGTGAACAGCATTTGACATAACAACTGTGTTGATGACTGGTTTAATAGGTTCAGACACTAAAGCTTGCAAAGGTCTGCTTTGTAAAGGAAGTCTTACACCAGCAGTTGCTGCAAGAACACTTGTGTGACCAGAAGCTACAACGCCAATCTTACTAGATTTAATAAAACCTTTTGTTGTTTCTACACCCTCAACTTTATAATTATCCGTTTTAATTCCTTTGACTTCGCAATTTTGAATTATATCTACACCTAATTCATCAGCTCTCATTGCATATCCCCAAGCAACAGCGTCATGTCTTGCTACTCCTCCTCTAGGTTGGTAAGCAGCTCCTAAAACAGGATATCTAAGGTTATCTGTATTCATTATTGGCACTAAATCTTTAACTTCGTTTTTATCGAGCCACATTGTGTCTAATCCATTTAATCTATTAGCAGAAACTCTCCTTTTGATTTCTTTAATATCATGTTCATTGTGTGCTAAATTTAAAACTCCTCTTTGACTAAACATCATATTATAATTTAAATCTTCTGATAAATTTTCCCAAAGTTTTACTGCATGATCATAAAGATATGCACTTTCGTCCCACAAATAATTAGATCTTATTATTGTAGTATTTCTTCCGGTGTTACCGCTTCCTAACCAGCCTTTCTCTATTACAGCAATATTTTTTATTCCATGATGTTTGGCTAGATAGTAAGCAGTTCCTAATCCATGTCCTCCGCCACCTACTATAATTACATCATAATGTTTTTTTGGGCTTGGATTTCTCCACATTTTCCCCCAATTTTCATTATTTGATAATGAATTCTTTAATATACTAGCAATTGAATATTTTTTTTTCACGATTTAAGGTACCAAAAAAATTTAATGTCAGCCAGTGAATTAATCTAAGATTTTGATTTTCGATCTTTTATTTATTTGACTTTTTAATTCCGAAACTCTTTTTTTTAGAATTGAGCAGACTTCAGTTTCGGTAACTTCGAGAAAGTTGACACATTTCACTTTTTCTCTCTCTGGGTTGTGTTTTTCTGCAAAACCGATGGCATGTTCAATACTTGATTTGCCAGTCGACTTTTTAATTCCGTAATCCACCGCAGATGTGAAAGAGGATCGCGCAATATTACCTCCACCTAATGATGTAGATGCTGGACCTAATAAAGCCATAGTTTCTGCACAGCCAGTGAGAAACATAGTAAGCGTTATGCTAACTAAAACTTTTTTCAATTTTCCCTCTCTCTTTATTTCAAATGCTTATATGTTATTTACATTACATAAAAACATTTATTTGCTCACATTGAGCTTATCAAAAACAACCAGAAATTGTAAAGTATTTTTACTTAATTTCTCGAATCGGCTTATTATTAATACATGAATTGAGGTTTTCTATCATCTGAAAATAAAACTTAGAATAATTTTCCACAGTAACATATCCCAAGTGCGGCAATAAAAAAGCATTAGGTAAGAACCTAAGCTTATGGTCTTGAGGTAAGGGTTCTTGATTATAAACATCTAAACCAACACCAGCAATCTCATCATTTTCTAAGGCCTCAATTAGATCTTTTTCATTTATAATTTCCCCTCTCGAGGTATTAATTAAAAAAGAAGTTTTTTTCATTTGTTGTAATTCTTTTTTAGCAATTAAGTTTTTATATCTGTCTCCTAAAACAACATGGATTGACAAAATATCTGAAGTTTTAATTAAGTCATCTTTGCTCATTGGTAAAACTTTTAATTTATTAGCTTCAGATAAGTTAAGGTTTTCACTCCAAGCAGAAACTTCCATACCAAAAGCTTGACCAACTTTAGCAACTTGGCATCCAATTTTACCTAAACCTATTATACCCAATCTTTTTCCCCTAAGCTCATAACCAATAGTCGTTTGCCAATATCCTTGGAACATATTGTCAATTTCTTGTTTTAAATTTCTTATTAATCCAAGTATTAAAGCCCAGGTGACTTCTGCAGCTGGATTAGAATTTATATCAGTTCCGCATACCAATATTTTATTTTCTTTTGTTGCATCTAAATCAATAGCTTTATTTCTAGTTCCAGAGGTCATAATAAATTTTAACTTTGGTAAATTTGAAATTAAAGTTTTGGTAATTTTCGTCCTTTCTCTCATAATAAATATAGCTTCAAAGCCTTTTAAAGCCTCAATAGTTTCTAATTCATTTTGAAAAGGCTCATTGAAAATTGTAAACTCATATTTTGATTTATACTCATCTAAATTAATAATCTGACTGAAAATATTTTGATAATCATCTAAAACCGCAACTTTAAGCATTTAATTTCCTGTTTGATAAATAAATACCTGACAAAATAAATGCGGCACCTATAAAGTGGTATAATTCAAGTTTTTCTCTAAATATTATAATTGCTAATATAGCGCTCAGTAATGGCATTAATTGAACAAACATTGTTGCTCGATTTGGTCCGACTATCTCTACACCTTTCTGCCAGCAGTAATAAGCTGCTAACGCGGGGAAAATAACAACATAAAATAGAATAACGAAAAACGCTTTATTAAAATTTACTTCTAGACCGATTGATCTTTCGTAAAAAAATTGTGGAATTAAAAATATTATTCCAACCGTGACCATTAATTGTATCAAAGTGAATTGAGAAAATTTAAAACTATGTTTCTTAAGTAATGTTGAATAAATTGACCAAGAGAGAACACAAACCAACATCCATATATCCCCTTTATTAAAGCTTAAAGATAGGATCTTATTAAGGTCAGCATTTGAAATAATTGCGCTAATTCCTATAATTGATAATAGTAATCCTATTACTTGAAAAATATTTGTTTTATCTACTTTCATTAAGGATGAAATAATTATTGTTATAGCTGGAATTGCAGCAAGAACTAATACTGCGTTTATTACTTGGGTATAATTCAGCGCAAAATATACGACAGAGTTAAACGTGCTTATAGTAATAACTCCCATAAAACTTATTACCATCCAATTTTTTTTAATGTAATTAAAATTGTCTAAAATTTCTTTATAAGTAAATGGAATTAAAATTATCCAAACTGAAACCCATCTTAAAAAGTTTAAAGTTAATGGAGGTACTTCAAATAGATAAGCAAATTTACCTACTATAAAATTGCCTGACCAACATAATGTCGCAAACACAAGTAGTGAATATGCTAAGTAATTTTTTGACAATTTAATCCTTAGTTAAATCTAGCGGAACTATAAGGAGTTAAATCTAAATTAGTCTTCTCCTCATTAACTATTCCAGACACAATCTTTCCAGTAATTGCTCCCAAAGTCCAGCCTAAATGATGATGACCAAAAGCATAAATAATATTTCTATTTTTTAATGAGGGTCCAATAACAGGCAAGAAATCTGGAAGCGTTGGTCTAAATCCTAACCACTCATCTTGAAAGTTCCCAAGTTGAGGTAATAATTCTTTTGCACATTTATCTATATAATCAATTCTTTTTTTTGATATTGGATTATCAAATCCACCAAGTTCAACTGTACCTACTGCTCTTAAACCCTGGTTCATTGGGGTCATGCCGAAACCTCTGTCGAGAAAAATGACCGGTCTTTTAAGAAGATGATCCATATTTTTATAATGAACGTGGTATCCTCTTTCTGTGTCTAAAGGTATTTTTTCACCTAGTTGATCAGTTAGTTTTTTTGAAAAAGCACCGCAAGCCAAAACAATTTTTTCAAAGTTGAATATTTCTGAATTTGTTTTTACTTGTGTCTGATTATATTTAGTTTGCTCTACAGTCATAACTTCTTCTTTTTTAAACTTGCCCCCTGATTTTAAAAATAGTTCAAAAAGTTTTTTCGTTATCTCTTTCGGATCTCTAGCGTGGTATGCGTAATCATAAAAAACTCCAGCATCAAAAACAGGGCTGAGATTTGGTTCTAGTTCTAAAATTTCTTCTTTACTTAGAAGTTTTTGTTTTATTCCAAGATCTTGCCTAATTTTTATTTCCATCTTTCTACTTTTTAAATTTTTATTTGTCCAAATATATATGATTCCTTTTCTCTCAACTAAATTTGTTGTATCTATTTCACTTAAAATTTCATCATATGCGCTTAGAGATAGATCTAAAATTTGATGCATATACTTCGTCGTATGCATCATCGATTTTTTTGTTGAAGATTTTAAGTATTTTAATATCCAAGGGATCATTTTAGGAATATAATTCCATTTTAAAGCTAAGGGTCCATAGGAACTTAATAACATTTTAGGAATGTCGTAAATTACATCAGGTCTGTTTAACTGAACTACTGCGTAAGGAGAAAAATGACCAGCATTACCATAAGAGCTCATACTACCAGGATCATTTTTATCGAAGATGGTTACTGGAATTCCTTTTTTAATTAATTGCAGTCCTATACAAACTCCTTGTATACCCGCACCTATAATTCCAACTGAGTGACATTTATAATTACTCATGAAATTAATATAGTTTAAAATTTATAATATTTATAGTGCGATAGATTAAATCAGAGCTTCGCTCTCTTTATTTACATTCGCGTCAGGTTTGCCGTTCTTTTTTGGTTTCTTCTCTTCTTTTGATTTTGAAAATAAGAAGTCCCCAGTGATTTTACTTTTTGATGCCGTTTTTTTGATATAACCTTCGATATCAGCGCCGCTTTCTGTTCTTAAATTTTGAGAAAATTCGATATCTCCTTTTACAACTCCTGTTGAACCAATAACTACATTATCTGCTGAAACTTTTCCATCAAGGTGGCCATGAATTTCGACAGTTTCTGCCTCAACACCACCTGATATTGAACCTGTTTCTTTAATAACTATTTCTTTTGAGTAAACCGGACCTTTAACTAAACCAGCAACATCAATTGCTCCTGAGCTGTTTAAAGTTCCGTCAATACTAACTGTTTCACTAATTAAAGATCTTTCTGAGTCTTTTATCGATTTTTTATCACCAAACATAATTTTATAATTAAATTAGATCATCTAAACATTAGTAAAGCAAGTACTAATTTTTTTAAATTAGGTTCATTTTGGTCCAATTATACTAATTTTAATTTAATTTACTGGGGTGTCTTTGTAGACTCTACAAGACATGGCTATACCAAGACCTAACATTATTGCCATCATCGAGGAACCTCCATAGGACAAAATTGGTAATGGAGCACCTACTATTGGTAAAAGTCCTAACACCATGCCCATATTTACAGTGACATATATAAAGAAAGCAGTAGCAAAACTGTAACAATAAAGCTTTCCAAAGCTACTTCTGGTCATATCTCCAATTTTAATTAATCTAAAAATGATCACGCTATAAAGGATTAAAATGAATAAAGAGCCAACAAAACCGAATTCCTCAGAAAATAAGGTAAATATAAAATCTGTATGTTTTTCAGGGAGATAATCTAAATAACTCTGGGATCCGTTTAAGAATCCTTTTCCAAAAAGACCGCCTGATCCAATTGCAATTTTTGATTGTATTATTTGATATCCTGCACCAAGAGGATCTCTGTCTGGATTTAAAAAAGTTAAAATTCTTGACTTCTGATAAGGCTTTAAAAATGCAATAGCTATGGGGGTTAATGAAATAAATAGTATAGATGCATAAGCGAAAAATGTTGAACATCACTTAATCGAGATGGACAAAATATTTGGATCCTTTTCTAAAGTTTTAAATAACTTTGATAATGAGCACGGATTTGCAAATTCAAGAGCTAGATTAAGAATGGCAACCCTTTATCAGGTAGCAGCAGCTAATTCTGGTATTGTAGTTGGAACAGGGAATAAAGTTGAGGACTTTGGCGTTGGCTTTTATACTAAATATGGTGATGGGGGTGTAGATATATCTCCAATAGCTGATTGTACAAAAACTCAAGTTTGGGAGCTAGGTAAATATCTTGGAGTTTCAAATGAAATTATAGACTCTCAACCAACAGATGGATTGTGGGATGATGGAAGAAACGATGTCCAACAATTAGGAATGAGTTATGAAGATCTTGAAAAAGCTATGGAAAATAAAGATGATCCTAACTATCAGAAATATTTAAAGATAAGAGAAAAAAACTTACACAAAATGAATCCTATACCAGTTTGCAAATTTAATGAATAATTTACAATTAACTAACTCACTTACAAATAAAAAAGAAATTTTCAATCCAATAAATAAAGATAAAGTTTCCTTATATGCTTGTGGGCCAACTGTTTATGACAATCCTCATGTTGGTAACGCTCGTGCTATAGTGGTGTTTGACCTTCTTTTCAGAATACTCATTGAACTTTATGGAAAAAAAAAAATTACATATGTAAGAAATATAACAGACATAGATGATAAGATTATTGAAGCTTCAAAAATTAAAAAAATAGAAATTTCAGATTTAACAAAATCTGTAACAGAAAAATTTCACAGCGATTGTAAAATTTTATTTTGTTTAAATCCAACTAAAGAACCAAGAGCAACTGATCATGTTGAAGATATGATAAACATGACAAAAAAACTAATTAAAAAAAATGCCGCTTATGAAAAAAAGGGACATGTTTTTTTTAAAGTAAGTTCTTTTAAAAAATATGGTGAGCTTTCAAATAAAAATCCAGATGATCTTAAAGCTGGTGCTAGAGTTGAAGTATCTAAATTAAAAAATGATCCTTTAGACTTTGTTCTTTGGAAACCTTCAGATAATAATGATCCTGGTTGGGACTCGCCATGGGGAAGAGGTAGACCAGGATGGCATTTAGAGTGTTCAGTAATGAGTGAAAAATATTTAGGTAAAAATTTTGATATACATGGCGGAGGATTAGATTTAATTTTTCCGCATCATGAAAATGAGATTGCTCAATCGTGTGTTTATAATGGAACAGACAAATTTGCTAACTATTGGGTACACAACGGTTTTGTAACTATGAATAAAGAAAAAATGTCAAAATCACTTGGCAATATAACAACAATAAAAGATGCAACCAAAAAATATTCAGGGCAGGTGGTTCGTTTATCTTTATTAAGCGCTCAATATAAACAACCATTGGATTGGAATAACGAATTACTCACAGAACAATCAAAAACTTTAGATAAATGGTATTCAATGTACTCCTCTGAAGTAAGTGAAAAAACACCTGAGTGTTTTAATGATTTATTAGATGACATGAATACTCCACTTTATATTTCTAAGTTGCATAAGTTGTTTCAACAATCACAAAATGGAGACAAAGATAAAAAAAAAGAATTTAACAAGGCATGTCGTTTAATTGGCTTATTTAATGAAAGTGCAGAAAAAAGAGCTGAGTACAAAAAAAGTAAAGCTAAAATCTCTGAAGACAATATATTAAGCAGAATTAAAGATCGTGAGGAAGCCAAAAAAAAAGGCAATTATGAACTCGCTGATCAAATAAGAGATGATTTAAATAAAGAAGGTATTGATATAAAAGATGAAAAAGGTAAAACGACTTGGAACTATAAATGAGCAAAGAAAAAATATATATTTTTGATACGACTTTAAGAGACGGAGCACAGACTGAGGGGGTTGATTTTTCAGTTGAAGACAAGAATAAGATTGCAAAAATTCTATCCAATATAGGAGTTGATTACATAGAAGGTGGTTGGCCAGGTGCAAATCCTATAGATAATGAATTTTTTGATAAATCCCCTAATCTTGGAAACTCAAAATTTACAGCTTTTGGGATGACGAAGAAGAATGGAGTTAGTGCAGATAATGATCCAAATTTATCTCCTTTAATAAACGCTGATTGTCAAACAGTTTGCGTTGTTGGAAAAACATGGGATTTTCATGTCAAAACTGCTTTAGGTATAAAAAATGAAGATAATTTAAAAAACATAAAAGAGACAGCTAAACATTTTGTAAAAAATAATAAAGAATTTCTTTTTGATGCTGAACATTTCTTTGACGGATATAAAAATAATCCTAATTACGCACTTGATTGTTTAAAACAAGCTTATGATGAGGGAGCTAGATGGGTAGTTTTATGTGATACTAATGGTGGAACCTTACCTAATGAGGTTGGAGAAATAATAAACAGTGTTATCAAAGTAATTCCAGGAAAAAATTTAGGTATTCACGCTCATAACGATACTGAAAATGCTGTAAGCAACTCTTTAACGGCTGTATTAGCTGGAGCTAGACAAATACAAGGAACTATTAATGGTTTAGGAGAAAGATGCGGTAATGCAAACTTAATGTCTATTATCCCAACACTTTTTTTAAAAAAAACTTTTAGTGATAAATTTGATTTAAATATAAACAAAAAAAAACTTTCATCATTAACTGAATGCTCTAGGTTTTTAGATGAAGTTCTTAACAAAAAACCTAACAAAAGCATGGCTTATGTTGGCGGATCCGCGTTTTCTCATAAAGGAGGATTACATGTTTCTGCAGTAAAAAAAGACCCAAAAACCTACGAACATATAGATCCAAAAGAAGTTGGTAATCATAGAAATATTATTGTTTCAAATCAAGCTGGAAGATCAAATATAATATCTAGACTTGAAAACTATGGAATAAAAATTGATTCAAAAGACACCAATGTTCAAAAAATTTTAAATGAAGTTAAAGAAAGAGAGTTTACTGGTTATTCGTACGATGGTGCTGATGCATCTTTTGAACTTTTGGCCAATAAATTATTAGGGAAACTTCCAGAATATTTGAAAGTTAAAAACTATAATGTGAATGTAAAAAAAGATAATGAATTAAAAACAACTGCAGAGGTTACTTTTATAATTGATGGTAAGGAAATCCATTGTCAAGGTGAAGGAAATGGACCCGTAAATGCACTGGATAATGCAATTAGATCAAATTTTAAAAAGGTTGAAAAATACTACAAATATTTTTCTGATCTTAAGCTTCTAGACTACAAAGTTAGAATTTTAAATACTGGTACAGGAGCAACCACAAGAGTTTCTATTGAAAGCACTGATAAAACTGGGAAAAGCTGGTTTACAATTGGTGTTTCTGAAAATATTATTGAAGCTTCATTTAAAGCATTAATAGATAGTTTAGAATACAAATTGTTTAAAGAAAAAGCGCCAGCAAATATTCATGAAAAATAAATATGGTTTTATTTTAATTAAACCACAACTTGGTGAGAACATTGGAGCGTCTGCACGATCATTAAAAAATTTTGGATTTAAAAATTTAATCATTACTAATCCAAAACATGGTTGGCCTAATATTAAAGCCAAGGCAACTTCTGTTGGCGCTTTTGATATTTTAAATAAAACAAGGGTATTCGATAGCACTAACTCAGCTATTCAAAATTTTGATATAATCTTTTCATTCAGTGCTAGGAAAAGAGATATTAATAAAAAAAAAATTGGTTTAATGTTTGGTCCAGAGGCATCAGGTTTATCAAATCTAGATTTATCTTATGCAAACTATGTAGTTCAAATACCATCATCACCAAAATTTAAATCAATGAACCTTTCCCATTCAGTATCACTGGTTTGCTATGAAATATTTAAATTAAATAATTTCAAACTCACTAAACAGCTACTTTTTAATAAAAATATAGGTCAAAAGGGTAAGTTATCTCAAATAATTAAGTTACTTGTTACTAAACTTGAACAGAAAAACTTTTTTAAACCTCCTGAAAAAAGAAGCTCAATGATAAAAAATATAAACAATTTATTTTATAGGATGGAGCCAGACGACAAAGAACTAAGGATTTTAGGTAGTTTAATTGGCTCTTTGAGTAAAAATAAAAAAAAGCTCAATTGACATTTACCCCCTAAACCTTGTAAACCCGTGATCAAATAATGACAAAAAGATTAAAATCAAAACATAAAGTTGATAGAAGATTGAAAGCGAATCTTTGGGGAAGACCTAAGAGCCCATTTAATGTTCGAGCTTATCCACCAGGTCAGCATGGTCAAAATAAAAAAGGTAAACCAACAGATTATGGTATTCAACTTCAAGCAAAACAAAAACTTAAAGCATATTACGGAAATATAAACGAAAGACAGTTTAGAAATATTTATAGAAAGGCACTATCAAAAAGAGGAGACACATCTGAAAATTTAATTGCTTTATTAGAAACTAGACTTGATACGGTTGTTTATAGAGCTAAGCTTGCACCAACCGTTTTTGCAGCCAGACAATTAATCAACCATGGACATATTAAAGTAAATAAAAAAAGGGTAAATGTTTCAAGTTATCTTTTAAAAGATACAGATCAAGTTGAAGTGAACGAAAATTCAAAAAAACTTAATGTAATTGATGGTTCTATACAAAGTAAAGAAAGAGAAATTCCAGAGTACATTCAGTTAGATGGCAAAAGTAAATCTGTCAAGTTAGTTAGAGTGCCAAAATTCTCAGAAGTTCCTTATCCTGTAATAATGGAACCAAATTTAGTTATTGAATACTATTCAAGATAATTAGATTAATTTTTTTTCTTCTAAAATTTTTTTTAATTCACCTTTTTCAAACATATCTTTAACAATATCACAGCCCCCAATAAATTCTCCTTTAACGTATAACTGAGGAATAGTTGGCCAATCACTAAAATCTTTAATTCCTTGTCTTAAATTTTCATCTTCTAAAACATTTACACCTTTAAATTTTGCATTTAAGTGTTTTAAAACATTTGATACAGCCATTGAAAAACCACACTGAGGAGAATCAGGAGTGCCTTTCATAAATAAGCATATATCATTTTGATCTATTATGTTTTGTATATTTTCTTTTATATTCATATTATTTTTCTTCTGTTGTTAGTGATAGGGCATGCAACTCATTACCCATCTTACCTTTTAAAGATTTATAAACTAATTTGTGTTGTTCAATTTTATTCATACCCTTAAATATCTTAGATTTGATAATTGCTGAATAGTGATTATTGTCACCCATTAAATCTTTAATTTCAATCGATGCGTCAGGTATAGCGTCAAGTATATGCTTTTTAATTTCTTCAACTGATAAGGCCATTAAAATTATTATACCACTTATTATTTATCTCATAAAGCTCTTTTACGCTTGTCTTTAAATCTTTATCCAACTCGAACGAATCTTTTTGTGTAACTCCAATATTTTCAAAATATATATTATTGTCCTTTAATAATTTTTCAATTTTAAAGTAATTATTTTTATCTACTTCAACTACGTACCTACTTTGATCTTCACCAAAAAAATATTCAAAAATATTAGATAATTTTTTTGGTTTAAGTATTTTTACACCGATTTGAGAACTTAAAGACATCTCGGCCAATGCTAAAATAATACCTCCAGTAGATATATCGTGTACAGAATTTACAAAACCCTCATTAATTAATTTAAGAACTATTTCACCGTTATTTTTCTCATTTAATAAATTAACCTCAGGAGGTATTCCATCGTTCACATTATACATCTCATTTATAAGAACACTTTGATCAAGGTGACCAAATGTTTTACCAATTATTAAAATTTTGCTATCAATTTTTTTAAATCTATGGTTTTGGATTTTTTTGAGATTTTTTATTAATCCAACTCCACCAATTACTGGTGTAGGGAAAATATTATTGTTATTTGTTCCATTATAAAATGAAACATTTCCAGAAACTACAGGATAATCTAAAAATTCACATGCCTCTTTAACTCCTAGTATATTTTCCGCAAACTCTCCCATAACTTCAGGGTTCTCTGGATTTCCAAAATTTAAACAATTTGTGATAGCAATAGGTTTAGCACCAACAGATATTAAATTTCGCCAACTCTCAGAAACAATTTGTTTACCTCCACTTAGAGGATGAGATTTGCAATAATTGGCAGATGAATCTACAGTTACAGCAATTGCTTTGTCTTTATTATGTATTTTAATAACAGCAGCATTTGCGCCAGATCGTTCTATGGTATCACCCATGACCATTTGGTCGTATTGTTCTGTTACCCACTTTTTATTTGAATGATTTGGGGATGATAGAATTTTAAAAAAAGCTTCATCAAATTTGATCTTTTTAAGTTCTTTTATATTTGTTTTCTTTTTACTTAATTTCTTTTTTGACCATTTTCTATCATATAATGGTGCTTTGGAGGACAAAGCATCAATTGGTATTGTAGCTACAATTTTTTTTTGAAATTTTAATGATAAATTTTTGGTATCAGTAGTTTTTCCTATGACAACAAAGTCGAGATCCCATTTTTTAAAAATTTCTCTTGCTTCATTTTCTTTTCCATCCTCTAAAATAATTAGCATTCTTTCTTGACTTTCCGACAACATCATTTCGTATGGACTCATATTTTCCTCTCTACATGGAATTTTATCCAAATTTAATTCAATTCCTAAGTTTCCTTTATGTGCCATTTCCACACTCGAAGAAGTCAAACCGGCTGCACCCATATCTTGTATAGAAATAATTGATTCTTTTTTCATTAATTCTAAACAAGCTTCCATTAAAAGTTTTTCTGTAAAAGGGTCCCCAACTTGCACGGTGGGTTTTTTATCCTCAGAATTTTCATCAAATTCTGCTGAAGCCATAGATGCTCCATGAATTCCATCTCTACCAGTTTTAGAACCAACATATACAACAGCTTTATTGATACCTTTAGCCTTTGAATAAAAAATCTTTTTTTTGTTGGCTAAACCTACAGCCATGGCATTAACTAAAATATTTTCATTATAAGTCTTATGGAATTTAGTTTCTCCTGCAACTGTAGGAATTCCAATACAGTTACCATAACCACCAATACCAGATACAACACCATTTAAGAGATTTTTTGTTTTTTTATTATTTGGGTCTCCGAAATGAATAGAGTTCAATAGGGCTATAGGTCTAGCTCCCATTGTAAAAATATCTCTTAATATTCCTCCAACACCTGTTGCTGCTCCTTGATAAGGCTCAATAAAAGAGGGATGATTATGACTTTCTATCTTAAATATTATTGCATCATCATCACCAATGTCTATTACTCCAGCATTTTCTCCTGGACCCTGAATTACATTTTTATTTTTAATTGGTAGTTTTTTTAAGTGAACTTTTGATGACTTATATGAGCAATGCTCATTCCACATTGCTGAAAAAATACCAAGTTCTAAATAATTAGGTTCTCTATCCAATAGTTGTTTAATTTTTGAGTATTCATCTAATTTTAAACCGTGTGACTCAATTATATCTTTGGTAATTTTCATTAATTTAAAATACTATTAAATAATCCAATCCCATCCGTGTTGCTTATTAAGCTGTCTATCATTCTTTCAGGGTGAGGCATCATGCCTAAAATATTTTTCTTATTATTTAATATTCCAGCTATATTATTTATAGATCCATTTGGATTATTGTTATCATTTATTGAACCTTCTTTATCACAGTACTTAAAAGGTATAAGCGCATTGTCCTCTAGTTCTTTCAAATGATCTTTTTGAGTAAAATAGTTTCCTTCGTTGTGGGCTATATTTAGATTAATTATATTATTTTTTTTGTAATTTTTACAAAATTTGTTGTCATTATTTATTACTTTTAAATAAACATCTTTTGAAATAAATTTAAGACTTCGATTTCTCAACAAAGCACCTTGAAGAAGACCAGTTTCAATAAGTATTTGAAAACCATTACAAATACCTAATATAAGACAACCAGAATTTGCTGCTCTAATTACTTCTTTTAATATATTCGATTTTGCTGCAATAGCACCTGATCTCAGATAATCGCCATATGAAAATCCCCCTGGTATAACAATCAGATCTGATTTGGGTAAATTATTATCCTTATGCCAAACCATTTTATTTTTAAACTGGAGTTTTGTAAGAGCTGTTGCCACGTCTCTATCACAGTTTGACCCAGGAAATACAATTACAGTTGAATTCATTAAATTTTTGTTATTTTATATTCCTCTATGATTAGATTAACTAAAAGTTTTTTACATATATTTTCCACAGTATTATGAGCTTTTTTTTCATCTAACTCATCTAATTCAATTTCTATATATTTGCCTTGTCTTAAATTTTTCAAAGAATTTATACCCATATTCTGTAATGTCTGCTCAATCACTTTTCCTTGAGGGTCAAGAACGTCTTTCTTAAGAGTTATGATGACTGCTAATTTCAATTTATTTTTTTTTGAATTTTATTGAGCTTGATTTACTGAAATTAACTTCTTTAACATTTCCTATTTCTGGCATAATGCTTAATCTCCGAGCTACTTCTTGATAACCTTCTATTATATTGCCCAAGTCTTTTCTAAATCTATCTTTATCAAGTTTTTTTTCAGTCTTTGAGTCCCAAAGTCTACAAGTATCCGGACTAATTTCATCTGCCAAGACGATTTCATTTTCACCTTTGTCTTTGTTCCACGCCTTTCCATATTCAATTTTAAAGTCTACTAATTTTATACCTATACCTTTGAATAGACCTATTAGTATGTCATTAATTCTCAAAGTCATTCTATCTATTTTTTTTATTTCCTCTTTTGTTGCCCAGTCAAAATTAAAAATATGCTCTTTGGATACTATTGGGTCTTGTAGTTCATCGTTTTTAAGACAGTACTCTAATAGAGGTTTTTCCAAAACAGTGCCCTCTGGAATACCAAGTCTTTTTGTTAATGATCCACTAGCTACGTTTCTTACTATAAATTCAATAGGTATAATTTCCGCACGCCTAATTAATTGTTCACGCATATTAAGCCTTTTTATAAAGTGAGTTTTTATCCCACATTGCGATAAGCTAGACAAAAGATACTCAGATATTCTATTGTTCAAAACACCTTTACCTTCAACTTTTGCTTTTTTGAGATTATTAAAAGCAGTGGCGTCATCCTTAAAATGCTGAATGACTAAATATTTATCATTTGTTGAATAGATAATTTTTGCTTTTCCTTCGTAAAGTTTTTTACCTTTATTCATATGAGATTATTTTTTTAATGCTCTCTTAAAAATTATATTAATTTTTTTGGAATGGTAACCTAAATCAAACAATTTTTTTAATTTATTAACAGGTATTTTTTTAATAACTTTTTGATCTTTTGATAAATTTCTTAAAAATGAAGTGTTATTTTTCCAAGTCTTCATAGCATTTTTTTGAACGATTGAATAAGCTTGTTCTCGAGTAAAACCAGAGGATGTAAGCTCTAATAGAACTCTTTGAGAAAAAAACAAACCATTTGTTAAATCTAAATTTTTTTTCATATTTTTGGGATAAATATTCAAATTTTTAATAATTTCGTTTAATCTTACTAGAGCAAAATCCAAAGCAATTGTTGAGTCGGGTCCAATATTTCTTTCAACAGAAGAGTGTGATATATCTCTTTCATGCCATAAGGCTATATTCTCCAAAGCTGGTGAGACATTAGACCTTATTAATCTGGCCAGACCAGTTAAACTTTCACTTAAGATAGGATTTTTTTTATGTGGCATAGCTGAAGATCCTTTTTGTTTATTACTAAAAAATTCTTCAACTTCTAAAACTTCTGTTCTTTGAAGATGTCTTATCTCAACAGCAAATCTTTCAATAGAACTTGCAATAATTCCTAAAGTAGAGAAAAACTGAGCATGACGATCTCTAGGAATTACTTGAGTAGATATCGGCTCAACTTTAAGCTTTAACTTTTTTGCTACAAAACTTTCTATTTTAGGATCAATATTAGCAAAAGTACCGACTGCGCCTGATATTGCACAAGTAGACACCTCATTTATTGAGTCCAATAGTCTTTTTCTGTTTCTTACAAACTCTTGATAAAATGAGAGCATCTTCAAACCAAAAGTTATTGGTTCGGCGTGAATACCATGACTTCTTCCTATGCAAATAGTAAACTTATGTTTGTTAGCCTGTTTCTTAATGGAAGATAATAGCAAATCTAAGTCTTTGATTAAAATTTCACCAGATTGTTTTAATTGTAAATTTAAACATGTATCTAGAACATCTGATGAGGTCATACCTTTATGAAGATATCTTGCTTCTTTACCTACTTTTTCAGTTATTGATGTCAGAAAAGCTATGACATCGTGTTTTACTTTTTTTTCAATTTCTAAAATTCTTTTTGGATTTATTTTTGCTTTTTTTCTCACTTTTTTTGAAACGCCTCTTGGAATAATCTTATATTTTTCCATCGCCTCAGCTGAAGCTATTTCAATTTTAAGCCATAGTGAGTACTTATTATAATCACTCCAAATATTTTTTAGTAATTCTCTTGAATATCTATCAATCATTATAAATTTGGAGGAAAATTTAAACCTTTTTTTGATAAAGTAAAAATTTCGTATCCTTCTTTAGTTACACCAACAGTGTGTTCAAATTGTGCTGATAATGACTTGTCTTTTGTAACAGCAGTCCATCCATCTTTTAAAGTTTTTGTCTCGAATTTTCCTGAGTTGATCATAGGTTCAACAGTAAATATCATTCCTTCTTTAAGTTCTTGACCTGAGTTTTTTTCACCATAATGAAGAACATTGGGACTTTCATGAAATTTTTTTCCTATTCCGTGTCCACAAAAATCTCTAACTACTGAAAAACCATCAGCTTCAACACTTTTTTGAATTGTATAACCTATGTTACCAATTTTTACATTTGCTTTTATAATCTCAATTGCTTTCATCATAGCAATATAAGTACTTTTAATAAGTTTTTTTGCCTTTACAGAACATTCTCCAACAATAAACATTCTACTCGTGTCACCATGCCAACCATCTTTAATGGCGGTTACGTCAACATTAATTATATCACCTTCATTTAAAATTTTTTCAGAGGGAATACCATGGCAAACAACATGATTTGCTGAAGTACAACAAGATTTTGGATAGCCCCTATAAAATAAAGGAGCAGAAAAAGCTTTGTGGTCATTAATATATTGATAACATAATTCATCAATTGCAACGGTACTTATTCCAGGTTTTATTATATCGTTTACCTCATCCAAAGCTCCAGCAGCAATAGAACCAGCCAACTTTGTTTTTTCAAAACTTTCAATCATTTTATAAAATTAATTTTGTTATTTATTACTATTCCTTTTGATAAAAATTTACAATCATAGCAAATAACTTTTAATTTATTTTTTAATGCAAATGTTAATAATTTTTTATATTTGGGATCAATATCTTCTGCTATCTTAAATTTTTTACAATCTTCTCGTTGTATTACAAAAGCTAGGTAAATATCAAAACCTCGATTTCTTGCTTCAATTAACTCTTTTATATGCTTCAAACCTCTTTCTGTAACAGCATCAGGAAACTCAGCAATATTTTTGAATCTAGATAAAGTAACATTTTTTACCTCAATAAAACTTCCTTTATCCTTACTTTTAATAAAAAAATCGAATCTTGTATTTTTATTAAAATTTTTCTCTTTAAATAAAGTATCGTTTTTTTTTATATTTATGATTTTTCCTTTAGATAAAGCTTCGTAAAAAATTTTATTAGTCAAGTGAGTATTTATCCCAACTTTTTCTCCATTTACCTCTATAATCTGAAGAGTCCATCTCAATTTTCTTTTAATATCATTCGATTTAGTAAACCATACTTTGTTTCCTTTTTTTAATAATCCCATCATAGAGCCTGTATTTGGACAGTGTGCTGTAATAACTTTATTTTGAACTTTTATATCAACGAAAAATCTTTTATATCTTTTAATTAATACACCTGCTATTAATTCATTTTCAAAAATCATATATAATTTTAATATGAAGAAAAAATTCAAAAAAGTAAATGCAGCTATTTTAGTTATAGGCAACGAAATTTTATCTGGAAGAACTCAAGATTTAAATGTTTCATTTATCTCAAAATGGTTAAATGAAAAAAATGGAATATCTGTAAATGAAGTAAGAGTAATTCCTGATAATGAAAAAAAAATTATTAAAACAACGAATGACCTTAGAAAAAAGTTTAATTATGTTTTTACTACTGGTGGAATAGGTCCAACCCATGACGATATTACCGCAAAGTCTATCTCTAAAGTATTTAAAGTTAAATATGATTACCATCCAGAAGCTTTTAAAATTTTAGAAAAATATTACGGTAAAATAAACTTCAATGATGGAAGAAAAAAAATGAGCAAAATGCCAAAAGGATCTGATCTTATTTATAATCCTTCGAGTGCTGCACCTGGTTTTAAAATAAAAAATGTTTTTTGCCTTCCTGGCGTACCTATAATATTAAAATCAATGATACATAATTGCAGTAAATATTTAAATAAAGGTTCAAAAGTTTTTAGTGACTCGATTAACCTTATTACAGTAGAAAGCAACATATCTAGAGAATTATCAAAAATACAAAAAAAATTCAAAAAAGATATAGATATAGGAAGCTATCCATTTTTCAGACTTGGAAGAATAGGTGTATCTATAGTTTTGAGGTCTCAAAAAAAACATAAAATTTCTTTATGTAAAAAGGACATTTTAAAAAATATTGTAAAAAAGAAAAAAATTAAAAAAGTATGAGAATTTACGACTGTTTTATGTTCTACGACGAAGATTTAGTGGCTGATCTTCGCTTTAATATTTTAGATGAGCATGTGACTAAATTTATAGTAGTTGAAAGTAAATTTACTCATAGTGGAGAAAAAAGAAATCTTTTATTTGATATCAATAAATATTCTAAATTCAAAAATAAGATTAATTATGTAATCTTAGAAAATGAACCTAGTAATTTAGAAATCATCAACGATAGTGATACGGATGATAAAAAAAATTCCAAGTACATTATGAATGCACTGAAAAGAGAAAACTATCAAAGAAATGGAATTACAAATGGTTTAAAAGAAGCAAGTCCAGATGATTTAATATTAATTTCAGATGTTGATGAAATACCAAATTTATCTAATCTTGAATTAGAAAATATAAATAATGAGATAATTTTATTCAAACAAAATTTTTATTACTACAAATTTAATCTTAAGTTAGAGGATATGCCATGGTTAGGAACCAAGGCATGTAAATATAAGGAACTTAAATCACCTCAATGGCTAAGAAATGTCAAAGATAAAAAATATCCTTTTTGGAGACTGGATGTATTTTTTTCTAATAAAAAATATTCAAATATTAAAGTTATAGAAAACGGTGGATGGCATTTTTCTAATATGAAATCACCAGCAGAAATTGAAAAAAAAATGAGAACTTATCTTCATCACAGAGAATATGATATTAACCCATTGGGCGAAGAAAAAATTAAGGAAATAATTAAAAATAAAAAGTCTATTTATAATTTGAGAGCTGATATGAAAAATGAAAAATTTGATGGAACACAAAATTTAAAACCAACAGATGGAAGTGAACTTCCAAATTATATTAAGATTAATAAAAAAAAATACTCAAATTGGATCGAATAAATGACAAAAAAAACAATAGTCACACTTTCAGACTCAAATTATTTTCCACTACTTGAAGAGCTCATTCATTCAATCAGAAAATTTGAAGAAAGTGAAAAAATTAATATTTGTGTTTTAGATGCAGGCCTAACCCCTAATCAAGTTGATAAAATAAGCACCTCGGTTGATGAGATTAAAAAAGCAGAGTGGGATATAGAAATACCTTTTCATAAGAAAAATAAAGAATGGTTGAAAAGCCAAGTGTCCAGAGCTTTTTTGCCCAAATATTTTCCTAACTATGATAAATATTTATGGATAGATTGCGATGCTTGGATAAATTCTTGGAGTTGTGTTGAAAATTATTTTAAAGCTTGCGAAAATAATAAATTAGGTATCACACAATCAATAGGGCCTGGCTATAGAAGCTTAGCAAAAGTAAATTGGATACTTGGGAAATTTGCAGCTATCAAAACTCAAAATTATAAGCACGCTAAAATGTCAGGCGTTTCAGAAAATAACGCAAGAAAAATAGCATTCGCACCGCATTTAAATATTGGAGTTTTTTCTCTAATGAAAAATTCACCTAGTTGGCAAACTTGGCAAAATAACTTAAAAAAAGTTTTAAATAAAGGAAGAGTGTTTGGATCAGAGGGATTAGCGATCAACATGTCGGTCTATTTAGATAATATCCCAACAGAATTTTTACCCATTAGTCACAATTGGATTACAAGCCATCTTCTCCCGGTTTATGACGAAAGAAATAAAACATTTAAAGAGCCAAATATCCCTAATAATGAGATAGGTATTATGCATTTAGCTGCTGGAATATGGAAAAATGGGGTAGATATGAGAGTTGATAAAAATATAAAGGTAAATATAAAGACATTAAAGGGAAAAATTTTAGAAACAAGTTTAAGAAACATAATTAAATAAAACTATGAAACTTTGTAGAATAGGTGAGTTAGGTAAAGAAAAACCAGCAATAATAGATAAAGATGGTTCTTATAAAGATCTATCAAGTGTTATAACTGATCTAAATCCAGACAATTTAAATTTTGAAACTATTGAAAAGATAAAAAAATTAAATATTAAAGATTTACCAGCTCTTAATGCAAACTCTAGAATAGGAGCTTGTGTTAAAAATCCTTCAAAGTTTTTAGGAATTGGCCTAAATTTTAAAGATCATGCAACAGAACAAAATTTACCCATTCCCAAAGAACCAATTATCTTTTCAAAATTTACGAATTGCATAGTTGGACCTAACGATGACATTGAAGTCCCAAAAAATTCAAACCATACTGATTGGGAAGTTGAAATTGGTTTCGTAATGGGAAAAAAAGCAAAATATGTTGATGTAAAAAATGCCCTAGATTATATTTTAGGGTTTTTCTTAGTCACAGATGTAAGTGAAAGAGAATTTCAAAAAAACAAAGGTCTTACTTGGGACAAAGGAAAAGGATTTGATACTTTTGGACCAATAGGACCATACATTCTTACAAAAGATGAAGTTAAAGATTACAATAATCTTAACATGTTTTTGGATGTAAATGGTGAAAGAATGCAAACTGGAAACACCAAAGATATGATTTTTAATTTAGAACAACTCGTTTCTTATATGAGTCACTGTATGACTTTATATCCAGGAGACATATGCTGCACTGGAACACCTAATGGCGTGGGAGAAAATATGAAACCACCTAAATTTTTAAAAGGTGGAGAGGAACTTATCCTAGGAATAGATAAATTAGGAAAACAAAAACACAGGGTTGTTAAAGCTTAAAATTAAATATTAGAACTTATCCAAAAGAAATTATCTAATCCTATTTTTATGTTTGTTAAAAAATAATACCTTATTTTTTGAAAAAGATACTTTCAGTGAATTGCTACTAATATTTTTTGATGATTTAATAATAATTTGATTATTTGAAACCTTAGAATAAATAATTTTTTCAAACCCTAAGTTTTCTACGAGATCAATTTTTACCTCTAATTCGATTTCAAGATTGCTTTCTAAGCTTATATCTTCAGGTCTAATACCTAGATAAATCTCATCTTTAAATTCTATATTATCAAAAGTTATTTTATTATTGAACAAGTGCAAAGTGTTTGAATTCACAATGTGTTCTTTATTAATCTTAATTATATTCATTTTTGGTGATCCAATGAATTCTGCAACAAAAATATTATTTGGATTTGAGTAAATCTCATTAGGTGTTCCATATTGTTCGATATTTCCCTTGTTAAGAACTACAATTCTATCAGCCAAGGTCATTGCTTCGACTTGATCATGTGTTACATAAATTATATTTGAATTCATTTTTTCATGCAGCTTAGATATTTCAACCCTCATTTCAGATCTTAAAGCGGCATCAAGATTCGATAATGGTTCGTCAAATAAGAAAACTTTAGGACTCCTCGTGATTGCTCTACCAATAGCAACTCTTTGTTTTTGTCCACCTGAAAGGTGTTTAGGCTTTCTTTCAAGTAAATCTTCAATTTGAAGTATTGCTGCAGCATTATTAACTTTTTGATTAATTTCACTTTTTGAAATTTTTTCCATTTTTAAGCCAAAGGACATGTTTTCAAAAACATTCATATGTGGGTATAAAGCATAGGATTGAAAAACCATTGCTATTTCACGTTTAGAAGGAAGTAGATTATTTATTAATTTTTGATCTAAAAAAATTTCTCCTTGATCGATATTCTCTAGTCCTGATATCATTCTTAATAAAGTAGATTTTCCACAACCTGAGGGACCTACTAAAACAATAAATTCTCCATCATTTATATTAATATTAAAATTACTTATAACCTTATTATCACCGTATGATTTTTCGAGATTTTTAATAACAATTTTTGACATTTATAAAAATTCTAAGGATTTTAACCAATTCTTGTGTAACAGTATAACATTAATTGTTGTTAAAAATTTATTACACTGCTAGATTTAAGGCAATAAAAAAAGGGGGTTATATGATTAAAAAAATCTTAATTAGTATATTTGTAATAGTATTTTTAATTTTTAATACTAGTTTTGCAGATATTAAATTTTGGACAACAGAAGTCCAACCAGAGAGAATGGCAAAGCAAGGGGAAATGGCCAAAGCCTTTGAAGCAAAAACAGGCATCAAAGTTGAAGTCATACCAATTGAGGAAAAAGATCTTGGAACAAGAGCTACTGCAGCTGCTGCAGCGGGAGATCTGCCAGATGTTATTTATCACACTCTACAATATGTTTTGCCATGGGCTGAAGCAGGCATATTAGATGTAGATGCAAATAATGATGTTGTTAAGTCTTTGGGAAAAAAAACATTTGCACCAGGCGCATTAAATATGGCTAAGAAAGGTGGAAAAATTGCAGCTGTTCCAGTTGATGGTTGGACACAAATGGTTGTTTATAGAAAAGATTTATTTGCAAAGGCTGGATTAGAACCACCAACATCATATGCAAATATTGTCAAAGCTGTAAATACATTATCAAGTAATGACATGTTTGGATTTGTTGCAGCTACCAAAACAGATGAAAACTTTATGAGTCAAGTATTAGAGCATGTACTTTTAGCAAATGGAGTTAACTTTGTTAAAAAAGGTGGAACTAAAAAGCAGGGTAAAGCATTAAAAAATTCTCTAGAATTTTACAAAGTAATTGCTAAAGCAAGTCCTCCTGGAGAATTGTTCTGGAAACAATCTAGAGCTTTATATTTCGCTGGAAAAACACCAATGGTTATTTGGTCTCCATTTATAATGGATGAGTTAGCAGGATTAAGAGACTCTGCTCCTCCAACAATAAATAATGATCCTACTTCACCAGAGCTAGCCTCTAAAACTGGTTTTATTACTAATTTTAGTGGACCAAATAATAAAAAAGGAGCTGCTTGGGCTGATGTAAGATACTTTGGAATAACAGCAGATGCAGATACTGACGAAGCTAAAAAATTCATAGAGTATTCAATGAGCGAGGGATATACAGCGACATTAGGAATAGCTCCTGAAGGAAAATTTCCTGTAAGAAGAGGAAACAAGAGTGACCCAAGTGCTTACACGAAAGCATGGAGTAAATTACCTGTAGGTGTTGATAGAAAGGCACCATTAACTGACCTGTATTCTGCAGATGTTATTGATAACATTGTTGCTGGTTTAGATACTGCAAACAGATGGGGAGTTAAAGAGGGTGAACTTTCTCGAGCATCGAAAATCATTAATTCTCAGTTCTTAAATAGAATCACCAGAGAATACATAGATGATCAAATCTCAGTTGATGAAGCGGTTAATAAAATAAACGCTGAATTAGCTAAGTTTTAAAAAATAAATTTATAAAAAGCGGATAATACTTTATTATCCGCTTTTTATTATGAGCAATACATTATTAAAATTAGAAAAAAGAACTGCTTACACTCTAGTCTTACCAGCAGTTTTGTTAGTTTTCGCAATTGTATTATTTCCAATATTTGCAAATATTTGGATAAGTTTTAAAGATATTGAGTTAAAAGATATAAGAATTCCAGAACCTAGAGCTAAAAAAATCGTTAAATCTTTTTCTGATGATGGGTCAGAATTAAAAATTGTTTATAAATTAAGAAATAGTTCATTAATTCAAGAAATAAGAAATGTTAAATTCCAAGATAAATTTCCTAAAAATATTTCAATATTAAATTTAGACTCAAGATGTAATTTTAAATCTAAAAAGATCATTTGTGATTTTGGAAATTGGGAAGCAAAATATAAAGAAAATTTTGAAATAATATTAAAAAATATAGATGGTGAAAAAATTAAAAAAGAAATAATAAAATCTCAAAAACCAATTTTAAGTGGAAAATCAGATAATCCATTACTAACAACAAATTTTACTCTAGAAAACTTTAAAAAAGTTTTTTACGAAAATAATTTTATTGATTTACTTTCAACTACATTTTACTTCACTTTTTTTGGTACAGTGGGTGCAATAATTTTTGGGATTTTAGCGGCGCAATTGGTAAATCAAAACATCCAAGGGAGATCTTATATGCGTGGCATTCTTCTTTTTCCATATGTAGGCCCTGTTGTTGCATTAGCTTATACTTGGACATTATTGCTAGATCCTAATAGTGGAACTTTAAATGCTCTATTGGTTAACTTTAATATTATTGAGTCACCAATTAATTTATTAGGCCAAAAATATATTACAATAAGTATATTTGGATTTGATTTCAAATTAAGGTTGGCATTAACAACAGTTATATTTTTTGAAATTTGGCGTTATTTTCCTCTAGCTTTTCTTTTTATATTAGCCAGATTACAAGCTATTCCACAAAGTTTATATGAAGCAGCAGAAGTAGACGGAGCAAGTCCAGTTCAAAAATTTATACATATTACACTTCCTCAAATTACAGCGATTATTTCTATTTTGTTTATGATTAGATTTATTTGGAACTTTAATAAATTTGAAGATATTTTTTTATTAACTGGTGGAGCATCTGGAACAAGAACGTTACCTATAAATGTTTATCAGCAAGGCTTTGCTGTTTCAGATATTGGAATGGGTTCTGCTGTTTCAATTGTTATAGTGATGTTGCTTTTATCATTTATGATTATTTATTTTAGACTAATTGGGAAAAAAGCAAATGAAATTTAAATCTACAACAATATTTTTGGTTATTTCATCTTTTTTTCTTACATCCATTTTGTCGATTTGGAAAATCATGTCTACGCTTCAAGGTTTAAACTTTACGAATCTTAATATCACAGGAAACTTTTTTAATGGTATTATTTTATCTTTATTATTTGTATTAATTGGAAAAAGAATTAATCACTTAATTAAAATATTTTCACTATCATTTTTATTTTCTTTTTTATATTTTTACTTTAATGAAACATCTCCTTTTTGGTATATATTTGGAGTTTTCTTAATAATACTATTTTTTACAAATAAATTAAAAAAATATGATACAAAATCTTTAACTGAAGATTTCATATCCGAAAAAATTATCTTTGATTTTATCACTTTGTTTGGAATTGTTTTTTTTGCTTTTGTAATTTTATTTCCGTTCTATATTATGCTAGTTACAAGCTTCAAAACTCAAATTGCTTTATTAGTCAATCCACTCGATTTTAGTCTAGACTACTCTAAAAGTTTGCCAGAATTATTTAAATCTTATTTTGTAATTTTTGAAACTTATAATTTTGGTAGATACATTTTAATAAGTTCAGCTGTTTCTATCGGAACAGTTATTGTTACGTTGTTATTTGCAATTCCAGCAGCTTACGCAGTTGCAAGGTTAAATTTCTTTGGTAAAAATTTTTTATCAACTTCAATTTTAATTATTTATATGTTTCCAGCTATAGTTTTAGTAATTCCGTTATATACTGTATTTAGTCAACTAGGATTAAGAAACTCAATTTTTGGTCTATTGATAGTTTATACAGCCACGACACTTCCAGTAGCTATTTATATGTTGCAAGGGTATTTTAAAAGTATTCCTAAAGAAATTGAAGATGCAGGTATCATGGATGGCCAAAATTGGTTTGGCATTATTCTAAAAATTATTATTCCACTAAGTTTACCAGCGATTGCATCGGTAGCACTATATGTTTTTATGATAGCATGGAATGAATTTCTATTTTCTTTAATGTTTTTAGATAGTCCCAAATCATTTACTTTATCGAGGGCTATTCAATATTTAAGTGGGGATGCGGAAACTCCGCGCCAATATTTAATGGCTGGATCTGTTATAGTTACCCTACCAGTGCTTTTTATTTTTATATATTTTGAAAAATATTTGGTTAGTGGCCTTACATCTGGTAGTGTCAAAGGGTAGTTTTTCAGTTAATTCTATGGAAAAAAATGAAAAGAATTAATTATTTAATTATTTTGTTTGGCTTTTTACTAACCATTAAAAGCACTGTTATACAATCCTCAGAACAAAAATGCATTATTTCAAATGGAGTTCCAAATCATAAAATTGGAAAATTCCCAACAAAAGGTAACCCAAATATTTTTAAAAAACAAAATTTAAAATTTTGTTTTTCAAAAAAACCAGCGAAGAAAAAAACCTCAAGATATATTGTTTCCACAGTTGGTGTTACTCTTTCTGGCATTCCAATTAGACCAAGCACCGCAGCTTGGTTTGATGAAAGTTCTCCTAAAAAACATAGTCAAAATCAATCATCTGGATTAAATTTGGAAGCAATTAGACCTTTTGAAAAAATATTTGGAATTGATGAATATAACGGTCATTTAGACTTTAGAGGACTTTATCATTACCACAAACCTAATTCATCATTATTATTAAATGGACAATCATTAATTGGTTATGCAGCCGACGGATTTGAAATTTTATATATACCTGGAAAGTTTAAAACTTCATGGCAGCTTAAAAAAGGAAATAGAAAAATTAAACCTTTTGGTAAATATGATGGATCATTTAAACAGGATTACGAATTTATAGATGGCAGCGGTGATTTAGATGAGTGCAATGGTAGAGTATTTGATGGTAATTATAGGTATTTTGCTACAGATAGTTTTCCATTTTTTCCCAGATGTCATTGGGGAGATGTTTCAAAAGATTTTCGCAAAATTAATAGATAAAATTTTTTTTTACTTCTTTAAAACTCTTGTGTATTAATATATTAACAATATCAACAAAATATGACTAAAGCCCTCGTGGTGAAATTGGTAGACACAAAGGACTTAAAATCCTTGCCCTTTTGGGAGTGCCAGTTCGAGTCTGGCCGAGGGCACCACAAAAACATCTTGACAATCTAATTGTATATTATACAATTTAAATTGATTATATGTCAAGAAATTTCCTGAGAGAAAAATTATTTGATTTAAACATGAGTCAGGCTCAGCTTGCAAAAAAGTTGGGGAGGGACCCAGCCACTGTTAATAGATGGATTAAAAATAATAGAGAAATCAGCTCAATAAATGCTGTTGAACTCTCTAAAATTTTAAAATGCAATCCATCAGAAATATTATTTGGAAGTAAGTCTTCAACAATAAATATTACCAAGACATTAGATAATAATTTTGAAGTGAAACAAATTTCTATAAATAAACAAAGAAAAATTAGTATTCCATATGAATATAATAATAAATTTACTGTAGCAATTATAAATCAGTCCAATGTTTATAATGATGGTCAAATTTTACTGTATGATGAAGAGAAGATTGATATTAGTAAACAAATGAGGTCCGTTGGTAGTAGCATTATTGATTATGATAACAAACTTCTAGTAGGATACTTTGTTAATAATAAAGTATTTGATTTTTCAATAGTCAATCCATTTAATTTAGAAGTAATTAAAGGATATGAAAAAATTAATACTAAAAAAATAAAGGGTATTTATAAGGTTAAAGCTGAGTATTATCCTGATTATTGTTGAAAATGAATAAGTGCATTATTTGTGCTATTAGTGCACATTGAAAGAAAGTGGATGAAAAAATTTAAAGATATCAACATTAATAAAAGGGAAAGAGACTTAAAATCCTTGCCCTTTTGGGAGTGCCAGTTCGAGTCTGGCCGAGGGCACCATTAATATGACAAAATTTCATTTTATCTTTGATAAAAATAAAAAATCACAAAACTTTAAGAAAAAATTGTCAAAGAAGTTTAAAAATTTTTCCCCTTTTAAAGCATCTAACATTGTGGTTTTCGGTGGAGATGGCTTTATGTTGAAAAACTTAAAAAGATATTACAAATTTAACAAACCATTCTATGGTGTAAATTGTGGTTCGTATGGATTTTTAATGAACAATTCAAATATTAATCTTTTAGAACGTAAAATAATGAAGTCAAAAAAAACTACTATAAATAGTTTATCTGTAAATTGCTCATACGGAAAAGGTATGAAAAAACATTTAATAGCAATAAATGAAATTTCTATTTTTAGACAAAGTAAACAGACTGCCTCACTAAATATTTCTATCGGACAAAAACAGGTTATAAAAAAACTTATAGGTGATGGAGTGCTTGTATCAACACCTGCTGGAAGCACAGCTTATAATTTATCAGTTCATGGCCCCGTTTTATCATTGAATTCTGGAAAGTTAGCCATAACTCCTATAAGCCCTTTTAGACCTAGAAGATGGAAAGGAAAAATCATTTCAAACAAATCAATTGTGAAAATTAAAAATTTAAATTCAAAAAAAAGACCAATAGCTGCAGTAGCCGACAACATAGAACTAAGAAATGTAAAAAGTCTCACGATAAAACGAAATACAAAAATTAAAATAAGATTATTATTTGACAGCAACAGAAGTTTGGTAAATAGAATTAAAAGTGAAATTAAAAGACAAAAAAGCGCCAATAGATAAAAATATTTAAATGAATTATAAAGCTATTTTATTTTATTTGGGTTTTTTCATCTTTCCCTTGTCAGGACTTTCATTTTTGAACATACTTTATTCAACTTATTTTGATTATTTTTTAAGTATAGAGTCTTATACAATTACTTTTTTTCTTACTTTAGTGACTGGAATATTTTTTTACTATTATGGGAAAACTTCTGTAAAAAAAATTAGTTTTTATGATCAATTACTATTAATTATTTTTGTATATTCTTTTTCCTCTTTTTTTATTTCTCTGCCATACTATTTAAGTAATTATCAAATAACATTTGTAGACTCAATTTTTGAAAGTTTCTCTGGTCTTACTTCAACTGGCTTTTCTATTTTTGAAAATATCACGTATTTAGATCCTACATTAATATTATGGAGGTCATCTTCGCAATGGATAGGTGGTTTGTATTTTCTTATTTTTTTGATAATTATTTTCTCAAACAATCAGTATAATTTCAGATTAAATCATTTGGTGCATACTGGAAACTTGGGATTTTTTTCAAAGTCTAATACTAAAAATGCTATACTGCAAATATTCTTAGTTTATTCTTTACTAACACTGCTAATATTTATTATTCTCAATATAGGGAACGTAAGGTTATTTAATTCTTTAAATCTTTCAATGTCCATAATTTCAAATGGAGGTTTCTTACCTTCAAATAGTTTAAGTCAAATCTTTCTTAAAGATAATCATTATATTCTTGCGATTGTTCTTTTAATACCAACTTTAAATATTTTTTTTATTTTCAATTTTTATAGCAAGAAAAAAATTATTAATAATCATCAAGAAGATATATTTTTAATAGTTTTTATATTGGCTTTGTCACTCATACTGTTTTATTCTATCGGCAACATTAAAATTAGTGATATCATCATTAATATTATTACAAGCATAAGTAATTCCGGTATATCCTTCACGAAAAAAATTGATGGGACAATTATTTTTATATTATTATGTGCAATGGGAGGAACTTTAATTTCAAATTCGTCAGGCATCAAATTTATAAGGGTTTACATTTTAATTAAGACAGCAGCAGCAGAGATAATAAGGCTTGTAAGACCAAATAACGTTTTTAATAATACTATTTTTTATTCAGAAAAAAAAATTGATAATCAAACTGTAAATTTATCTTTTTTAATATTTATATCTTTTTTTATAGGAATTTTTATTTTATCAAGCGTACTTGTCCTTGATAATATAAATTTTGAAAATTCATTTAAATTATCTATATTAACTCTTACCAATACGACCAACTCATCATTATATGGAGTAAGTGATATCAATTTTTCTAATCTTTTAAATAGTACAAAATTATTTTTAATAATATTTATGATAATTGGAAAAATTGAGTTAATATCAGTGCTTATATTGTTCAAAAAACTTTTTATTAAAGAATAAATATGTCAAAAATTATTATAATCGGTGCTGGTGCGATGGGAACAGCTTTTTCTTTACCATGCTTAGACAACAAACATGAGGTCAATATAGTTGGAACGCACTTAGAAAATGATTTTATCGATAATTTAAAAAGTAACGACAATCTTCATCCTGGATTAAACATAAAAATAGATAAAAAAGTTGCAGTACATAAATTTGAAAATTTGAATAACTTATTAAATATCGAAGTCGATTTAATCGTTTTAGGAATAAGTTCAAAAGGAATTGAATGGGTTTCTGAACAATTAAGTATAATTTATAAAAACAAAAAAATACCTGATATACTTATGCTCACAAAAGGTTTGAGCATTTACAATAATAATTACGAGTTATTAGTTGATAAGCTTAAAAGATTATTGGCTGATAAAGGTATTAATAAAATTAACATTTCAGCCGTAGGTGGCCCTTGTCTTGCCTCTGGATTAGCCAACAGGGTTCATAGTAGTGTTGTAATTGCTAATGAAGATATAAAAACCGCGAAAAAAATTGCTAAAATGTTAAATACAAATTATTACCACACGTCTTTTTCTGACGATTTAAATGGCGTAGAGGTTTCTGCTGCTATCAAAAATATATTTTCTATGGCGGTTGGCTCAGCAAAAGGTTTGTGCGGTAAAGATATTTCGAATGATGTAAGAGAGAAAAATTATTTAAACACATCCTCAGCATTAATTAAACAATCGATACATGAAATGGAAGTATTTGTTGAACATTTAAAAGGAAAAAAAGAAACAGTAAAAGGCTTAGCAGGTTTAGGTGATTTATATGTTAGTACTGGTGGTGGAAGAAATGCTAAAATGGGAGCTTATATTGGGGAAGGCTTAACATTTTCAGAGGCAAAAAAAACAAAAATGGAAAATGTTACAGTTGAGGGAGCTGATTTGGCAAAAGAAATTGCAAAAAAAGTTAATGAGGATTTTGATGAAAAAAAATTACCTTTAATGCTTAGTATGATCAATGCTATTGTAGAGGATAAAAAACTTGAACTTAAATGGGAGTTATTCGGGTGAAAAAGATTTTAATATTTTTAATTTTAAATATTTTAGTATCCACTTTTTCTTACGCAAACGACAGTCAAAACTTAAAAGAAACAACTAACATTTCTGATCAACTAAAATCTTTACAGGATCAATACAAGTCTGGTTTAATAAGTGGATATGAATATGAAAAAGAAAAAAAAAAAATTTTAAATAAATAAGTATGAGAAAATTTATTATTTCTATAGATGCTGGAACTACTTCAAATAGAGCGATACTATTTGATTTAAAAGGTAAGCCAGTTTTTTCTTCTCAAAAAGAATTCACACAATATTTTCCAAAAAGTGGATGGGTAGAGCATAACCCAGAAGAAATTTGGAATACCACAAAAAAAGTCTTAAAAGATGTAATTGCAAAGGCAAAAAAATTACGTGGTGAAATTTTGACAATTGGAATTACCAACCAAAGAGAAACAACAGTCTTATGGGATAAAAAAACCGGTAAAACAGTTTATAAAGCTATAGTCTGGCAGGATCGTAGACAAGCTGAATATTGTAAAAAGTTAAAAAAACAAAACAAAGAAACTCTTATTTTTAATAAAACAGGCCTGCCAATTGACTCATATTTTTCAGGTACGAAAATAAAATGGATATTAGATAATGTAGCATTAGCTAGAAAATTAATGAACAAAAAACAACTTCTTTTTGGAACAATTGATAGCTTCTTAATTTGGAGATTAACTAAAGGCAAGATCCATGCAACAGATGCAACAAATGCAAGTAGAACTATGATTTTTAATATAACTTCAAATAAATGGGATGATACAATATTAAATATTTTAAAAATTAAAAAACATATTCTTCCTGAGGTAAAAAATTGTGCAGATGATTATGGTTCAACACATCAATCAATTACAGGTAAATCAATTCCGATAACTGGAGTTGTTGGTGACCAACAGTCTGCATCAATAGGTCAATGCTGTTTTGAACCAGGCTCATTGAAGAGCACTTATGGAACAGGTGCATTTGTATTATTAAATACAGGTCAAAAAAAGATCTATTCTAAAAATAGATTACTCACTACAATTGGATATAGAATTAACGGAAAAACTACTTATGCAATGGAGGGATCTATTTTTATTGCAGGAGCTGGTGTTCAGTGGTTAAGAGATCGAATGAAATTCTTTAAAAAAGCTTATGAAACTGAAAAAATTTTAAAGTCTTTAAATGACAACAAGGATGTCTATTTAGTTCCAGCTTTTACAGGTATGGGTGCACCATATTGGAACCAAAATTCAAGAGGAGTTTTAAGTGGATTAACAAGAGATACAGGTCCAAAGGAAATAGTTAGAGCCACTGTAGAGTCAGTAGCATATCAGACATATGATTTATTTGAAGCAATGAAACATGATGGTTTGCGACCAAGAATGGTAAAAGTAGATGGAGGAATGGTCATGAATAATTGGTTCTCACAATTTTTATCAGATATAGTTAACGTCAAAGTTTATAGACCTAAAGTTCATGAAACTACCGCATTGGGTGCGGCATTTATGGCTGGTCTTAAAATTGGAATTTATAAATCTTTAAAAGATATTTCAAAAAATTGGAGTTTAGAAAAAAAATTTACTCCAAAAATGAAAAATAATAATAGAAAAACACTTTTATTAGGTTGGTCTAAAGCTATAAAAAGAGCTCTCATTAATTAAAACAATTTCAAGTTGTATTTTTTTTTTAAGAATTAAGTCTGTACAATATGGTTCTATTTTGTTTCAATAATTAAAAATAACAAACAACAGAGGGGAATTAATGTTTAAAACATTGAAAACAATAATAGCTGTTGCTGTATCATTTTCAATCGTAACTATTTCTTCTGCATTTGCAGACGGTCATATGGCTGCAATTAAGAAATGGTCTAATGGGGAATTTAGTCTTTCAGTTCTATCTCCAAAAGATAGAGAAAAAGAGCTACAATGGTTCCACGATGCTGCTAAGCCATTCAAAGGAATGTCTTTAAAAGTAGTATCTGAAGGAATACCTACCCATGTGTATGAGTCAAAAACTCTTACAAAAGCTTTTGAAGAGATAACTGGCATTAAAGTACAACACCAAATCATCGGAGAAGGTGATGTTGTAATGGCTGTTCAAACACAAATGCAAACGAACGTAAGTATTTACGATGCGTATGTGAACGACTCAGACTTAATTGGTACGCACGCGCGTATGCAACAAGCTGTAAATTTAACCGAGTGGATGAAAGGTGAGGGTAAAGCTGTCACTAATCCAATGTTGGATTTAGATGACTTCATAGGACTTCAATTTACTACAGGTCCTGATGGAAATCTTTATCAACTTCCAGACCAACAATTTGCTAACCTTTATTGGTTCAGAAAAGATTGGTTTGATAGACCAGAAATCCAAAAAGCATTTAAGAAAAAATATGGTTATGATTTAGGTGTTCCAGTAAACTGGTCTGCCTATGAAGATATAGCTAAATTCTTTTCAGAGGATGTTAAAGAAATTGACGGTGTAAGAATATACGGCCACATGGACTATGGTAAAAGAGCTCCCGACTTAGGTTGGAGAATGACAGATGCCTGGTTATCAATGGCAGGTGCAGGAAGTAAAGGACTACCTAATGGAGTTCCAGTAGATGAGTGGGGAATAAGAATGGAACCAGGTTCTTGTAATCCAGTTGGTGCGAATGTATCAAGAGGTGGAGCTACAAATGGTCCAGCTGCAGTATATGCAATCAGAAAATGGGATGAGTGGTTAAGACAGTACGCACCTCCAGGAGCTGCTGCTATGGACTTCTATCAGTCTCTACCATCATTATCTTCAGGAAACGTTGCTCAGCAAATTTTCTGGTACACTGCTTTCACAGCATCTTTAGTAGGAAAAAATCCTAATAATAAAGTTGTTGATGCAAACGGTATGCCATTATGGAGAATGGGTCCTTCACCAAAAGGTCCTTATTGGGAACAAGGTATGAAGCTTGGATATCAAGATGTCGGATCTTGGACTTTATTTAAGTCTACTGATGTTGAGAGAAGAAAAGCTGCATGGCTGTATGCACAATTTGCTGTTTCAAAAACAGTTTCTCTTAAAAAAGCTGATGTTGGTATAACATTTGTGAGAAAAAGTACGATTAATCACAAACACTTTACTAAGAGAGCGCCTGAACTTGGTGGACTTGTAGAGTTCTACAGATCAAAAAACAGAAATGTTTGGTCACCAACAGGTGTTAACGTACCAGATTATCCGAAGCTAGCACAATTATGGTGGCAGCATATCGGAGAAGTTAACTCTGGCACATTTACTCCACAACAAACTAT
>CABZCD010000003.1:25000-42602 GCA_902524105.1 uncultured Pelagibacteraceae bacterium | reverse complement strand
TTTTGATAGAAATTAGAGATCAAAATTTGGTGTGGTTTACTACTCTGTTTTTTCTATTTTTGATTCTTTGGATACTTCTTTTAGGATTTGCGACCCCAATGGCTTTGGTAGCTGGATTTTTATTTGGAAAGATATATGGAACTTTGATTTCAGTTTTCGGTTTTACCATTGGATGTACGCTTCTTTATATATTTGCTAATCAATATTTTAAAAGTTTAATACTTCAGAAACTATCAAAAAGAATATCTAAATTTAAAGAAATTTTTAACAAGAATGAATTTTTTTATTTTATGATTTTCAGGTTTGCCGGTGGCGGCGGGACTCCCTTTGCTATACAAAATTTATTACCAGTACTTTTTAATATGAAGATAAAAAATTATTTTTTTTCTACCTTAACCGGTCTCTTTCCAATGGTTTTCATATTATGTGCAATCGGCTCAGGGATTGAAAAGATTATTGAAAGTAATATTGATCCAAGTTTTTTAACAATGATTCAAAATAAAGAAATATATTTTCCTATTCTTGGTTTTTTTATAATATTATTTTTATCTTTTTTATTGAGAAAAATTTATTTTAAAAAATGAAAAATATTTTATCTGTTGATCCTAGCCCTTATTTACAACAACATAAAAATAATCCAGTTCTCTGGCAAACTTGGTCAAAAAATTCTTTAAACTTGGCTAAAATTGAAAAAAAACCAATTTTATTGAGCATTGGTTACTCAAGTTGCCATTGGTGTCATGTTATGGCGCATGAAAGTTTTGAAGATCAAAAAACTGCAGAGTTAATGAATAAATTTTTTATAAATATAAAAGTTGATAGGGAAGAAAGACCAGATCTAGATTTTGTATTCCAAAGCTCATATCAACTTTTTAATCAAAGTGGAGGTGGATGGCCCTTAACAATGTTTTTAGATGAAAACGGCGTCCCTTTTATGGGCGGTACTTATTTTCCTAAAGAGGAAAAACATGGCTTGCCAGCGTTTAAAACTATTTTACAAAAAGTACATGAGGCTTATGTTGATCAAAGAGTAAAGATAATTGAACAAAAAAGTTTAATTACAAAAAACTTGGAGCTTAAAAAAACGAATGTTATAGGGCAAGGACCAGAACCCATCCTAGAAAACATTTTAAATAATTTAGATGAAAAAAACGGTGGTTACAAGGGAGCTCCAAAGTTTCCTACTTTCTATGTATTCGATACTTTGATTTATTTTTATAATAAAACTAAAAATACAAAATATTTAAAACCTGTTGAGTTAATTTTGAAAAAACTTTGTTCCAAAGGAATCTATGATCACGTTGAGGGTGGAATTTCTCGTTATACGGTAGATGAAAATTGGTTAATACCTCATTTTGAAAAAATGCTCTATGATAATATTCAGTTTATTTTATTATTATCAAAATTAATAAAAATTAAACCTAATGAATACTATTTAGAAAAAATTAAACAAACTACAAATTTTTTAATAAAAAATTTTACATCAAAAGAAACAAATTTACTTGGATCTGCTTATGATGCTGATAGTGAGGGCATTGAAGGAAAATACTATGTTTATGATTACAATGAATTAAAAAATATTAAAGATATAGAGAAATTTTTTGACATAAAACCAGAAGGAAACTGGGAAGGCAAAATTATATTGGACGAGCATAAAAAACCAAATAAAGAAATAATTAATCAATTATTAGAAATAAGAGCTAAGAGAGAAAAACCTTTTTTTGATAAAAAAAACCAATTAGATTTAAATTGTCTTTGGGTAAGTGCTTTAATTTCTTTAAATAGTATAATACCTAATGAAAGTTATTTAAAAGATGCAGAAAATTTTTATGAAAAAATAGAAAAAAAATTCTGCATTAAAAATATTTTTCATAGTTACTCTGAGGACATTTCTTTTATTGAAGACTATGCTTACCTTATACAATGTTTATTGGATCTATCTGATGCAACTATGAATCCCAAATATAGATTATTAGCAAAAAAATACTGCGACGAAGCTTTGAGCAAATTTTACGATAATAACAAAAAAATTTTTCAAAAAAATCAAAAAAATAAAAATGATATCTTTATGAGCCCTATAGATATAAGTGATAATATTTTACCCAATGGTAACTCAGTTATGCTGATAAATTTTTCTAGATTGGGCTTCAAAGACAAAGCAAAAGAATTATCAGAAAGTTTAAACGGCTATTTAAATATTTACAAAAATTATATGATTAGTTCTTTAAAAGCTTTAGATTTTTTTAAAGAGATAAATGATGGTAAAAATTGTAATACAGAGGGGTGTCAAATTTGAAAAAAAAATATTTTGAATGGTTTTTTTGGTTATTTTTAGTTGTCCTCTGGAATTATGGATATCCTGAAGCTTCACCTTTTTACGATGTGTTGATAGCAGTAATTTTATCATTAATTTTTATCTATATTAAAAAATACAGAAACTAATAAGCCCACAGCTTGAGAATATAAGAGGGTTGCATAATTTCTATCCAAGAAGTACAAGTATGAATATGCAGGAGCAGTTATGGGAATTCATTATGATTATAAATCTACACGTGGTGAAAAAGCTTTGAAGAAAGAAGCAAAAAAGAAAGCACGTATAGAGCAAAGAAGAGCAAAAAAAACAAAAGATAATCCAATATCTAAAAAAGAAGATAAAATGCACGATATTGATAAACCTATAACGTTGGAAGATTTAACAAATCCAGACAAGTCATAATGCCTAAACAAAGCTTCGGACAACTGCGCCTAGATATGAAAGAGTCTATAAGATTACAAAAACAAAAAGATATTTATGAAAAGCGCAAGAAATTACTAAAAGAAAATTTGAAAAAAAGAAAAAATATAAACTCAATTAAATGACAGTTCTCTCAGACAGATGGATTAAAAAGATGTCCAAATCAAAAAGTATGATTAAGCCATTTGTAGATAAACAGAATAGAAAAGGAAAAGTTTCATTTGGATTATCTTCATATGGTTATGATGCTAGAGTTTCAAATGAATTTAAAATTTTTACTAATGTAAATTCAGGCGTTGTTGACCCTAAAGTTTTTAAAAAAGATAGTTTTGTTACAAAAAAGGCCAAGGAATGTATTATACCACCTAACTCTTTCGCTTTAGCAAGAACAGTGGAATATTTTAAAATTCCTAAAAATGTTCTTGTAATTTGTTTGGGAAAATCTACATATGCTCGTTGCGGAATTATAGTAAATGTAACACCTTTAGAACCTGGTTGGGAAGGGCATGTGACATTAGAATTTTCTAATACAACACCTCTACCAGCAAAAATCTATGCCAATGAGGGAGTTGCACAATTTGTTTTTATTAAAGGAAATGAAGTTCCTAATATTACCTATGACAAGAGAAAAGGTAAATATATGAAACAAAAAGGTGTAACACTTCCAAAAATATAACTTTAATGCAAAAATTACTTATAGATGGGAAAAAAATCTTATCTGGAAGCATAAATATATCTGGATCAAAAAATTCTACTTTACCTATACTTGCTGCAACAATACTGAACAAACATACTATAATTAAAAACGTTCCTTTCGTTAATGATATTTTTACTATGTTGAATCTTTTAAAATTTGTTGGATTAGAATATAAGTTATCAAAAAAAAAAAATTTAGTAGAAGTTTTAAATCATAATAAAAACATAAACACTGTTGCACCTTATAAACTTGTTAAAACAATGAGAGCAGGTGTTTTAGTACTAGGTCCTTTATTAGCAAAATATAAAAAAGCAAAAGTTTCACTTCCTGGAGGATGTGCTATTGGAACTAGGCCAGTAGATTTACATTTATATGCTCTTAAGAAACTTGGGGCTAAAATAAAAATTAAAAATGGATATATATTTGCTTCAGCAAACAAAGGATTAAAAGGAACAAAATTTAAATTTCCAAGTATTTCTGTGGGAGCTACCGAAAATGCAATTTTAGCTGCGGTTCAAGCTAAAGGTCCAACTATTATAGATAACTGTGCAGTTGAACCTGAAATAAAAGATCTGATTAATTTTTTGAAAAAGCTTGGGGTTAATATAAAAGTTAAAAACAGGAAAATAACAATTAAGAAATCAATTGTAGAAAAAAAAATCTCACATGAGGTGATAAGTGATAGAATTGAACTTGGAACTTATCTTATTGGGGGAGCATTAACTGCAAAAAAGTTAAAGTTGAAAAACATCAATTCAAATCTAATTAGAAAAGAAATTAATATTTTAAAAAAAATGGGTGTTAAAATGAATATCAAAAAAAATTATATAGAAGTTTTCAAGTCTAAAAATATAAAAAATATTAATATAAAAACAGAACCTTATCCTGGTTTTCCCACAGACTTGCAAGCCCAAATGATGATATTAATGACACAAGCTAAGGGTTTGTCGAAAATAAGAGAGAATATTTTTGAAAACAGATTTATGCATGTCCCTGAGCTTAAAAGAATGGGAGCAAAAATAGATATTCGTAATAACTGTGCTTTTATATCAGGACCTTGCTCTTTAACTGGCGCAGAAGTAATGGCTACAGATCTTAGAGCCTCAGTTAGCTTGGTTTTAGCCGGTTTGATTGCAGAAAAAAGAACTAATATAAATAGAATATACCATCTTGATAGAGGATACCAAGATCTTGAAAAAAAATTGATTAAATGTAAAGCGAGTATAAAAAGAGTTTAGAGTGAAAGTTAAAAATTTAAAACTTATAGCTAAAACTGACGAAGACCTAAGAGTAATATCTGCTCATTTACAAGACTCAATAGTTAAAACATCAGATATTGCAAATTTAAAAAAAAATAGAATTTTTCTTATGCAATTAAATAGATTCATGTGGGAAGATGTTGAAAAAGGTGTTTTTAGGAAGAATAAAAGAATTCGAACTGTGCTTAAATTTGAAAATGTTATTAAAGCAACATCAAAAAATATAAATCAAAAAAAAAATGACCGATTTTTGGACTTTTTAGCTATTGAAACGCTTAAAATGCCTGATAAAAATTACGAAATGAATTTAATATTTTCTGGTGATATAATTATAAAATTATTAGCTGAAGCTATCGAAGTAACGTTAGATGACCAAGGATCTCCTTGGGAAAGCAAAAATAGACCTAAGCACGAGGATTTATAATGAAAAAAATTAATTTGGGAGAAAAATAATTGGCCAAGCAAGAAACTTTAGAATTTAAGGGTAAGGTTACAGAATTATTACCTAACGCTATGTTCAGAGTAAAACTTGAAAACAATCATGAAATTCTTGCACATACCGCTGGAAAATTAAGAAAGAATAGAATAAGAGTTCTTGCTGGAGATAATGTGATGGTTGAAATGACTCCATATGACCTTACTAAAGGAAGAATAACTTTTAGATTTTAGGCCTTGTAGCTCAGTAGTAGAGCAGTACCCTGAAAAGGTATGTGTCGTTTGTGCGATTCAAACCAAGGCCACCACCAAAATGAGTGAAAAAGAAATTTATAAAATTTTTAAACCACAACTAACACCAAAAAAAATGTTGGAGTTAGGTGTTTTTGGGGGATCATATTTTAGCGATGGAAGTATTAAAGAATTCCCAAAAGAATGGTTTAAAAAAGCAAAAATGTGCAAAGAGTTTGATGTTAATATAAATCGTTTTAAAATTGAGTCTGGATTACCAAGAAAAGAATGGATAAAAAAAGGTTGGATTTTTAAACAAGATCCGTTGGGTTGGTTCCAGTGGTATTGTAGATTTAAAAATGGCCGAAGAATACCTGAAATCGACATAATTCAAATTAAAAGATGGAAAGCTTTTGGTGATAGACATGGACCTGCAGTAAGAAAGAATTGTGACGAAGGAGACTATCAATGCAGGAAAAGACAAAGACAGGCTTTACTGCAATGGGCTTATGATCCTTTTTTCTAACTATATGGATCCGCAACAGTGTTTATATTTTTTTCCTGAACCACAAGGACATTTATCATTTCTACCCACCTTTTGATTAGTTTCTTGCGGCTGTTTTTTTTGATCGTTTTCATTAGTAACAATCAAGTTCATATTTAGTAGAAATTTTATAACGTCGATTTTTACTTTTTCTAATAGTATTTCAAAAAGTGTAAATGCTTCTTTTTTAAATTCAGATAAAGGATCTTTTTGACCATAACTTCTTAATCCTATTACCTGCCTTAATTGTTCTAAGTACTGAAGGTGTGCTCTCCAAGAAAAATCTAAAATTTGTAAAAAAATCTTTTTTTCTAAATCATTATATTGCTCATCACCTATTAGTTTTATTTTTTCTTGCCTTTTATTATTAAAAATTTCTTTAATTTTTTTTAAAAAATCTTTATCTTTTAAATCTCCATATTTTAATAAGTCATCATCATTAATGACATTTCCTGTAAAATTTTTAACTCCAGACAAGAATACTTTTTTATCTATTGTTGTTTTGTAGTCTATTTTCACTTTTAAAATCTTTTGAGACAACTCAGTAAAAAAATCTTCAAGCATTATGTTAATATTAGATTGTTTTAAAATATTTAGTCTTTGAGTGAAAATAACCTGTCTCTGATCATTCATTACATCATCAAATTTTATAAGGGTTTTTCTTATATCAAAGTTTCTTGCTTCAACTTTTTTTTGTGCTCTCTCCATAGCTTTATTTATCCAAGGATGATCTATTGACTCATTCTTTTTAAGACCAAGTTTTTTTAAAATTCCATCAATTTGATCTCCTCCAAATAATCTCATTAATTCATCTTGTAAACTAATAAAGAAAATTGAAGTACCAGGATCTCCCTGTCTTCCAGATCTACCTCTAAGCTGATTATCTATTCTTCTGCTTTCGTGTCTTTCAGTGCCTATTACACACAAACCTCCAATTGATTTTACTTTGGCCTCATTTTTTTTTATTTCTTGGTCAGTTAAATTTTCATCTCCTTTGGTTTCTAATTTTCCACCTAGCTTTATATCCGTACCTCTTCCTGCCATATTTGTAGCAATTGTTATAGCATTTACTTTGCCAGCCTCAGCAATAATTTTTGCCTCTTCTTCATGAAATTTTGCATTTAAAATATTATGCTTTAAATTTTTAGCATTCAAAAATTGAGAAATTTTTTCAGACTTTTCTATACTTGTTGTACCAACTAAAATTGGTTGACCAGTTTTATTACAGTCTAAAATTTTTTTGGTTATTGCATCATACTTTTCTTTCTCAGTCCTAAAAATTAGATCATTAAAATCTTTTCGGATCATTTTATTATTTGTAGGAACTGATACTACATTCAATTTATAAATATCGAAAAATTCTTCAGCTTCTGTCATAGCGGTACCAGTCATCCCAGATAGTTTTTTATATAATCTGAAATAATTTTGATAAGTAATAGACGCAAGAGTTTGATTTTCCTCTTGAATTGAAACATTTTCTTTTGCTTCTATCGCCTGATGAAGACCATCGGAAAATCGTCTTCCACTTAAAATTCTTCCAGTGAATTCATCTATTATTTGTACTTTTCCATCTTTCACAATGTAATCTTTATCTTTTTGAAATAACAAGTTTGCTTTTAAGGACTGATTAACATGATGTACTAAATTTAAATTTTGAGGATCATAAAAGTTATTATTTTTTAAGAGACTTTTTTGTATTGCAAGCTTTTCTATTTTGTCAATTCCTACATCCGTTAAAATTGCATTTTTATTTTTTTCATCTAGGTCGTAATCATTTTTTTGTAATTTGATTACAAATTCATTTGCTGTTAGATATAAATTACTTTTGTCTTCAACTTTACCAGATATTATTAAAGGAGTCCTAGACTCATCAATAAGAATACTATCAACTTCATCAACAATACAAAAGTTGTGTTCCCTTTGAACCATGTCATTTAGATTATATTTCATATTGTCTCTTAAATAATCAAAACCCAACTCGTTATTGGTTCCGTATGTGATATCACAATTATAATTTTTTTTTCTCTCGTTATCTTCAAGGCTTGAAGTTACACAGCCAGCTGAGACTCCTAAAAAATTAAAAACTTTTCCCATCCAAGCAGAGTCTCTTTTAGCCAAATAATCATTTACAGTTACAATATGAACTCCATTCCCTGTCAAAGAATTTAAAAAAGCAGGCAGAGTAGAAACAAGGGTTTTGCCTTCTCCAGTTTTCATTTCAGCTATCTTTCCTTGATGAAGAATTATCCCCCCTGCTAACTGAACATCGAAATGGCGTTCACCTAAAACTCTGTAAGCAGCCTCTCTTACTAATGAAAAACTCTCAGGAATTAACTTTTCTAATTTTTCTCCACCCAACACTTGTTTTTTCAGCGACTGTGTTTTTTCCTTTAAATCTTGGTCATTTAGTGATGATAATGAACTTTCTCTATTATTAATCTCAACAATCAAAGGTTTTATCTTATCTAATACTTGTTGATTACCACTTTTAAATATTTTACTAAAAGCTGCTGTAAATAAATTCATTAATATTCTATATATGTATTTATAACTTAAATTAAATAGTAACAATGACAATAAATTTAAAAAATTTTCTTTCGGATAAATCCAAATTATCAAAAATGGGTGAATTTCAGGATCTAAAGCCTTTAGATGGCCTAGAAGTTTCATCTATTTCAGCAGACCTTTATAATAATGGAAGGGACGATTTAGCTCTTTTTTATTTTAAAGAAGGAGCAAATTATGCGACCCTCACAACTACTAATTCTATAGTTTCTGAAACAATTATATGGAATGAAAAATCTAACAAAAAAATAGTTAAGGCTTTGTTAGTTAACACAAAAAACGCTAACACTTTCACTGGAAAGCAAGGATTTGAAGGTATTGATACAGTTGCAAAAAGCTTGGCTAAAAATTTAACTTTAAGAGAGTCAAAAAAAAAGGAAGGAATATCAGAAACAATTAAGATTAAAGATCTTATCTTCGCTTCAACAGGAATTATAGGAGAAAAATTCCCAACAGAACAAATTTCTAATAGGATAAGTGATCTTGTTGCAAAATTAAGAGATGATCAAAATAAATTGATTTGGATAAAAACCGCTTCAGCTATAATGACGACAGATACAAAGCCAAAATTAGCTTATGAAGAATTTACTTTTAATAACAAAATTATTCGCATAGCAGCAGTTGCAAAAGGATCTGGGATGATAGCGCCAAATCTTGCAACGATGCTTTCTTTTATTTTTACCGATGCAGATATCCCATCAAATCTTTTAAAAATTTTATTAAAAAAAGCTGTTGCAAATACATTCAATGCAATTACAGTCGATAATGATCAATCTACAAATGACATGGTATCAATTTTTTCTACCAGAAAAATAAAGATAGGTCATAATAGAGGAATAACTGATCCTGTAATTCAAAAATTTGAAACATCACTTAAAAGTGTTTGTTTAAATTTAGCTAAGCAAATAGTCGTGGATGGAGAGGGTGCGAAAAAATTTTTAACAATTAAAGTTATAAATGCGAAATCTGTATCTAGTGCAAAAAAAATAGCTTTTTCAGTAGCTAGTTCACCACTGGTTAAAACTGCTATTGCAGGCGAGGATCCTAATTGGGGAAGAGTAATAATGGGCATAGGTAAGTCTGGTGAAAAGATTGATAAAGACAAAATTTCCATAAAATTTGGAGAATTTTCCTTAGCAGAAAACGGAATGCCTGCAGAAAACATTGATACAATTAAATTAAGAGAATATATGCAATGGGACTCAATTCAAATTGAAATAAATCTAAATTCTGGACCCGAGTCATTCGAATGTTATACATGTGACTTTACTCATGACTATATAGACATTAACGCAGATTACAAAAATTCTACTTGAAATGAGTGGAATTAATATTAATTATAAGACATGATAAAATACAATCTAAAATGTGAAAACAAACATGAATTTGAGAGTTGGTTTTCAGACTCTAAAGAATTTGACAGATTAAAAAGCAAAAAATTAATTGAGTGTATATTTTGTCAATCCAAAAAAGTAGAAAAATCTATAATGGCACCGCGAGTTGTTAACCCTAAAGCTAAAAATAGTCAAAAACACGTTTCTAATTTAGATATGAAAAATTTTAAAAAGGATCTTCAAAATTTAAGAAAATTTGTAGAAAAAAATTTCGAATATGTTGAAAAGAATTTTGCTAATAAAGTTAGAGAGGTTTACTATGATAAAAAAAGTAAAAAAAATATCTACGGAAAAACAACTGATGAAGAAAAAGAACAATTAAAAGAAGAAGGTATTGATCTAGTAAGTATACCTTGGGTTGAAAAAGATAATTAGTTTTTTACACTTGTTATAATATAGTTCACAGATAAATCGTTTGATGTTTTCCATTTTTGGGTAAAAGGATTAAATTCTAACCCTTTGGTTTCTATAATTGAAAAATCTAAGTTACTAATTTTTTCTTCAATTTCGCTTGGTTTAAAAAATTTGTTCCAATCATGAGTACCAATAGGTAACCATCTTAAAATATATTCTGCTCCTATTATTGCTTTTAAATATGACATGAAAGTTCGATTTAAGGTTGCTGTAAACATTATACCATTTTTTTTTAATAATTTTGCACAACTTTCAAAATATAAATCAACATCTTCAACATGCTCCACTATCTCAAGATTTAAAATTACATCAAATTTTTCATACTCTTCAAACTTTTCTGGCGCAGTATTTAGATAATTTATTTTAAGATTACTTTTTTTAGAGTGAGTTTCTGCAATTTTTATATTTTTCAAAGAGGCATCTATACCAGTTACCTCTGCCCCCAACCTACACATAGGCTCAGATATTAATCCGCCACCACAACCTATATCCAAAAGCTTTAACCCTTTAAGAGGAAGTTTTTTATCATTTCTTTTAAAATGAACTGATGTTTTATCTAAAATATATTCGATTCTAATAGGATTAAACATATGAAGAGGTTTAAATTTACCTGATACATCCCACCATTCTTCAGCAAGTTTTGAAAATTTTTGAATTTCCTCTTGATTTATTGTAGTCATAAAATTTTAAAAAGTATTTTATTATTCATATTCATACTATACTAAAACTAAATTATGAAAAAAAAAGTTTTAAAATTTGGCGGTACATCAGTTGGTTCTATCGAAAGAATTGTTCATGCGTCAAAAATCATTAAAAGAGAGTCGGACTCTGGTAATAAACTTATAGTGGTTGTTTCTGCAATGGCGGGAAAGACAAATGAACTTATATCGATGTCAAAATCAGTATCTAACAACTTTTCTAAAAGAGAATTGGATGTTTTACTATCTACAGGTGAGCAGGTTTCCTGTGCTTTACTTTCTGGCGCGTTAAATAAAATAGGCATCAAAGCTAAATCATTCATGAGTTGGCAAATTCCAATTTTAACTGATGGAGAAAATAATAACGCAAGAATAATAAATATGAATGTAACTCAAATTGATAATTATTTAGTTGGTGGAGGAGTAGCGATAATACCTGGATATCAAGGTATCTCAAATCTAGGTGAAATAACTACTATCGGTAGAGGAGGATCAGACGCAACAGCTGTTGCAATTGCAAAGATCTTTGATACTGATAGCTGTGAAATATATACCGACGTTGATGGAGTATACTCAACGGATCCTAATAAAATACCTATTGCTAAAAAAATCGATAAAATATCTTACGAAGAAATGTTGGAACTGTCTTCCCTTGGAGCTAAAGTTATGCAGTCATCCGCAGTTCAAACTGCTATGATTTACGATATACCTTTGCAAGTAAGATCAACCTTTACTGATCGTCAAGGAACAATAATTTTTAATAAAGAGAATTTAAACTATAGCAAAGCAGTGACTGGAGTAGCTTACTCTAAAGATGACGCTAAAATTACACTTCAATCAGTTGAAGATAAACCAGGCGTAGCTGCTGAAGTTTTTGAACCTTTTGAAATAAATAAAATAAATATAGATATGGTAATTCAAAATGTATCTTCAGACGGCAAAACAACAGATATTACATTTACTATAAAAAGAGAAGATCTGAATAAATCTTTAGAAATTTTAAAAAAAAACAATAAAATTAGGTTTAAAAATTTAAGCTACAAAAATAATGTAGCAAAAATATCTATTGTAGGAGCTGGAATGGTAACCACTCCTGGTGTAACATATAAAATGTTTAGGGCTTTGTCAGAGGAAAATATTAATATTCTTGCTATATCAACTTCTGAAATAAAAATTTCTGTAATTATTGATGAAGGATTTACAGTAAAGGCGGTTAAAAAATTACATAATATATTTAATTTGAATTGAAATGGAAATAAGACCTTACAGGGAAGTAAAAAGAAAAAAAACGAGAGTAATAAAAGTAGGAAAAGTTTCAGTCGGAGGAAACTCACCTATTAGCGTACAATCAATGACTAACACTTTAACCACAGATGCAAAATCTACAATTAATCAAATTAATAGTTTAGAAGAAAGGGGAGCTGATATCGTTAGGGTATCCTGTCCAGATGAAAGTTCTACCCAATCACTAAAGGAAATAACTAAAAATGTAAATGTTCCTATAGTTGCAGACATTCATTTTCATTATAGGAGAGCAATTGAGGCAGCAAAAAATGGAGCTGCATGTCTTAGAATTAATCCAGGCAATATTGGATCAAAAGATCGTATTTTGGATGTTGTAAAGGCTGCAAAAGATTTTAATTGTTCAATTAGAATTGGAGTAAATGCAGGATCTTTAGAAAAAAAGTTATTAGATAAGTATAAAGAACCATGCCCAGAAGCACTAGTTGAAAGTGCGATTTACAATGTAAAATTATTTGAAGATAATAATTTTTTTAATTTTAAGTTAAGTGTTAAGTCTTCAGATATTTTTTTAGCAATTAAGTCTTATGAAAAGTTATCTCAAGAATGTGATTACCCGTTACATTTAGGAATAACTGAGGCAGGAGGTTTGATGACAGGAAGCATTAAGTCTTCAATAGGAATGGGACATTTATTAATGAATGGAATTGGAGACACTATAAGAGTTTCACTATCGGCAGATCCTGAAGAAGAAGTTAAAGCTGGTTATGAAATCTTAAAATCTCTGAATATAAGATCGCGGGGTGTCAAAATTATTTCTTGCCCATCTTGTGCTAGACAAGCGTTCCCAGTAATTGAAACAGTTAAAATATTAGAAGAAAAATTATCTCATATTAAAAAACCAATTACCTTATCCATTATCGGATGTGTAGTAAACGGACCTGGAGAAGCTGCTCAAACAGAAATAGGGATAACCGGCGGTGGCAATGACAGTAACTTGCTTTATCTATCTGGAATTCCTCATAAAAAAGTCATTAATGACAACATTGTAAGCCAGGTCGTTAAATTAGTAGAAGAAAAGGCTAAAGAAAAAAATAATTAAATATGATACCTAAAGAAAAAGTTGAAGCAATTGTTTCAAAACATAATTCTATAGAAAAGGAACTTGCAAGTGGAAATATTGATCCTAAAAGTTTCGCAGAAAAATCAAAAGAATATGCTGAGTTAGGAGTAATTTTAAAAAATGCTAAAGGCTATCTTAATTTTAAAAATGAAAAGAACGATCTTGAAAATATTATTAATGATGAAAAAAGTGACAGTGAAATGATTAATTTAGCTAAAAAAGAGCTCATAGATTTAGATAAACAGAATGAAATTAATGAGAATAAACTTAAAATATTTTTACTGCCTAAAGATTTAGATGACAAAAAAAATGCGATTGTAGAGATAAGAGCAGGCACTGGAGGATTAGAAGCAACTTTATTTTGTTCAGATTTGTTTAAAATGTATGAGAAAGTTTGCTCAAAGAAAAAATGGAATATGGAAATTATTAATATTTCTAAAAGTGAGGCTGGCGGATTTAAAGAAATTATATTTTCGGTCATGGGGAGCGATATTTATTCTTATCTTAAATATGAGTCAGGAGTTCACAGAGTACAAAGAGTTCCTGATACAGAAACTCAGGGAAGAATTCATACCTCAGCCGCCACAGTAGCTGTGCTGCCTGAAGCTGAAGAATTAGATATAAAAATAAAAGATAGTGATTTAAGAATAGATGTTTTTCGATCTGGTGGTCCAGGAGGACAATCTGTTAACACCACAGATAGTGCAGTGAGAATTACGCACTTACCAACAGGTGTAGTTGTAAGTCAGCAAGATGAAAAATCACAACATAAAAATAAAGCAAAAGCTCTTAAAATTTTAAGAGCTAGGGTTTATGAAGCGGAGAGACAAAAAAAAGATAAAGAAAGATCAGAAAATAGAAAAAACCAAATAGGAAGTGGTGATAGATCTGAAAGAATCAGAACATATAATTTTCCACAAGGACGAGTAACCGACCATCGTATCAATTTAACTTTACATAAGTTAGAAGAGTTTCTCAGTGGTGAGATACACGAGGAAATGAATGAAAGTCTTAGATTAAAAGACCAAAACTTAAAGTTACAAGAGCTTGCTTAATGACATCAGATGAATTAATAAAAATTGGCTCAGTATTCCTTAAAAAAAATAATATTAAGTCATATACAATTGACACAGAGTTGATTTTGTCAAATATTTTTGGGCAATCTAGAGAAAAATTTTTAGTAAATCTAGATATCAAATTTAGTCAAGCACAAATTGATACTTTTAATAATTTGATTTCAAGAAGAGCTTTAAGCAAGGAGCCAATTGCCTATCTTTTAAATAAAAAAGAATTTTGGAGCAATAAATTAAATATAGACAAAGGTGTTTTAATACCTAGACCGGAAACAGAAATCTTAGTTGAGGGATTAGCAAAATATTTCAAAAATCGTCAGCTTTTCATGTTAGATGTTGGCACCGGATCTGGTTGTATTATTATTTCATTATTACAAGAGCTTAAAAAATCGAGGGGAATAGCAATAGACGTTTCTAATAAAGCATTAAAAATCGCAAAAAAAAACTCTAAAATTAATAACACTTTTGATAGGATTAAATTTATTAATTCTTCTATATGTAATTTTTATGGTTCTAAATTTGATTTAATTATTTCTAATCCACCTTATATTGCCAATCATCAATTAAAAAATTTAGAAGATGACATTAAATTTTTTGAGCCAAAAATAGCCTTAGATGGAGGAAATGATGGGCTTGACGTAATGAGAAAAGTTATCTACAAATCGAGAAAAATCTTAAAAATTAATGGAATGCTCGCCTTAGAAATTGGAAACGGGCAATATAAAAAAGTTTCACAAATTTTAAAGTTAAATAAATTTAGGGAAAAGGTTATAATTAGAGATTACAAAGATAATATAAGATGTATTTTTTCAATGCTAAATCATTATTAATTAATTTATGAACAATAACAGAAGAAGAAACTTTAGGGGCAGACAACAAAAAAGTAATTTTCGTAGAAGACCATCATCTAATCATAGCTCTAATGGTCATTTCTCAAATAACACTGGAAATAAAAATTTTAGTCGCAATGGATCTATATCAAATCCTGTTAGCATTGAAAAAGTAATCTCCAAATATCAACAACTAGCAAAAGATGCACAAAGTAGTGGAGATCCAGTTTTAATAGAAAATTATCTCCAACACGCTGAACATTACTATAGAAAACTTGCAGAAATTAACCAGAGAACTGAATTAAATACAGAAAAAAATTTTAAAAGTGATGATTATAATCGAAACTCAGAATTATCTGACGAAAAAAAAGTATAATTATGAATTAATTCTTTGTTTTTAGCTCAGCAATTTTTAAATCAATTTTAATTCTCTCTAACTCAAATTTTTCTCTAGCTTCATTTTTTAATATTTTACCCGAAGGTAATTTTAATTTTTGAGGATTTACTTTTTTTCCATTAACAACTACTTCATAGTGAAGATGTGGGCCAGTTGACATACCTGTTGATCCTACATATCCAATAATTTGACCTTGTTTAACTTTTTTTCCTTCTTTTATCCCTCGAGCAAACTTTGACATGTGTGCATAAATAGTTTCATAAGTTGAGTTGTGTCTGATTTTAACGCAGTTACCCCCACCTCCACACCATCGAGCTCTTGTAACTGTACCCGATCCTGAAGCCATAATAGGTGTTCCAGTAGGAGCAGCAAAATCTGTACCTCTGTGCATCTTATTAAATCCAAGTATGGGATGTTTTCTCATACCGAAAGCTGATGAAAGTCTTGCACCATTTATAGGTGTCTTCATTAATGATTTAACAATACTCTTACCATTGATGTCATAATATCCAGTTTCATTTTTATCTTTAAAATTATAAAGATTTATCTCTCTATTATTTATATTCATATGGGCATAAATTATTTTTCCTGTATCTCTCACAACGCCATTATCATCTATAAATTTTTCATAATAAATTTCAAAAATATCTCCTTTTCTAATGTCTCTTTGAAAATCTATTTCAAAACCATATATTCTTGCAAATTCAATAATAATATTTGGCTCTATTCCAGCTTCCATAGCGGCTGAGTACAAGTTATTATTTATAGAGTTTTCTATTACAACTTCTTTTTTATTTAATTTAAGAATGATTTCTTTAATTTCGATTATATCTTTTTTTTTTCTAATTTCTACACTTAGGGTGTTATTAATGGGATACAGAACACTTATTATGCTATAGGCGCCATCGTTTAATTCTTTGAGAACAATGTTCAACTCTCTGCCAGCGTAAACATTAGTTAATTTCTTTTTTTTTAAACCCTCAATAATTTTTTGAACTTCATTATTTGAAATTCTAAATTTTTTTAGTATTTTTCCTATTGAATCATTATTTTCTATTTTATATTTAAACTCTCTGTATGGGCTGTTAAGTATATCGAAATTTAAGTTTTTAGTATTAACAAATTCTTTTGAATTAAAAAAATTCTCTAATTTTTTTTCATTATCCCTATTTTGATTATTAATGGAATTATAAGTTAAGGAATAAACTACTAAGATAACTATTAAAGTTACGGGATAAATGATAAAACTTAGTTTTTTTAAAAAATTAATTTCGTTTTTTTTCTCATATTCAGCTGAAAAAAATAAAGGGAGTTTTTTAAGTAATTCTTTTATCGCCATAGTTGTTTTCTATAAAAATTAGATAAATTTTGCAATTATAAGTCGCCCTTTAAGCCTAATTTTAAAGGGTTTTTTCGCCAATATACGCCTTGACAATTTCATCTATTGTAATACAACGAGCGCTCACCTCTACGATACAATTTTATCAATAGCAGAGGTGTGTTTAGATTTTAGTTTAAAATCTTAGCTTTTTTAAATTGTGAATTTTTAAGAAGAGAAGTGTGGACGGCTAGGTTAATAGAGAAATTGTCGTACACGCTTTAACGAAAATAACTTTTATTACCTAAAAGTTATAAAGCTAGTGTGCGCCGTTATTAAACTTGAGAGTTTGATCATGGCTCAGAACGTACGCTGGCGGCACGCCTTATACATGCAAGTCGAACGCAGTAGCAATACTGAGTGGCAAACGGGTGAGTATAATGTGGGTATCTGCCTTTTGGTTTGGAATAACATGAGGAAACTTGTGCTAATACCGGATAAGCCTTCACAGGGAAAGTTTTATACGCCGAAAGATGAGCCCGCACTTGATTAGTTTGTTGGTGAGGTAATGGCTCACCAAGACAATTATCAATAGCTGGTCTGAGAGGACGATCAGCCACATTGGGACTGAGACACGGCCCAGACTCC
>CABZCD010000003.1:0-22500 GCA_902524105.1 uncultured Pelagibacteraceae bacterium | reverse complement strand
GACAGACTGTGGGTGCTAAGGTCCATGGTCGAGAGGGGAACAGCCCAGATCACCAGATAAGGTCCCTAAATCATGATTAAGTGTGAAAGGATGTGGAGATTCCTTAACAGCCGGGAGGTTGGCTTAGAAGCAGCCATCCTTTAAAGATAGCGTAACAGCTCACCGGTCTAATAGAGTTTCTGCGCCTAAGATGTAACGGGGCTCAAATCATGTACCGAATCTGTGGGTGTGTATTTTCTTCGGATCATACACGCGGTAGCGGAACGTTCTGTAAGCCTGTAAAGGTGTACCCGTGAGGGACACTGGAGGTATCAGAAGTGCGAATGCTGACATAAGTAACGATTAACAGAGTGAAAAACTCTGTCGCCGAAAATCCCAGGGTTCCTGCGCAAGGTTAATCCGCGCAGGGTTAGTCGGTCCCTAAGTCGAGGGCGAGAGCCGTAGACGATGGGAACAAGGTTAATATTCCTTGACCAGATGGAAGTGACGGATTTCGTATATTGTTAACTCTTAATGGATTGAGTTAGCTGTGAAGAAGTCCCAGGAAATAGCTCCATCATTAGACCGTACCCTAAACCGACACAGGTGGATTATTAGAGTATAATTAGGCGCTTGAGAGAATGATGTTGAAGGAACTCGGCAAAATGCCTCTGTAACTTCGGAAGAAAGAGGACCTTTGATAAGGCAACTTATTAAAGGTGGCACAAGCCAGGGAGAAGCGACTGTTTATCAAAAACACAGGGCTCTGCTAACACGTAAGTGGATGTATAGGGTCTGACGCCTGCCCGGTGCTGGAAGGTTAATGTGGTGAGTGCAAGCTCACTCCTGAAGCCCCAGTGAACGGCGGCCGTAACTATAACGGTCCTAAGGTAGCGAAATTCCTTGTCGGGTAAGTTCCGACCTGCATGAATGGCGTAACGATTTCTCCGCTGTCTCCAACATCAACTCAGTGAAATTGAATTCTCCGTGAAGATGCGGAGTTCCCGTGGTTAGACGGAAAGACCCCGTGCACCTTTACTACAACTTTATATTGGTGTTAGGAATGATATGTTTAGCATAGGAGGGAGACTTTGAAGCTTTAGCGTCAGCTTTAGTGGAGTCACCAGTGAAATACCTCTCTTATTATTCTTGACATCTAACTGCTTGCCGTAATCCGGCAGCAAGACATTGTATGGTGGGTAGTTTGACTGGGGCGGTCGCCTCCCAAAGAGTAACGGAGGCGTGCGAAGGTAGGCTCAGAACGGTCAGAAATCGTTCGTAGAGTGCAATGGCATAAGCCTGCCTGACTGCAAGACTGACAAGTCGAGCAGAGTCGAAAGACGGTCATAGTGATCCGGTGGTTCTGAGTGGAAGGGCCATCGCTCAACGGATAAAAGGTACGCCGGGGATAACAGGCTGATACCCTCCAAGAGTCCATATCGACGAGGGTGTTTGGCACCTCGATGTCGGCTCATCACATCCTGGGGCTGGAGCAGGTCCCAAGGGTTTGGCTGTTCGCCAATTAAAGTGGTACGTGAGCTGGGTTCAGAACGTCGTGAGACAGTTCGGTCCCTATCTGCCATGGGTGTAGAAGAATTGAGAGGAGCTGTCCCTAGTACGAGAGGACCGGGATGGACATACCACTGGTGGACCGGTTGTAGCGCCAGCTGCAGTGCCGGGTAGCTAAGTATGGAAGAGATAACCGCTGAAAGCATCTAAGTGGGAAACTCACCTCAAAACTAGTTCTTCCTTTAGAGCCGTAGTAGACCACTACGTTGATAGGCTGGGTGTGGAAGCGCGGTAACGCGTGTAGCTGACCAGTACTAATAGCTCAATTGGCTTGATTTATGCACTGAAAAGAATTTTAACTAATTAAATTTTCATACAAAAATTGTCGCAATACAAATCTTTAATAATGTTTATAATATCATTATGAAAGTTAGATATATTTATTCAGCATGTGTTGAGATTGAAACTAATAGCACAAGGATTCTCTGTGATCCTTGGTTTACCGAGGGAGCTTTTGATGGTAGCTGGTTTCATTATCCTAAAGTTAAAGATCCCCTCAAGGTACTAAACAAACCTGACTATATTTACATATCTCATATCCACCAAGATCATTACGATCAAATATTTTTAAAAAAAATACTTAAGAAGTTTAAAAAAGCTAAAATTATTGTTCCAAATTTTAAAAGAAACTATTTATTAAACAGAATGAGATTTGATGGTATTCCTGCAAAGCCTTTTGATTATCTTAAAATTAATAAAACTAATATACATCTTGTTCCAAATGAATATGATATTACTGATATTGACTCAGGCATTATTGTAAATGAGGGAAGTAAAACAGTAATGGGGCTTGTTGACTGTGTTTATAATAAAAATTTTCATTTAAATCTTAAAAAAATTATTGGCAGATATACTGACAAAATTGATCTTCTTATGGCGCCTCATTCTGGAGCGAATTCATTTCCACATACCTTTTTTAATTCTACTTCTGAAAAAAAATTGTTAAGAAAATGGAGTGATTGGAAAATTAATCTTAACAAGGATAGATATAAAAATTGGTGCAAGATTTTTAAATCAAAATATCATTTACCTTACGCGGGCAAATATGTTATAGGCGGGAAAAATATAAATTTTAATCACTATTACGGAGTAATGGATCCGATCAACATCAAAAAGTTTGATAACAAAGCCGTTATTTTAGGAGATTATGGCGGGGAAATAAATTTAAACACAGGGAGAGTTTTAAAAGAGAGAACAAAAAAATACGACCAAAAAAAAATAAAAACTTATCTTAAAAAAATTCAAAAATTTAAATACAATTATGAAAAAGAAATTAATATCCCATATGGTAGTATAAATTTTAGAAAATTATTTAATTTAGGTTATTTAAAAGCTATGAATTTTTCCACTTTAAAATCAGATTACTTTTTTTGTTTCAAGCTTTCTGACAATGATAAACCAATTGGATTTTCAGCATTATTAAATATTAATAAGAAAAAAAAATCTAAAGTATTATTTAACGAAGTGTTTAAAATGCCCGGAACAGTTATTAATATCGACTATAAATTAATTTTTGGCCTTCTTACAGGCCTATACCATTGGGACAATGCTTCAGTCGGAAGTTTATATAAGTCTAAGAGAATGCCTTTTAAATATAATGAGGGAGCTCAGAATTTCTTAAACTTTATGCAAATTTAACTCTTAAGAGGGTCAAATATCATATTTTAACTTGCGAGCCTATCTTGTTTGTGATAATTAGTAATTAATTGAGAACAAGTGCATGTCTCAATTTGGCTAGGTGACGCCAGTAACAATTCTGATTGTATCACAATTTGAAAAAGCTTGTTTATGGAAAAAAGTCACTCAACACTAGATAGAACCAAATTCAATCGTTGGCTAAATATAAGAAAAACAACGTTAAAAGAGCTCAATCGCAAACTAAAAGATAAGTTAAACTTTAATATATCTTTTAATAATTGTGAGACAGTTGATGATTATGCGATTTCATTAATCTCAGATTGTTTAGATATTTCACCGTCGAAAATTACTAAGATTAACTTAGTTCCTACGTTTATTTTAAAAACTAAAGAGGAGATTGAAGATACAAAAAGACCCATAACTAAAGACGGAATTCATTTTTATAATTACTACACTTTACCTACACCTAGTGGTTACGTTGCACCAGTTTTGTTAGATATAATGTGTCCAAAAAATAAATTACCAAAATTAAATAATGGGCACTTGGAGCCTGCAATAACAATCAGCATGGGACCAAACGACATTTACGCAAGATTTACTGAAAAATTAAACAAGGAGTCTTGGATTAAGTTTGAAGTTAATAAAAATAAAAAAACTAATTGGATAGTTGGATCGAGCTATTTCGAACCCTCATTTTGCAGACACTCTTATTCTAGAGTTGACAGTGGTCTAGGAAGAATTATTTCATATACAACTAAATCAAATATAGAGAGTTTACTAAATGATAAATTAAATGATAATTCATTTGAAAATCTTGCTAAAGCAAATAAGGGTAAAAAAATTAATAGAACCTTATTGAAAATGGAAATGGAGAGTAAAGGTTACTCAATTTTAGAAATCGCAAAAAAAATTAAGTTATCCCTTAAAAAGTTAAAAAAATTTTTTAATAATTCAAAATCAGTTTTAGATAAAAAATATATAATTAAAATTTGTCAAATCATTAATTCTGATCCAAATCTTTTCTTAGATAAAAAACAAAAAGAAGACTCCGTTGGAAAGCTATATTTTGATTATAGGGAATCGATTAAAAGTATTAGAAAATATAAATCATATCAAGTTGCATCTATTGCAAATTCAAAAAGATTTCCCGACCTGTCGGGTTATTTTATGAAAGTAGACAATAAAAAAAATATTTTTTTAAACGACTTATTTGATTCTAAGTGTTCACACTACTTTGTGACGGGTGGAAAAATTAAAATTCATATAAATTCTAAAAACAAAAAGATTACTAAAAATTTAAAAAATGGTGATTGTTTATGGATTTCAGCTTTCACTCATCATGGATTTACTGGTTCTGGATCTTTATTAAAAATTTCAGACGGTCAAAACATAAGCTATTTGGATAAAGAAGATCTAACAAACACATATAATATCAATGGAGTTTTAAATAGGGTTAGAGGTGATATGCAAAATTGGGGGTATGATGAAAAATAAAGATGCATTTAGTATTTGGCTTATAGGTCCATCAGCATCAGGCAAAACAACAGTTTCAGAAAAAATTTATGAATTGTTATCAGCTAACCAAAAAAATATCGTATTATTAGATGGAGATCATGCAAGAAAAATATTTGTCAATGAGTCTGGTTATGATCCAGTATCAAGAAGCAACAATATAAAAAAATATGTTGGAGTTGTAAGTTGGCTTAATTCTTTTGGAGTATCAACAATAGTTGCTGCAATAAATGCATTTGAAAAAGACAGAGTTTATTGTAGAGAAAAAATTAACAACTACCATGAAGTATACTTAAAATGCAGTTTAGAAGAAAGAATCAAAAGAGATAAAAAAAAACTATACAAGCCAGCCTTAAATGGTGAAAAAAAATTTGTAGTGGATGTAGATATTCCTTTTGAAAAACCAACAAATGCCAACTTGGTTATAGAAACTGAAAATGAAAAACCGGAAAATTTAGCCAAAAAAATTATTAAAGATTTAAATATCTAAAATGAAAAAAAATAAAACAATTTATGTTCCTTTGGCTGTTGATATTTTACATACAGGACATTTAAATATAATTAATAAAGCAAAAAAATACGGAGACGTTGTTATAGGTCTATTATCTGACAAAGCTATTGCTGAATACAAGTCTCTTCCTTCACTTGGATATAATGAAAGACTTAATATAGTAAAAAACTTAAAAAATGTGAAAAAAATTATTAAACAAGAAACATGGGATTATTCAAAAGTTCTAGAAAAATTAAAACCTGATTATTTTATTCATGGCGATGATTGGAAAGTTGGCATACAAAAAAAAACCAGAGAAAAAGTAAAAAAGATACTAGAAAAAAATAATGGAAAGTTAATAGAGGTTCCATATACTAAAAATATTTCTTCCTCTTCTATTAAATCAAGTTTGATAAACTATTTAACTCCCCCCTCTAGAACCTCTATTTTAAATAGACTAATTCAATCCAAGAGAATTGTACGAGTTATAGAATCCCATAGCCCTCTTTCAGGACTAATAATTGAAAACTTAAAATTTGAAAACAAGAAAAAAATTGAACAATTCGATGCAATGTGGTCATCAAGTCTTACTGACTCAAGTATTAAAGGAAAACCAGATAATCAATCTTTAGACTTTTCTTCCAGGTTTAATGGATTGGGTGATCTAATGGACGTGACTACCAAGCCATTAATTTTTGACGCAGATAATGGTGGTAGATTAGAGCACATTCCATTCACTGTAAGAACATTAGAAAGACTAGGTGTTTCAGCAATTATGATGGAAGATAAAGTTGGCTTAAAAAAAAACTCACTCTTTAGTGATCAATCTGGCGCAACCCAGGACTCAATAAAAAGTTTTTGTAAAAAAATTGACTTAATTAAGAAGACACGAAACTCAAAAGATTTTTTAATAGGCGCAAGAATAGAAAGTTTTATTTTAGGCAAAGGGCTAAATGATGGATTAAAAAGAGCTAAGGCATATTCAGAAGCTGGTGCAGATTTAATTTTAATACACAGTAAGGCAAAAACTTCAAAGGAAATTTTTTCATTTGCAAAAATTTTTAAAAAAACAAAACAGTATAAACCATTAGTTTCAGTACCATCAACTTACTCTAAGACTAGCGAAAAAGATTTGATAAGAAATGGTTTTAAAATAGTAATTTATGCAAATCACATGTTAAGAGCTGCTTATCCCGCTATGAAAAACGCTGCTGAAACTATTTTAAAAAATCAAAGATCTTTTGAATTGGAGAAAAAAATAAGTTCTGTCAAAGATGTAATTAATCTAATTAAATAAATGATAAACGTTGATAAACTTTTAAAACTGCTAAACAAAAAAAAAATAAGTTTTTTTACAGGTGTTCCAGATAGTGTGCTAAAAAAATTATCTTCAAGAATAGATAAATTTCCCTCTTCAAAACACAAAATTGCAGTAAATGAGGGTAGCGCAGTAGGAATAGGCATAGGGCATTACCTCTCAACAAAAAAAATGCCATGTGTCTACATGCAAAATTCTGGTTTAGGTAATGCAATCAATCCATTAATTTCAATTGCTCATCAAAAGGTCTACAGCATACCTCTCTTACTTTTGATAGGATGGCGTGGTTCACCATCTCAGAAAGATGAGCCTCAACACAAAGTAAAAGGCAAAATAACACCAAGTCTTTTAAAATTATTAAATATTAAATATTGTATTGTTAAAAATCAAAAGGATTTTAAAAAATTAAATAATTTAATAATTCAAGGAAAAAAAGAAAAAAAGGTAATAGCATGTTTGGTAGAAAAAAATGTATTAAATGCTAATATAAAATCAAAAAATTATAATTCTAATAAAAATAAATATGCTAATAGAAAAAGTTTTATTCAATATTTGTTAAAAAATATAAACAAAAAAACTAAAATTATTTCAACTACAGGCCACACATCAAGAGAATTAATGCAAATTCGAGATAAAATGAAACTAAATAAGGGTCAAGATTTTTATATGGTTGGTGGCATGGGTCATGCGCTATCTGTTGCTATAGGCATGAGTTTAAGATCTAAAAAACAAATTATTTGTTTAGATGGTGATGGATCTTTATTAATGCATTTAGGATCAATGTTTACAGCGGGACACAATGATAAAATAAGATTAAAACATATTTTATTAAATAATAATTCTCATGAGTCTGTAGGGGGTCAAGTTACAAACGCAAATAAAATAAATTTCAAAAATTTATCAAAAAGTCTCGGGTACAAATATTTTTACAAAATTAAAAAAGATAGTGAAATAAAGCCTATTTTATCTAGTTTTTTAAAAAAAAAAGATTGCTCATTTTTAGAGGTTAAGATTAACACAAACTTAGATTTAAAATTACCTAGGCCTAAAAATTTGATTAAAATAAAAAATACATTCTTAAATCAATGAACAGTATTATTTTAGCAGCTGGGAGAGGATCAAGAATACCTGAAATTTCCAACAATAAACCAAAATGTTTAATAAATATAAATGGCTCTTCAATTTTGTCTCGACAGGTTAAATTTTTAAAAAAATCAAAAATAAAGAATATTATAATAATTAGAGGTTATAAAAAAAATTATATTAAATTTAAATCCGTTAATTATGTAGAAAATAAAAATTTTAAAAAAAGCGAACAACTATCATCGTTGTTTTGTGCTGAAAAATTCTTAAAAGGAAATATAATAATATTATTTTCAGATATTATTTACGAAGCAAAGATACTAAAAAAAATATTAAAATTTAAAAATGGAGACATCATTTTAGGTGTAGATAGAAATTGGAAAAAAAGATACCGATTTAGATATGATCACCCAATTGAGCAAGCAGATAAAGTTTCAATATCAAATAAAAATCAAATTAATATGATAGGAAAAAAATTAAATATAAAAAAAACTAAAGCTGAATTTTTAGGCATCCTGAAACTATCAAATAATGGTTGCAAAATATTTAAGAAATGTTTTAAATTAATTCCAAAACATCAAGTTAAAAAAATGCAAGTCCACAATTTTTTAAATTTTTTAATTAAAAAAAATTTTCAAATTAATGCTTGCAGTGTTAACGGGAAATATATGGAGATTGATACTTATAATGATTTTAAATTAGCTAAGAAAATGTTTAATAAAAAATGAACCAGATAAAAACATCTTCTACGAACGACTTAAAAAAATTTATTGATGATAAATCTTTTAAAAAAATTTTTATTATTGCAGGTAACCAATCATTTAATTTAAGTGGACTTAAAAAATTTTTTCAGGATGTAAAAGATAAAAATATAAAATTTTTTTTTAAAGTAAATCCTTACCCCGAATATGAAGAGTTAATAAAAATTACAAAAGAGATAGAATTATTTTCTCCCGATCTTATCATTGCAGCTGGTGGTGGTTCCGTAATAGATTACGCTAAAATTGCTAATGTAATTAATATAGATTCAAAAACTATTTTAAATATTAAAAACTCATCCTGTAAACTTAAAAATTCAAATCGAAAGTTACTTGCTATTCCTACAACAGCAGGATCAGGAGCAGAGGTTACTTCTAACGCAGTAATATATATAAATAATGTAAAATATTCAGTCGAAGGTGAGTCAATTAAACCTGATTATTTTTTTTTAATTCCTGATTTTATCATAGGAGCATCAATGAAGATAAAAGCTTCTGCTGGTTTTGATGCTATTGCCCAAGCAATAGAGTCACTTATGTCAAGAAAATCAAATAATGATAGTGTTGAATTTGCTAAAAAATCTTTAAATCTTTCATTAAAACATTTTACGAATTTTGTTTTAAAACCAAATCAAGAAAATACTTGCGCGATGTCTTTGGCGGCTAATCTATCTGGAAAAGCAATTAGTATTTCAAAAACTACTGCTCCACATGCCGTTTCTTATCCATTTACTGCTTTATTTAATATAAGTCACGGTCATGCCGTATCTTTAACTTTAAATAAGTTTATGATCTATAATTTTAAAAATTCACATTCTTCAAGTGTAAATTTTAATTTAAATGAAAGATTTAATACCCTATTTTATCTTTCTAAAACCAAGAATATCGAAGACTTTAATTCTTTTTTATTAAATATTACAAAAGAAGCAAAACTCGAAAATGATTTCAACAAACTTGGTATCGATATCAACTCTTCAATTTCAAAGATTTTAACTGATGTAAACGACCAAAGATTATCTAATAATCCTGTTACGCTCGATAAAGAGATAATAAAAAACTTATTAATTAAAGGCTAAGCTAGTTAAGTCTCAGACCTAAAATTCTACAAAAATTTATCAAAAAACTGCTAATAACAACGTATTTTTTACCTTTACAGTTCAAAGGTTGAACGCTAGATTGTTCAAAAAATGAACATTGTATAACTTATGGATGATAATCAAGATCACTTAAACGTTTTAAGATCAATAAATAATCAACCAACACTATCTCAACGTAAATTAGCAAAAAATTTAGGTTTTAGCTTAGGTAAATTAAATTATTGTCTGAAAGCACTTAAAGACAAGGGTTTGATAAAGATCCAAAATTTTCAAAAAAAAGAGAAAAAAATTCAATATTTTAAATACATCATTACACCTGAAGGCTTAGCAGAAAGAACTAGGCTAACTATTAATTTCATGAAAAGAAAAATGAAAGAATACGACGAGTTAAAAAATGAACTTGAGGGAAATAAAAAAGATGTGGACAATAATTAAAATTGATAGAAAAAAAAAGGAGCTTCTTAAAGAAGATTTTAATAAAAAGCTTGGAAAGAATATTGTAATCTATTCACCAAAATTATTAGTTCAAAAATATATAAATAATAAATTAGTGGACAAAGAATTTGATTTACTTGGTGATTATTTGTTTTGCTTTCACTACCAATTCAAAAATCCAATAACAATAAATAAACTTAAATTTGTAAGAGGACTAAAATATTTTTTAGGGGGTTTTAGTCAATCACAAGATGAAATTGAAAATTTTGTTACGAAGTGTCAAGAGTCTGAAAACACAAATGGATATTTATCAACAAATTTTTTAAATTTAAAGAAAAATAAAAACTATAAGTTTTCATCCGGTCCTTTTGCAGAGACAATTTTTAAGATTATCAATTTACAAAAGAATAAAATTGATATTTTAATGGGGAATATTAAAACTACAATCAATAAACAAAAGTATTTAATAAGCCCAATTTAATTTTTTATGAAAATCATAGTTGTAAAATCGTCCTTTTACAAAGTGCGGAGCTATGGTATATGATATCATTTTTGGTTCCTTCCCATAATTATGGCAGGTACTTAGGTAGATGCATAAGAAGTATTCTCAAAAATAATTCAAAATATATTAAAGAAATTATTGTTGTGAACGACGCTAGCACAGATAATACCGATGAAGTTATAGCAAAAATAAATTCAAAAAAAATTAAATTAAACTATTACAAAAAAAATTTTAAAAATTTATCGAAAACAATGAATTATGCGATAAAACAATCAAAAGGCAATTTACTTTGTAAAATTGATCCAGATGATGAAATAAAAAAAAATTTCGCAGAGAAACTTTGTAAAAAATTCTATGAATTAAACTCAGATTTTTTGTATTCAAATTTTATAGAAAAAAATACATTTTCAAATAAAAAAAAAATTAAAATACAAAAAGTAATTCCCTTTTTAAGGAGATTTCAGTACCCGCATGGAAGTGGTTGTTTATTTAAAAAATTAGTTTGGAAAGAAGTTAAAGGTTATAATGAAAAAAATTTTTACCAAGATGATTATGATTTTTGGCTTAAAATTTTGAATAAAAAAAAATTTCAAATAAATTATTGTAATGAATCTTTATATGTATACAACAGGCATAATACAAACATGTCGAAAAATTTAATTAGCAAAAATATGACAAAAGTAAAAATTTTTTTTAATAATTTATTTGTGTAAAAAATGATATTTTTAACTGGAAGTTCTGGATTTATAGGTTCTAATTTTGCAAAATATTATATAGAGAACAATATTAAATTTAGGGGAATAGACAAAAAAAAAAATAATTATCTTGATTCTAAATATTTTATAAAATTAGATCTTCTTAATAAAAAGAAACTTTTTAAACTTTTTGCAAAATATAAACCTAAAATAGTTTTACACTTGGCAGCTGACTCAGGATTAAACTATTGTCATTTAAATCAAAATCAATCCCTTAAAAATAATGTTGAGGCTACATTTAATCTGCTACAAAGCTGTGTTAAATATAGTTGTAAAAATATTTTAATGGCATCTTCAATGGCAGCAGAAAACTATAATGAAAATCCATCCTTTTATGGATTTACAAAAATTACTTCAGAAAATTTATTAAACACTTATAGAAAAAAATATGGATTAAATTCTACAGTACTAAGATTTTCAAATATATTTGGAATTTTTTCCTCTCATAAAAGTAGCGCTGTTCATAAAATGATACAATGTCTAATAGATAAACAAAAATATTTTGAAATACATGGCACGGGAAAACAAAAAAGAGACTTTTTATATTCTGAAAATTTGGTTTTTAAAACACAAAAAATTTTAAAAAAAAGAAATAGGAAATTTTTATATGATGTTAGTTCTCAAAAAAAATATTCAGTTAATCAAATATTATCCTTAATACAAAGGCTAGATAATAAGAATATTATATCTAAAAAAATTAGACCGCCGTTAGGATATGATGTAACTTTCGACAAAAAATCAGAAAATGATATTAGCAAAAGTCTAAAACGAGATTTAATAAAAACAATTAACTGGTATAAGGATAATAAATGAAAATATTAATTTTAGGAGGGGATGGTTATTTGGGTTGGCCGACTGCCATGTATTTATCCAAAAAAGGTCATGCAGTAACGGTCCTGGATAATTTTGTTAAAAAAAAAATAGAAAACGAACAAAATATAAGGCCGTTGTTTCCGCAAGTTCCCCTTAGAGAAAGAGTAAATCTTTGGAACAAAAATATTAACAATCCAATTAAATTTATCATGGGAGATATGCTAAACCATCGTCTTTTATACGATACTTTAGGTGAAATTAAACCAGATTCAATAATTCATTATGCTGAGCAACCATCAGCTCCGTATTCGATGAGAGGAAGGGAAAGTTGTTATTTTACTCAATACAATAATGTAATGGGAACAATCAATCTTTTATTTGCAATGAAGAAACATTGTCCTGAAGCACATCTTATTAAATTAGGAACAATGGGTGAATATGGCACTCCCAACATAGACATAGAGGAGGGCTGGTTAAACATTGAACACAAAGGAAGAAAAGATAGAGTTATGTATCCAAAAAAACCTGGAAGTTTTTACCACTTATCAAAAGTTCATGACTCTAATAATATAGAATTCGCGTGCAGAATCTGGGGATTTAAATGTACAGACTTAAATCAAGGGGTAGTTTATGGTGTTGACACTAATGAAACAAAATTAGATGAAAAATTTTCTACTTCCTTTCACTATGATGAAGTATTTGGAACAGTAATAAACAGATTTATCTGTCAAAGCGTTATTGGTAGGGATTTAACAGTTTATGGCAATGGGTCTCAAACTCGTGGTTATTTAAATATAATTGATACAATAAAATGCATTGAAATAGCTGCGAACAACCCAGCCAAAAAATCTGAGTTTAGGGTTTTTAATCAATACACTGAAGTACTCTCTATAAATGGTATAGCGAAAAAAGTAATTAAAGCTTCTTCATTAAATGGTATTAAAATTAATCATACGAATATCAAAAATCCAAGAGTTGAAGAAGAAGACCATTATTATAAACCAAGCAACACTAGTCTAATAAGTTTGGGTCTTAATCCTATAAAAATAAATGACGATGTTTTAACGGAGATGATTAAAAAAGTTTTAAAACACAAAGATAGAATTTTGATAAACACCGTTATGCCAAATATAAAATGGCAAAAATAAATTTTTCTAATCTCAAAAAACCGTATTTTATTGCAGAAATAGGAGGCAATCATGCAGGTAATAAAAAAACTGCTTTAGAGGGTATTTTAAATGCAAAAAGATCTGGTGCGAATTGTGTAAAATTCCAGATGTATAAATCCGAAGAATTAGTAAAAAAATCTATGCCTGTTATGCAACATGTAAAAAAAGTAAGTAAAGAAAAGTTTCAATACCAAAGATTTAAAAAACTAGAGATTAATGAAAAAGATGTTATTAGTTATTACAAGTCTTGCGTAAGAAATAAAATTGACCTTGCGGTAACTCCATTTTACACCGATAGCGTAAAATTTCTTAGTAAATATGTTACATTTTTTAAAATAGCATCAGGGGATATAAACTTTTATTCAATGATAAAAGCTATCTCAAAATTAAAAAAACCAGTAGTAGTTTCGACTGGAATGTCAAGTTATAGTGAAATTAAAGAAATATTAAAAATTTTGAGGGGAAATCAGGTCGTGTTACTCCATTGCATTAGCAGTTATCCAACAAAAGAAGAAGATTTAAATATGAGATCTCTATTGATGTTGAAGAAATTTAAAAAAACTATCGGCTTTTCTGATCACACAAAAGGTAACATTGGAGCAATAATGTCCATTCCTTATGGAGCAAAAGTTTTTGAAAAGCATTTTCTACCAAATTTTAGGATAAAAAACGTTGGTGATTATAAACTATCCCTAAATCCAGATGAAATGAAAAAATATATTTATGACGTAACTAAGTCTTTTATGGCTTTAGGCAAAGTAAGGAAAACTTTTTTTCCTTCCGAAAGGCCTTTTTTAAATTCTCTGAGAAGATCTCCTTATTTTAGAGAAAATTTTTCTAAAGGGCACATAATTTCTGAAAAAAATATAATTTTTTTAAGGCCACAAACAACAGCAGCGATAGAAAATAATAAAGTAAAATTTTTTATAGGCAAAAAATTAAAAAGGTCAGTCGGTTCGTATCAAGTTTTAAAAAAAGATTTATTTTAATAAAAATGTATTTTAAAGATCAAAATATTAGCCAGGGTTCTTCACAAGTAGCTAAAAACAAAGTTTTTCTAAAGGAAAAATTCATGCTCGAAAACATGAAGTTCAACAGAGCATATACTCATAAAATTGAGCTACTAAAGCTAAACAATAACTGTTCTTCAGATGTAAAAGAAAAAGAGATCCTAGAAGAATTTAAAAAAAGATACAAAAAATATAGAGAAGATTGGCACAATATAAATAATATAATTTTAAATAATAAAAATTCAAATTCTCTATTTCAAAAACCCTTATGCGTAGATATTGAGACCGCATCTATATGTGATTTGGCATGCCCTCATTGCTTTAGAGAGTATATTGTAACACCTGACAAAATAATGAAAGAGGGTCTTTACCTTAAAATAATGAGGGAAGTAAAAGAATTACAAGTACCTTCAATTAAGTTAAATTGGCGAGGAGAACCTTTATTAAATCCAGCAATAGATAAATTTATCAAGATAGCAAAAGAAAACGAGGTGATTGATGTTTCAATTAATACTAATGCAACCACTTTAAATGAAGAGAAAAGTTTGAAAATATTAAATTCGGGATTAGATCAAATAATTTTTTCGTTTGATGGAGGGACCAAAGAAACTTACGAAAAAATGAGACCAGGGAGATTCAAAAAAAATACATTTAATAAAATATATGAAAATATTAAAAATTTTTGTTTATTAAAAAAGAAACTAAAAAAAGTTTTCCCTATTACTAAAATACAGATGGTCATGACAAAAAATTCTAGAAATGAAGTTAAAAATTTTTATGATTTATTTTCAGACTTAATCGATGATGTTGTTATTACTCAATATCAAGAACGGGGTGGAAATATGGATGACATTCTAGATGAGCAAAAGAAAAAATTAAATGATTATAAAGATCAAAATAATCTAAAAGAACTAAATCACTATATTGCTAAAGCTGATGGAGAACTTCTTGTTTCTAAGGAAAGAAGAACATGCGATCAAATTTATCAAAGACTGATGGTAACTTACAACGGACATGTGGGAATGTGTTGTCACGACTGGGGCGCAAAACATTGCATTGGATATTTAGACAAAGATGGCATCTCCTCTAATGATAAAGACCTAAAACAGGTTTATGATAAAACACAATTAAAACAAAAAGGTTTTGAGTTATTAAAAAATATAAAAATGCCAGAAAAGTTTAATAAGCCAAGTCCAACAGTTTCAACACTTACACAAATTTGGACTGGAGAAGAGCTGAAGAAAATTAGGGACAAGCACGTTAATGATAAAATTAACGAAATTGATATATGTAAGAATTGTACATATAAAAATTCTTATCACTGGAAAAAGATATAAAAAAATTAGTAATGACTAAATTCATAAGTGAGATCGCCTCAGCCCATACAGGTAAAATAAGCTTAATAAAAAAAATCTCGAATTTACACTGTGGATCAAATTCTAATTTTTTAAAATTACAAATTTTTAAAACAAAGAATTTATTTCAAAAAAGTAATAAAAAATATACAAATTTTAAAAAACTAGAAATTAGTTTTAAAAGCTGGTTTGAAATTATAAATCAGTATAAAAACAAAACCAAAATAATATTAGAGCCTTTTGATAATGAAAGTTATAAGTTTTGTAAAAAATTTAAAAATCAAGTTTATATAAAGATATCATCATCCGAGTCAGATAATATTGAGCTGATTTTAGATGCCCTAACAAACTTTAAAAAAGTTTTCATTAATTTATCGGGAATGGATTTATCTGATATAAAAAAAATTCTTTTTTTTCTTAAAAAAAAAAAATTAAAAAAAAAAGTTATTTTAATGTACGGTTTTCAGGCCTATCCTACTAGAGCAGGAGATTTAAGATTTGGTTTATTTAGATATTTTAAAAAACTTGGATTTGATTACGGATATGCCGATCACTCAACATACGGAATAAACAATGACGTTATTAATGTTTGCGCGTTTGCAAAAAAAAAAATTAAATGCAAGTTTATTGAAAAACATGTTTGTTATGACCTCTCAAAAAAACCAAATGATTTTATAACTTCAATAAATATTAATGATATGAATTTATTGATTAAAAAAATTAATAGGCAGAAAAAGTTTAAAAAGTTTCCATTTAAAAAAAATATATCAATAAATGAAAAAAGCTATTTTTTAAATTTTATAAAATTTGCATATGTTAGAAAAGATATAAGCAGTGGCTCGAAAATAAATATCGAAGATTTGATTTTTCTCAGATCTTCCTCAAAAAAAAGAGGGATAACTCGACTCAACTTAATTGGGAAGAAATTTATTGCGAAAAATCTTATAAAAAAAAATGAGCAATTATATCATTCTGATATTAAATGAATTATTTTAATAAACATAAAATTGGTGTTTTGGTCATATCAAGATTTAATTCAAGGAGACTGAAAAATAAAGCCAGTCTAAGAATTAACAAAACTAGTTTAACCGAAATTTTAATAAAAAAATTACTTAAAGTAGTCGTTAAAACCAACCTTGTTATATGCTCTTCTAAAACCAATAATAATAAAAAATTTTATAGGTCGCTTGGAAACAAATATAAAATAAAAGTTTTTTTTGGACCGGAATTAAATGTTTTAAAAAGAATTATTTTATGTTTGGAAAAATTTAATTTTAAATATTTTGTGCGAGTTACCGGTGATAACCCTTTGACTGATGAAAATTCCATCATACCAATGTGTAAAACACATCTAAATTACAAATGTGATTATACATACAATGAAAGTTTGCCTAGAGGGATGAGAGTAGAAATATTTTCTCTAACGGCTTTAAAGAAAAATTATAAAAAAGTTGTAGATTTAAACTCTACTGAATATTTATCTTATTTTTTTAAAAGAAAAGACTTATACAAAATTAAAAGAAAAAATTTTAGAAAATATTTTAAACAACAAAATTTACTATCTATCTCAATAGATACAAAAAAAGATTTTAGTATTTTAAAAAAATTTTTAAAAAAAAAAGGTTCTTTTGAAAAAAAAAACCTTATTTATTATTTAAAAAAAGTAAAAAAATTGAAAGACGATGTAAAAGCAATCAATTTTGTATCAGACAAATATGATGTCAGATATATATCTGATAAAAACAATAACAGGAAACACCTAATACTAAGTTAAAAATTTAATTTTTAAAATGTTTTCTAAGTTTGTAAAAGCGGTAAAATCAAAATGGATTTTTTCAAAACCCTCTAAAAAATTAATGTTAATATATGATTTACCAGATTTATTTGAGAGATTTATTGAAAAAAACCAATACGAGGTCTTAGATATTAGATATCAATCAATAAATTTTTATATTTTAATAAAGACTATTTCTAAAACAGGATTAAAAAATTTAACCACTAATTACAAAAAGAATTATTTGATAGCTGTTTCACCAAAATTAGTAATTACATCAATAGATAACGATTTGTCTTTTTTTAAATTAAAAAAATTATATAAAAAAGCAAAATTTGCCTGTATTCAGATCTCTTTAAGAAACACTATCTTCTTAGAACAATGTAGGTCTTATAATAAAATTAAAGGTAATATTAAACTTTTTTCTGATTTTTTTTATGTTTTTGGAAAAAATGATAAACTTGCTTTGAGCAAGTATATAGATAGCAAATATATTCTTAACGGATCCGTTATAAATAATCTCTATAAAACTAGTTTAAACAATAAAATAAAAAAAATTATATTTATAGCACAAGCTACTTTTGGACCTGAACGATTGGATCAAGAAATAAAAATTTTTGAAAAAATTATAAAACTTTCTTCAGAATTAAACTTACCCTTATTTTATTTATTAAAAACTAAAAATGATCATTTTATTACAAAAAAAATTAAAGATTATTTTAAAGAGAGAATATTAAAAAAAGATTTTTTTTTAATAGAAAGAGACAAAGATACTTATTCACATCTGAGATCGAATGCGTTATTTTTTACTAATTCCTCAACTTTAGGATTTGAAGCTATTTCGAGAAAAAAAAAAGTTATTTTTCTTCCATTGAATAATTTTCCAGGAAAAAATTATTTTAAAAAATATCCTCAAAATGGACCCTTTTGGACAAATGATCACTCTTACTCAAATATAAAAACTATGACAAATAAAATTTTAAAAATTAATCAAAGAAAATGGACGACAATTGTAAAAAAAAATATTTCAGAAATAATTAATTTTAAACCTAGAAATCCTGAACTAATTAAACTTTTGCGAAAATATAATATTAAATTTAGAAATAATCATTTATTACAAATTTAAAAAATGAGATCAATTCAGAATTTATACACACTGCTTACTACAAAAGAAAAAAGAAATTTCAAACTTTTAATAATAATGATGTTTTTTGCTATGCTTCTTGAAACATTGGGTATTGCCTCCATCCTACCAATTATTAATTTATTTACCAATCAAAGTAATGAAATTTTATTAAAAAATAAATTTTTAAAGGGTATAAGTGAAAAGGATTTAGTAGTTTTTCTTTTAGTAATAATTTTTATAATTTATATTATAAAAAATTTATTTCTTACTTTTTATTATTATTTAGAAAGTCGTTTCTCTTATAATGTAAGGTTTAATTTGGGTGCTAGATTATTTAATCATTATTTATCGATGCCATATTCTTTTCACCTGAAAGAACACTCTTCGAAATTAATTACAAAAATTACCCAAGAGACTTCTTTAGTAGGAAGTTCTATTATGCAACTAAGTATTTTAATAACAGAGTCTTTGATTGTTCTTGGGATAGGTTTGCTATTGATGTTTGTTAGGCCATTAGAAACAATGTTAATAATTATTTTAATTATTATATTTAGTACAATATTTTATCTTTTAGTCAGAAAAAAATCTCAAATATTTGGCAAAAAACTTGTTGTCTCTCAAAAATTTAAAATGAAAATTTTGAATGAGAGTCTGAGCTCAATAAAAGAAATTATTTTATTCAAAGCCAAGAATTTTTTTTCTGAAAAGTTTCAGAAAAAAAGTAACGAGGTGTCAGAGTTAGGTTACAAAATGAGTTTTATAAATAGACTGCCTAAAATTTATTTTGAGATATTTCTTTTAATTGTAATTATTTCTATAATTTCACTTTCAACCTATCATAATAAAGACACGTTAAGCACAATTGGAACTTTAAGTATTTTTTTAGTTTCATCTTTAAAAATTATTCCTTCACTTAATAAAATAATTGTATCTTTACAAACTATTAAGTATTCACAAGGAGCAATTGAAAGCTTAAAAACAGATGTGGATAACTTCAAAAAATTAAACATCGAAAAAAATATTTCTGAAAAACAATCTGAAAATTTCGATAAAATTTCTTTAAAAAATTTATCATTTAAACATCACAATAAAAGCAATCTAACTTTAGAAAATATTAATTTAGAAATTAAAAAAAAAGATTTCATTGGAGTTATAGGAAAAACTGGATCAGGAAAAACTACTTTTATTAATTTACTAACTGGCATTTTAGAACCAACAAGCGGAAGTATATTAATTAATGATGAAAAAATTAAAGAACAACATAGCAAATTGAAAAATTTAATAGGTTATGTTCCCCAAAATGTTTTCCTAATGGATGATTCAATAAAAAAAAATATTGCATTTGGATTAGATGAAAAGAATATCTCTAAATCAAAATTAGATAAAAGCATTTTTCAAGCAAAATTATCAGAATTTTTGAACGGACTAGAGGAAAATCACGAATATGTAATTGGTGAAAATGCATCGAAGGTTTCAGGCGGTCAGAAACAAAGAATAGCCATAGCTAGAGCACTATATAACGATCCACCAATTTTAATTCTCGATGAGCCAACAAGTTCTTTAGACAAAGAAACAGCCGATGAAGTTATTCATCACCTTAAATTTTTAAGCAAAACAAAGACAATTATAATCGTAACTCATAAGTTAGACAATACTTCAATCTTTACAAAAATTTTTGAAATTAAAGATAAAAAAATTATAAATATAAAAATAAATTAAATTTCATCAATGAGGGAAAATCCATTAGAAAATATTGTGTTTTGCAAAAAATGTGTTGAATCTAATCAACGATTTATGGGTTCAATCCAACATTTAGACACTAAAGACAATATCAAGCAAAGAGCATCAATAGATGACGGTATATGTGGAGCTTGTAAGTACTTTGAGTCAAAAAAAAAGATTAATTGGGCTGAAAGAGAAAAAGAGTTAATTGAAATTTTAAATAAGCATAGAAGAAAAGATGGAACTTATGATGTTCTTATTCCTGGTAGTGGAGGTAAAGATAGCATATATCTCTCACACATTCTAAAATATAAATATAAAATGAACCCTTTAACTGTAACCTGGGCACCTCATATTTATACGGATATTGGATGGCATAATTTTCAAGCATGGCAAAAAATGGGTTTTAATAATGAGCTCCATACACCAAATCCTTTAATTCATAGAAAATTAACTAAACTAGCGTTTGTAAATATTTTACACCCATTTCAACCTTTTGTTTTAGGTCAAGCTAACCTTGCACCAAAATTAGCTTTAGAAAAGAAAATCAATTTAATCATTTATGGTGATGCATATTTTGAAAAAGGAGTAGGAGGTAACTTATATAGTATTTCTGGTCATGTGAATAAAGCCCTTTTTCACACTAATAGTGAAGATTTATACTTTGGTGGAATTCATATTACAGAACTTGAAAAATACAAAATTTCAAAAAATGATATTTATCCTTACATGCCTTTAAAAAATAAGGAAAGAGAAATCGAAAAATTAACAGTGTTAAATTTACCCTACTATTTAAATTACAATCCACAGAGCAATTTTTATTATGCATCAGAAAACTCGGACTTTAAGGTAAATCCGTATAGAAGTGAGGGAACATACACAAAATACGCGAGCCTGGATGATAAGTTAGATAATTTACACTTTTATACTTGGTTTATAAAAACTGGCAGAGGCAGAGCAACTGAAGATGCTGCTCTAGAGGTAAGAAATGGTATAATCACTAGAAAAGAAGCGGTAGCTTTAATAAAAAAATATGACGGGGAATTTCCAAACAGATATTTTAAAGAAATACTTGAATACCTAGATTTGAGTGAGGAAAATTTTCATAAAATAATAGATAGCTTTAGACCACAACATATTTGGAAAAAAAATAAAGATAAGTGGGAATTAAAACAAGCTGTTTGGATGAAGAATTAAAATCCAAGTATAATCATGAAATCTATCAAAATACTTATTTTGTTAACTAATCAACCTTTAACAAAACATAACTTTACCAGGCTAGGTGTTGGTAAAACTTATAAAGGTTGGAAAATTAAATATTTATCAATATTACCAATAATAAATAGAAAGATTTATGAAGATTACACGAAAAAAGGTAGCAGGCATATTAAAGATAAAAATTTTAAAGAAATATTTTCTTACTTTAATTTATTTAATGAGTTAAAAAAACTCCCAAAAAACTTCTTTTATTCTAACCAAGCTGGACATGGTTTTCTTGCATCTATTATAGATAGAGCATTTTATATTTTGGGGGGGAGAAAAATTTCTTTCATACCACAAGATGAAATTAATTTAGATATATATACAACAAAAAGATTAAAAAGTTATTTTAATAAAAATAATTTACCGAAACTTATTTTAAGAAGTTTTTTTACTTTTTTTAAAAAAATATTTGAATTTCTTTCATCAAAAATAGCTTCAACACAGATAAAATTAATCTTTGTTTTCAACAACAACTCTTACGAAAAGATTAAAAAAAAATATAAAAAGATTTCTATTGTAAAGGCAGCTAGCCCAGAACTAGAGCTTTATGTTAAAGCAAAAAAAAAGAAAGACAAACATTTGAGCGATATTGTATTTATCGATGATGTTGTTGAGGATAGTTTTGATTATAAACTAGGGTATATGCAAGATAAAAATAGGAGATTTGGAGATTACTGGGGACCAACCAAAGACTTTTTAAATTATATAAAATATCACTTTCCTCAAAAAAAAATATATATTGCTGCCCATCATAGAAGGAATGAAAGAGATATACCGATAAATGGATTTAAATTTTTTTTTGATAAAACAAGCAAGCTTATTAAAGATTCAAAATTAGTTTTATGCCATAATTCTTTCGCTTGTCAAATTGCTGTTTTGTTTAAAAAACCTATTATTTTTCTCACTTCAAATTATTATCAAAAATATCATTATCATAGTCATGTTCTAACAATAGAATTATCTAAAGCTTTAGGAACTCAATTAATTCATATTGGAAAAAATTTTAATAAAAATCCATCAGTTCTTAAAAAAATAAAAAATGCAAAAATAAACTTTACAAAATATGAGCAATATAGAAGAAATTATATTCAGTTTAATGACCTTAAAATTAATGATCGATGGCAAAATATTC
>CABZCD010000002.1 GCA_902524105.1 uncultured Pelagibacteraceae bacterium | reverse complement strand
ACAATTGCAAAGATTTTCTTGAATTGGCCCAAATTATAAAATCCTGTAGATTATTTATAGGTAATGAGTGTTTTGCTTATTCAGTTGCTGAAGGGTTAAAAGTTCCAAGATTATTAGAAGCATCACCCGATTTTCCAGTAGTCTTTCCGGTTGGAAAAAAGGCCTATGATTTTTATCACCAAGTTCATTTTGAAATGTTTTTTGAAAAATTATATGTAGAAACAAAAATCTAAAAAAAAATTGATAAATAATATTAATAAAAAATTACAATCTATATTTAAAAAAACAGGTTATGGGATATTTAAAATCTTATATGGGCAAATAAAAGATTTTAAAAAAGCAGGATCAGACAAAAATTCTTTTGTCGAATTATCTAAAGTTGATGATAGTTTTAATTATAAGATTTATTATAATTATCATGCAAGAATTTATACAGACACTGTAAATGATACTGCTATTATTCAGGATAATAAGATTATTGAAGGCCCCTCTTTTCAAATAAGAGATGTAAAATTTGAAGATATAAAAAAAAATATAGTTTTAAATAAAGGCACCCCAAGATTAAAAAAAAAATTAAATAACAGATTGTTTTCTCTTTTGACTGGAGGCGCAGGAAATCATAATTACTGGCATTGGATGTTTGATGTATTGCCTAGAATTAAGATACTTTCAAAAAAGATAGCCTTTGATGAAAAAGACTATTTTTTATTTCCTAATTTAGAAAAAAAATTTCAACAAGAGACCATTAATTTTTTTAAAATTCCAAATTCAAAAAGATTATCTAGTTTAAAAAACAGACATTTATCTTGCGAAGAAATAATATGTACTGATCATCCTTATGTAATCAAAAACAATGCAACCGATGAAATTCAAAATGTTCCGATGTGGATAATAAGGTGGTTACAAGAAACTTTTTTAAAAGAAATTGAAATTAATCAGAACGAAGATTTACCAAAAAAAATTTATATTGATAGGAGCGATGCAACTTCAAATCTAAGCATGATGCGAAAAATTATAAATGATAATGAGATTAAAAGTCAGCTAGATAAGATCGGTTTTAAAAGCATTAAATTAAGTAATTTATCTTTTGTTAAACAAGTGAAAATTTTTCAAAACGCAGACATCATAATAGGTCTTCATGGAGGAGGATTTACAAACTTAGTATTTTGTAAACCTGGAACAAAAATTATTGAACTTAAACCTTCAGGTGCTGGAATGATGTATGAAAACCTAGCTAAGAAGTGCTCATTAAATTATAACTCTATTGCAAAAGTGCCTGAGAAATTTAATCAAAACAATCAACATGGATATATTAGAGTGGATTTTAAAGAGATATTAAATTATTTGTAACTTAAGTTTTCAACAGCAAAACAGTATTTTGAAAACCTAATTCTTTGAAAAGGAAATTCTTCAATTAATTTATCATGATCTTTATTAATTGAGGTTTTCAACTCAACAATACAATTTCTGTCAGCATATTTTAAATTTGATTTAAAATCTTGATATACAAGATTTGTGTCTATTGATATTCTAACATCATTAATAATTAAATATTCTCTATCGTACGAAACGTAATAATTTGGTAGGCAAGTACCATATCTAATGTCTAAAATTCCTGTTTTTTTTAAAAATTCAAATCTTTCTTTTTTAACTATTTCTCTTGTTTTGAATCTTCCCTCTACAGATGAGTGTTTAATTTCTAAATAATATTTTTTATCGATTTCACCTGGATATTCTCTTACTCTAATCTTTTTTCTTGGTACAACACCTTCGATAGAGTCATTATACATATCAAAATTTAAATTATCAAAATATAAACTATTAATTTTTCTTGGCTTATATAAATTTTTTACAGAACGATCCTCTAGAAATTTTTTAAAATTAAAAATATGTTCGGATTTGATATAAAGTTTTTCTTCTTTTCTGAAGCTCATAATTGTTTTAATTTAGTTATTAATTATAGAAAACTCATCTGTTGTTAGTTTATCCTTAAAATTATTACAATAAAAATTATTATTTATATTAATCACTCCTCCATTAAATTCTTGTTTTTTTTTATAAGCGGCTAAACATGTTGATACATTATTAACTTTTAAATTATCTAAATTAACAATAGAGCTATCCTTTGATGCCACACCCATGTTCGAATTTGACGCCTTTAAGTTTTGAATATTTATTTTAGACCCTTCTCCAACAGATAAAGCTTTATCTCCACAATTATTTAAAATTAATTCACCTAAAACATAATTTCCAGAGGAAAAATCTACACAATCATTTTTTGAATTTTGAATGTTTAAGTTTTTAATTTTAACATTAGAGAAATCTACATCAAAACCGTCACTATATGAATTTTTGACAATGACTTCGTTGACCGAACCTTTTACATTAATTAAATTAATTGCATCTTCACAATTTGAATTTTCAGCAAACAAATCAATGTTCTTAACCTCTAAATTTATTAATGATAAGCAACCTGTCAGTCCGCTACTATCATTAGGAAAATTTTTTGGCTTTGTGGTTGTCATTTTATAATTTAAACCATAAAACTTCATTTTAAGATCAGATAAAGTTCCGTTTATAATATAAGCTCTAGATCCCACTTCATTTTGAATGATTTCTAACAATTTATTTTGTTGATCTATTTTTAAGGTTATTCCATCTTCATAAAAGATATTTGAGTCACCAAAATTAATTTTGTTAAAATTTCTATTCTTTTTGATACTATCAAAATTGAAGCTTTTCCCTAAAAATTGATATATTTTTTCATTTAATATCAATTCACCTTCTAATAAATCTGTTAAGTTTTCTTGAGTAAAATTGTAATCTTTACAGTCTTTTAAAAAGATTTTACATCTTTGTAAATTTCCATTTTTTTCATTATATTTCACAAGAAAAACATTTGGCTCTACTTCATTCAAAGTTTCATTAAATCTATCCAATAAATTATCTATAGGTTTAAATTTATTATGCTCTAGCAACGCTTGATTATCTATATTTAAGTAATTAATTTTTATTACATTAAGATTATTTAATATCTTATTAACTTTCTCAGAGACTTCTTTTTCTGTCATGTTAATTCCAGAATTATCAATGTTAGCGCTTACATTTTTTAAATTCAGATTTAGAAGTTTTTCTTCGAGAAACCCAAAAGCCTTTATAAAGCTTTCTGATATGGGAAGCCTGTATATCGCCGTTGTTGTAATTAGTTTTTTTAAATCTATGTTTGGATTTGAGTCATAATTTATTGGTTCATAGTAATTTTCAATAGAGTTCCAAAAAAATTTTCTGTTATTAGCAGCTAAACCGTGTTGACTATTTGTAGATTGAATAAGTAGATTATATGCATCTAATTTCATTATATTTTCCGGGTTAAACATAGCAAGTAAAGTGTTATCTAAGTCATAATCAAAATAATTAAAATTATTTGTTCCATCTTGGAATCTATTTGAGTAATAAAGATATATTAAATTAAGGTTTGTTGAAGAGTTGAAAGACATCTTATTCAAACCATCACTTTTTTGCATTATATTAGTATTAACTTGACGTGCCAAAAGATGTTTAACACTTTTGTTCATTAGTGGTACGACACCAATATCCCAATTACTTTTTTGATTAGATGGTAATTTTTTTACGGTTCTAAAAAAAAATCTTTCGTCACCTTCAAATATTGGTCCCTCTCTTCTATTATTGAACTCTAATAACTCCTTTGCCGCTTTTTCTTGAAAAATCATAACAGAATTTGCTTCATTAATTCTAACATCAACTCTCATAGTTCTTGGTGCTAAAAAATTTAAGTTCCTGAGAAGTTCTGTTAAAAAAATTTCGTCTTCAAGCTTTCCTCTTGTATTTGGCCTAAGAAGTTTAAATTTAGTAATTCCTCTTATATTTCCATTATCTAAATGTACATCTATACTTTGTGTAATTGTGTTTCCTGTTAGACTAATGTGATCTTTTTCATCCCCATGATGCCTAATTCTTCCTGTAAAGTTACAAAAAGTACCGTCCTCAAATTCAACAGATATATTTGATTTAAATCTTTGCTTATATGTATCTGAAACATATCGTGATCGACTGGTTAATATCCTAATACTATTTACAATCCAGTTTCTGTAATTATGAACATCTACCCCAATTTTTTTTATTTTTAAATAATTGATTTCTTTAAGGTTTTTTTCGTTAATGTTATAGTTACAGCCTGTGAAATCTTTTTCGTATAGTTTTTTATCCCCCAGCACTTCAAAAGAAAAAAAAGTAAAAATAAAAAAAAGAAAAACAATCTTTTTCATAATTTAATTATAGATAGTATTTACTCTTTCAATATTTTTATCATTTTCCAACTTAACTTTAAAATCTCGTAACTCTTTTTTATTATTAAAAGATAATCTGTAAGTAAATTCTTGATTATTTTTATCATTTAAAGAATTTAATAAGAACTCACTTTTTTCAATAAATTCAATTTTTTGTTTTGAGACAATTTCAATAGTGTTAGCAGTATTACCCTCATTAAAAGACATGTTATAAAAAGACGAACCTGATTTATTTAAAATTTTTTGTATAAATTTTACTGCAAAAATTATTATGACAGTGCATAATACTAGTTGAATAGCCCATTTAGTTCTAACACTCGTTGCAATACCAATTGTTATAAGATCAAAGTACATTATTAACTCTAAAGCACTTTTTACTGGGTGTCTAAACCTTACAATTGATAAAGCACCAATCATTCCAAGTGATAAAGCTATGTTACCAGCAATTGTTTTTGTAATTACGTAGGTGATTACTGGTAAAATCATAAAGGCGACAGTTTGAGAATGAGATTTTGCCCACGCTTGACCAGTTAACGTTAAAGAATATCTTATTATTAATCCACTCGATATTAATAGTATTAATGCTTTTAATTCATCCATTGTATAAACAAACTATTATCAAATCACTTTTCATAAGTCACTTAATTTATTCAAAAGAAATACTTAAATTAGTGCTATAAATTTTGTTTTTTTACCTTTTAAAGGAAATTAAAATAGATAAAATATTTTATAATTGATGGACAAAAAATTTAATTTTTTAAAACCTCTTAAAAACCAAAATCTTATTCGAGTTGGAAGAGAAGCCGATGGTGGCTATATTGTAGATGAGAAGGTTGTAGCTAGCGTTGATTATTTAATAAGCTTTGGAATGGGATCTGATTGGTCTTTCGAGCTAGACTACATTAAAATTAATAAAAAAGTAAAAATTTTCATGTACGATTGTTTTGTAAGTAAAAAACCATATATAAAAGAAATTTTAAAGTATTTAAAAAGATTTTTAACATTTAGATGCAAATACAATGATTTAAAAATAAGAATAACTTTATTAAAGAATTATTTAGATTTTTTTAAAATTGACTCGGTAAAATTTTATCAAGAAAAAATTACAAATATTAAAAAAAATAAAAATGATGCGGATATTGATAAAGTATTTTCAAGAATACCCAATGAAAAAAAAGTTGTATTAAAAATTGATATTGAAGGAACTGAATTTAAATTAATAAATGATATAATTAAATATAAATCAAAAATTGCTATGATTATATTTGAGTTTCACTGCTTGGATCAAAATGAGGAAATTTTTACTGAGGCTGTTAAAAAAATTAAAAAGGATTTTAATATTATTCACATACATGGTAATAATCACTGCGAAAAATTAGAATCTGGTTTACCTATCGCTTTAGAATTAACTTTTATAAATAAAGATTATCAAAAAGATAGTGGAGAGTACGTCAAAAAATTTCCAATTAAAAACTTAGATTATCCAAATAATCCATATAAAGAAGATTTATTTTTCTCATTTTCTGACTAGCGCAATCTTAATTAAAAATGTTTATTGAACGAAATTTAGAATGTAATATAACTGATCTTAATTTGGCGAGGTAGCTCAGTTGGTTAGAGCACAGGACTCATAAGCCTGGGGTCGGCGGTTCGACTCCGCCCCTCGCTACCATCAAAACTATGAAATTATCAATTGTTATAATATCTTTTCAAAGTGAGCATTTATTAAAAAAGCTGTTGAAAAATTTTCCAAAAAAACATCAAATTATAATCGTTGAAAATTCTCAATTAAAATCGATGAAAAGCAAAATTGAAAAAAAATTTAAAAATACTAAAGTAATTATTCCTAAAGAAAACTTAGGATATGCTAAGGCTTTTAATTTGGCACTTAAAAATTGTAAAAATGATATTGTTTTGACATTAACTCCTGATGTTATAATAAACAAAAACCTAATACATAGTATAGAAAAATTATTAAATAGTTTTAAAAATTTCACTTTAATTGCTCCAGAATATAGGAATCAAAATATTTATAAAAATTTTAGTTCATTTAATAGAGATAGCCCTAGCAGACTTAAAAAAGTTAAGAATTTTATTATTGAAAATGTTAAAGAAATTGATTGGTGTTTTTGTATTATTAACAAAAAAAAATTCAAATCTACAAAGATATTGGACGAAAATTATTTTATGTATTTTGAAACAATAGATCTATGTAATGAACTTATGAATAAAAATCATAAGATGTACGTTATTAAAAATTTAAATTTTGAACATATAGGAACTGGCTCCACAAAAAAGAAATATGTTAATGAAATCTTAATAAATAGGAATTGGCATTTTAGTTGGTCAAAATTTTATTTTTTTAAAAAAAATTTTAATTTTCCTTATGCCTTAAAAAAAGTGATACCAAATATCTATCAAAGTTTATTAGGTATCATTGCTTCAATATTCAGACTTAATTTTTTTCATCTTAAGCTTCATGCGGCAAGCTTATCTGGAATTTTTAACTCTATCTTTTTGAAAAAATCCTTATTTAGACCAAAATTGAAATAAAATTATGAATGAAAAAAATTTAAGAATGTTCTGTCTAACATTAGAGCCATCTCATCTTAAGTTTATCAAAACTTTAGATTATACTCCTGTTGGATTAGGAGAAAAACTTTTCCCCAAAGATTGTTTAGGTGATAAAAATGGAATTAATATATCTCATAAAAACAAATATTATGGAGAATATACTTTTCATTATTGGTTATGGAAAAACTATTTAAATCATATAAATCAAGAATGGATTGGATTTTGTCAATATAGAAAATTTTGGGCTTTAAATTTTACTCCTAACAATGAATTAAATTTAAGTAATTTAAATAATAAAGTTTTAAAAAAAATTCCCGATGATTTCAGCCAATTTGAAGTAATTTTAGGAGATCCTTTTTTTGTAAATAAAAGGAAAATAATGAAATTTTTAAAAAATGGTTTTCCTTTAGTGGCGTCTAATCCCAAAGTATTGTTTAATGAGAAAGCAAGAAATATAAAATTTCACTTTGATTTAATGCATGGTAGAGACAATTTAGATAAAGCAATAGACTTGCTAGACCAGGAAAATAAAGTTGATTTCAGAAATTTTGTAAACAAAGAAGTATCTTTTAATCCTCATAATATGTTCATTTGTAAATCCAAAAAACTATTAAATTCATACTATAATGAAATTTTTCCTTGGCTAGAAAAATGTGAACAATTATTTGGTTTTAAAGATCTTAAAGGTTATGGATTAACAAGAATATACGGTTTTTTAGCGGAAAGATTCATGTCTTATTGGTTTAAAAAAAATGCTAAATTTAAAGAATTACCAATTCTATTTCATGATATTGGCGCGAATTAAAATAATAGTCGTCTTAAATACTTTGAATAATCGCAATTACCATAAAATTTGATACTATCTTTTAAGGTATTCTTATTTATCCATTTTTTTGTAAATGCAATTTCCTCTAGGCAAGCAATTTTAAAACCCTGTCTCTTTTGTATAGTTGAAACAAAAGAAGTTGTATCATAATAATCATCTATAGATCCAGCGTCTAACCAAGCACCGCCTCTTCCTAAAAATTCTGCGCTTAGTCTATTTTTTTTTCTATATATGTTTAAAAGATCAATAATCTCTAATTCTTTTCTCTTTGATGGTTTAAGTGTTTTACTAATACTAACAACATTTTTGTCAAAAAAATATAAACCTGTAACTGCTAAATTAGAATTTGCAGACGTAGGTTTTTCTTTTAAGCTTACGATTTTTTTATTCTTTATCGAAGCTATTCCGTAAAGTTTTGGATTACTAACAGGATGCAAAAAAACTTTTGCCCCATTTTTTAGCTTAGTTGCGTTTTGCAAAGTTTTAGTTAAACTTTGAGCATAAAAAAAATTATCTCCTAGAATTAGCGCTACACCATTTTTATCGATAAATTTTTCACCAATAATAAATGCCTCAGGCAAACCGTTTGGTTGTTTTTGTTCTTTATAATGTATTCTAATACCAAAACTTTCTCCATTTTTTAAAACCTTTTTAAATTGACTTACTTGACCTCTATTAACTATTATCAGAACTTCTTTTATACCTGCAAGCATAAGCACAGATAATGGATAATATATTAATGGTTTATCATAAATTGGCAGAAGTTGTTTATTTACAGATTTTGTTATTGGACTCATCCGTGTACCAAGACCACCAGCTAAAATTATTCCTTTTTTAATCATATTTTTAAACCTAACCTCCTAACATAATATTTTTTAGATATTGAATTAATAAATTTTTTATTATTTAAATACCAATCAATTGTCATATGCAAACCTTTAATTAGACTAATCTTTGATTTCCAACCAATTTGTTTTTTTATCTTTAAACTATTTAGAGCATATCTAAAATCATGACCAGGTCGATCTTTTACATAATTTATCTTAACTTTTTTTCCAATGATAAATTTTTCCTTTTTAAATATTCTTAAAATTGTTTTTACTAAATCTATATTTTTGAGATTAATGTTTGATCCTACATTATAACTTTCACCAATTTTACCTTTTTTAAAAATTTCATACAAAGCATCACAATGATCTTCAACGTGAATCCATTCTCTTGAGTTTTGTCCTTTAGCGTAAATAGGCAGAGGTTTATTATTTAAAATATTAGAAATCATTTTTGGTATAAGTTTTTCTGGAAACTGATATGGACCATAATTATTACAACAATTAGATATCATAGCTGGAATTTTATAAGTTCTGATATACGATTTAATTAGATGATCAGCACTTGCTTTTGATGCTGAGTATGGTGAACTAGGGTTATATGGAAATTTTTCATTTGATCGATTTGTTATAATATCTCCGTATACTTCATCTGTAGATATATGAATAAGTTTTATTTTTTTATTTTTTTTATTGTTTTCCTTTATAGCTTCTAAAAGATTATAAACACCCAATATATTTGAATGTATGAATTGAAAAGGGGAGTCTATCGATCTATCAACATGTGTTTCAGCTGCGAGATTAAAAATACATTCAGGTTTATACTTTTTTATTATTTTTTTTAATATTAATTTTTTATTAATATCAATTTTAAAAAATTTGTAATTTTTTTTTGAAAGATTATAATTAGGATATGTATTTGAAGAATAAGTTAATTTGTCTATATTTATAACAAAATATTTTTTTTTGACCAAATAGTTAACCAAATTACTACCTATAAAGCCAGAACCACCCGTAACTATTATTTTTTTCATATTTGAATAAAGAATATTTAGTGTAATTGTGTTAAAATAAAGAATTATTATACAAAATCAATTAATAACATATAAAATGAACAATAAAGATATTACTGCAGTTATCACGTCTTTTAAGAGTGAAACTAAGATCTTAAACTGTATAAAATCTTTGGGAAAAGACTTTAAAATTATAATCATAGAAAATTCTAACGATAAAAAATTAAAAGAAAAATTAGAAAAAGAATATTCGAATATAAATTGTATTTTGTCCGATCAAAACTTGGGTTATGCCAAAGGGAATAATCTTGGTTTAACTATGGTAAATACGAAGTATGCTTTGATAATTAATCCCGATGCAGAAGTTCAAAATAAAGCAATTGATAATTTTTTTTTAACAGCCAGTAACAAACCTAACTTTGCGATAATTGCACCTTATATTCAAGAAAAAAACAATCAAGACTTCATAACGAATAAAAAAAATGGAATTTTTGAAGTTAAAAATGTAAAAGGTTTTGCAATGTTTTTAAACTTAGAACAGTGTAAAGATGTCGGATTTTTTGATGAAAACTTTTTTATTTATTTTGAAGAGATAGATTTTTGTAGGAGATTAATTCAAAAAAATAAAAAAATATTTTTAGATACAAATATAAAAATCAATCATTCAGGAGGAACTTCACACGATGAGTCAATAAATCATGAAATGGAAAAATCAAGAAATTGGCACTGGATGTGGTCGACTTTTTATTTTCATTATAAGCATTACGGCTATTTAATTGCATTTTTAAAGATATTACCCAAATTCTTATCATCTATTTTTAAAACTTGTTTTTTTAAAATTGTTTCAAATAAAGAAAAAAAAGATATTTATTACTGTCGACTAAAGGGAATATTAAATTCAATATTAATGAGAAAGTCGTGGTATAGACCTAAAATTAATTAAAGTTGATTTATACTAATTAAAATTATAAATATTCTGCAGTGAGCAATAATCAATATAAAATACTTGTTACAGGAGTCGCTGGATTTCTTGGATCTCATTTATCAGAACAACTTTCAGAACTAGGTCATAAAGTTATTGGAATAGACAACATGATTGGTGGATATAAAGATAACATTCCAAAAGAAGTAGAATTTCATAATATTGACTGTTGCGATTTTGAAAAAATAAAGGAAATTATGAAAGGGGTCCAAATAGTTTATCACTGCGCTGCTACAGCCCATGAGGGTTTATCAGTTTTTTCTCCTTATGAGATAACTAAAAATAATTATTTAGCTTCAGTTTCTATTTTTTCAGCAGCTGTTAATGAAAAAGTAAAAAGAATAATTTTTTGTTCATCAATGGCAAGATATGGTTCACAAGAATATCCATTTATCGAAACAATGAAACCAAAGCCAGTAGATCCTTATGCTATTTCTAAGGTCGCAGCTGAGCAAGTTCTTATTAATTTATGCGAATTGAATAAAATTGAATGGGTGATCGCAGTGCCTCATAATATAATTGGTCCAAGACAAAAATATGATGATCCATTTAGAAATGTTGTTTCAATAATGATTAATAGAATGATGCAAGGCAAGGCACCAATAATATATGGAGATGGCGAGCAAACAAGATGTTTTTCGTACATTGACGATTGTTTATCCTGTTTAATACCTATGTTAGATGAAAAAAAACTTAACAAACAAATAATTAATATCGGACCAGATGAAGAGTTTGTGACAATTAATAAAGTTGCTGAGCTTTGCTCAAATGTAACTGGTATAAATTTGCCCCCTATCTATAAAAAAGATAGACCACAGGAGGTAAAACATGCAATTTGTTCAGCTGATAAGGCAAGACAATTATTAAATTATAAAACAAAAGTTTCACTCAAAGAAGGAATTCAAAAGACGTTTGATTATATTAAAAAAAGAGGTGTTAAACCATTTGAATATCGCATTAATTTAGAAATAAATAATGATCTCACCCCAGATACTTGGAAAAATAAGGAGATCTAATGACCGGGAAACTCAATTAAACTTTCAGTAAAATAAGACTTTTTTTTAAGAAGATCGTTGCCTGGTAAATCAAAAAGATTTATTACAAATATAAAACCAGCAACTGATCCTCCAGATAATTCAATTAGCTTTGCTGCAGCATCAGCAGTTCCCCCTGTTGCGATTAAGTCGTCTATAACCAAAATACTTTCATTTTTATTTATTGAGTCTTTATGAACTTCAATAGTAGCTTCTCCATATTCTAACTTAAAATCAACGGAATGTCTTTCTGAAGGCAACTTATTTTTTTTTCTTAAAAGAACAAGGGGTTTATTAAGCAAATAAGATACGGCTGATGCAAAAATAAAACCTCTGGATTCAATTGCCGAAACCTTGTCAAATTTAATTTTTTTTGAAATCTCAATAATTTTATCTACAGTATATTTAAATGCTTGAGGATTTTTTATTAAAGTAGTTATATCTCTAAATAATATTCCCTTTTTAGGGTAATCAGGTATAGATCTTATATATTTTTTTAAATCCATATTTAGCTTCAATATCTAACAAAAAAAGGCTAGATTTTAAATAATGAAAAAAAGAATTCTTGGGATAATTGGTGGCAGCGGCCTTTATCAAATAGAAGGTTTAGAAAATATTAAGTGGAAAAAGGTGAGTACTTCTTGGGGTGAGCCTTCAGATAGAATTTTATCAGCAACATTAAACAAAAAAGAAGTTTACTTTATTCCGAGACATAAAAGAGGACATAGAATAAGTCCATCAAATATAAATTTTAGAGCCAATATAGAGGCGCTTAAAAAAATGGGAGTAACAGATATTGTTTCTGTCTCAGCTGTCGGTTCTCTACAAGAGCACTTAAAACCTGGATCTTTTGTGGTAGTTGATCAATTTATTGATAGAACTTTTGCCAGAATTAAAACCTTTTTTAATAAAGAAATAGTTGCTCATGTTTCGATGGCTAAACCAACAAGTCCTGCTTTGATGAAATGTTGTGAGTCTGCTCTTGTAAAATGTCAAATACCACATCAGGTAGGAGGAACATATTTAGTTATGGAGGGACCTCAATTTTCAAGTTTAGCAGAGTCTAAAATGTATAGGACTTGGAAAGCAGATGTAATTGGAATGACAAATATGCCAGAGGCAAAATTAGCAAGAGAAGCAGAAATTAGATATTGTACAGTTGCAATGGTTACAGATTTTGATTGCTGGCATCCAGATCATGACGTTGTTGATGTTCCTACCGTTATAAAAACTTTGCAGCAAAATGCTTCTAATGCTCAAAATATGATTATTGAAATAATTAAAACTTTTGAGTCTTTTAACACAAAAGGAGATCCTGCTAATGATTGTTTAGATACTGCAATTATTACACCAAAAAAATTTCAAACTAAAAGCACAGTCAAAAAGTTAAAATACATTGCAGGTAGAGTTTTAAAAAAATGAAAAAAATATTGTTAATTCTTTTATTTTTTTCAGTCTCAAATACAGTTTATGCTAATGGTAAAATTTTAAAAAGTGGGTTTATTACTAAATCAGCTTCAGTAGAAGAGGGTATGGACGTTAAAGACCCAAAAAATAAGATTATAATTATTTACAATCATGGACAAAATAAAAATGATAAAGCAATAAAGAATGAATGCATTTGGGTTAATCAAATAAAAAATCAAGCTTCACTGGTAGATGTGGAAATAAATGGTAAAAAAATTATGGTTTATAACTTTTGTACTAACTATTTAGCTGGAGACATGTCACCAAAAAAATACTGGAAGTTTAAAGAACCTTATGAAGGTATACATAAATTAGATAAAAGAATTGGAAAAAATTTAGAATTAGTGGATAAATTTGTAAATATAGGCGTGCCTACAAAACAGATTATTATATCAGGCCACTCTTGTGGGGGTCTATTAACTTTAATGTTATTGGCTTCTCATCCTGACAAAGTAGGTGGAGGTATATCTTATATGCAAGCTTGTTACGGTAAACTTTCATCTAAATATAAAGTAAAAAAAGTTGGTTCTAAGGAGGCGCTTGCAAAATTTGCAAAAAAATACCCGGGGGGTGCTGAACTGAGACAAAGACAGATTGATAATATAAAAAAAATAAACAGCGTGCCTGTTCTTGCTTTTACACATCCAAAAGATAAGTATGAGGGTCTGTTATCTGATTGGTTAGAGGAAGTTCCGGGTGTTAAAAGAATTGTGATTTCAGAGGATTTTAAAATTAATGAAAAAAACTGTGTCATTAAAGGAAATGACTGGCAACAAAAAGTTTCTGAAAGAAAAAATGGTGGTCATGAAATGAGTCAAGGAATTTGTTTTCAGCACTATAATCCTGTAATCATAGAATATATTGCCTCACGAATTCAATGAAAATCAAAGGTAAAAAATACCGAACAATTTGGTTTGAAAATAATGAGGTTAAAATTATTGATCAAACAAAACTTCCTCATAAATTTATAATTAAAAGTTTAAAAAATATAAAAGATGCAATTAAAGCTATAAAAACTATGGAAGTAAGAGGGGCGCCTCTTATTGGAGCTACCGCAGCTTATGGATTGGTTTTGTCTATAATTGAAAAAAATGATTTATCCTTTTTAAAAAAATCAAGTGAAGACTTGATTGCCTCAAGGCCCACAGCAATAAATTTGAAATGGTCAGTAGATCGCATGATGAAAAAATTATCGGGAGTTAATAACAGCGACATTTTGAAAATAGCTTTAGATGAGGCAAAAGCAATTACAGAGGAAGATGTAAAGTTTTGCAAAAATATAGGGATTAATGGACTTAAAATTATTGAGGAAATATCTAAAAAGAAAAAAGGTGTAGTAAATATTTTAACTCATTGTAATGCAGGATGGTTAGCGACAATAGACTGGGGTACAGCAACTTCACCAATTTATCATGCTCACCAAAAAGGAATAAAAGTACATGTTTGGGTTGATGAGACAAGACCAAGAAATCAGGGGGCTAATTTAACATCTTATGAACTTAATGAGGAAAAAATTCCTAATACTATTATTACAGATAATACTGGAGGAATTTTAATGCAAAGAGGAAAGATCGACATGTGTATTGTTGGAACCGACAGAACCTTATCAAATGGAGATGTATGCAATAAGATAGGCACTTATTTGAAAGCATTGTCTGCAAAAGATAATAACGTTCCTTTTTATGTTGCATTACCAAGTTCAACAATTGACTGGAATATTAAAGACCACAAACAAATTCCTATTGAGGAGAGAAATCCTGAAGAACTGTCTCACGTAGAAGGAGTTGATGAAAATAATAACATTAAAAGAGTAAGAATTTACCCTTTTAAAAGTAAGTCATTAAACTTAGCCTTTGATATAACGCCTGCAAAACTAGTTACAGGATTAATAACAGAAAAAGGTATTTGTGAAGCTTCAGAAAAAGGATTAAAAGGATTATTTAAGTGAGTAAACTTAAAACAGAAGTAATCAAATATTCAAAAAAATTAAATATTACTAATCTATCAGCTTTAAGATCTGGCAATATATCGGTGAGAGCAAAAGAAAAAGGCGTAGATGGTTTTTATATAACTCCATCAGGAAGGAAATATTCATCACTGAAACCCAGGGACATAGTCTTTATTTCCTTAAAAGGAATTTTTGATAAAAAAAAAGGAAAACCTTCATCAGAATGGAGATTTCACCAAGATATTTATGTGAATAAAAAGGAAGCCAAAGCTATTGTTCATGCTCATTCAACTTGCGCTACAGCAGTATCTTCACATCAAAAAAACATTCCAGCTTTTCACTACATGGTTGCAGTTGCAGGCGGGGAGGACATTAAATGTACTAAATATGCAACTTTTGGAACTAAAAATCTTTCTAAAAATATTATTAAAGCTTTAAAAAATAGGACAGCTTGTTTGATTGCTAATCACGGTCAAGTTGCTTTTGGTGAAAATTTGGAAAACACTTTTGAGCTTGCACAAGAGATCGAAAATATTTGCCATCAATACATTAATGCCATAAGAATCGGAATACCTAAGATTCTTTCTAAAAAAGAAATGAAAATAGTTTTAGGGAAGTTCAAAAATTATAAAAAAGGGTAATTTTTTATGGTTAAAGTTGGTGAGCACATTACAATTGATTTTCTTGGTGTAAAAAAAGACTACACCCCCGGATTTTACGAAAAAATCATATACACAATTGCTAAAGCGGCAAAAGTTGAAATTTTAAATGTAGCATCTCATCGGTTTCAACCACAAGGTTTTACACTAGTTGCATTACTTGCGGAAAGTCATTTTAGCTTTCACACTTTTCCAGAAAAAGGCGTAATTAGTTTTGATTTTTTCACATGCGGAAAAGTAAATCCGAAAGTTGCATTAAAAATTTTAAGAAAAGAAATTCAGCATGAAAGGGTAGTTACGAATGCTTTTGATAGAAGCAGCATCGGACTCTATGACGATATTTATAGTACTCCAGGACAAAAAAAGTTTTATGTCGTTAAAAACGTTTTAGAAAAATTTACTTCAAAAGTTGGTCAATTTGTTGAAATTATGGATTTAGAGGAGTTTGGTCACGCTTTATTTATTGATCATGAGATACAAGTAGCAGAAAAAGATGAGAAAATTTATAGTTCAAGTTTTTTTAAGTCTAGTTATGATCTTAGTAAAAAAAATAATAACGTCGCTATTATTGGAGGCGGCGATGGAGGTGTAGCTAGAGCTTGTTTAGATAATAATTCAAATTTTATTGATTGGTTTGAGCTAGATCCTGAAATAGTAGACGTTTGTTATAAACATTTGCCAAAAGTATGCACGAAGGTAAAAAAAAGTAACAAAATTAAAACTTTTTGGGGAGATGCTTTTAAAAGTATTAAAGAAATAGAAGACTCAAAGTATGATAAAATATTTGTAGATCTAAATGACGATCAATATTGTATTGATTTAGCAAAAAAAAATATGCGTGGTTTAAAAAGAATTCTTAAAAAAGGTGGAGTGATAACGGCTCAAGTAGGAAGCCAAGATAAAAAACCTAAACAAGTCGACAAGTGGTGTAATGTTTTAGAGAAAAACTTTGGTAATGTTAAACTTTCAGGTGCATATGTGCCGAGTTTTGATTGTAAATGGAATTTTGCATCATCAATCATGCGTTAAACCCCAATATTCTGCATTAACTAAATACTAGTATATTCCTTTTGAATTCCTTAGAATAATTATAAATGTTTAGAGTTTCATGTATCCAATTATGCTCTTCTGACTGCATAAAAAGCAACCTTGAAAGAAGTGAAAGATTGATTAAAAAAGCAGTAAGTCAAAAAGCTAATCTTATTATTACCCCCGAAGTATCATCTAAGTTCTCATTAAATAAAAAAAAACTTTTAGAAGTAGCAACTGCAATGAATAACGACTCTTACCTTTTAGGAATAAAAAAATTAGCGAAGAAATATAAAAAATGGATTTTAATAGGCTCATTAATCATTAAAAACAAAAAAAAACTTTTAAACAGATCAGTGCTAATTAACGATAAAGGGAATATCAAATCATTTTATGATAAAATTCATATGTATGATGCAAAATTAAGTAAATCAGAAAAATATTTTGAGTCAAAAACCTTTAAAGCAGGAAAAAATATAAAGGTAGTAAAACTTCCGTGGGGTAAATTAGGTCTCTCAATATGTTATGATTTAAGATTTCCAAACATGTATAGAAAAATGTCAAAGAAAGGTGCAATTTTTTTAAGTATCCCATCAGCTTTTACAGAAACCACAGGAAAAAGACACTGGCATACCTTATTGAGAGCCAGAGCAATAGAAAATTTTTCATATGTATTCGCACCGGGTCAGGCAGGAAAACATTGTAATGGCAGAAAGACTTATGGACACTCAATGATCGTTTCTCCTGATGGAAAAATTTTAAAAGAATTGGGAAAAAAAGAAGGTGTAATTACAACAACTATAGACCCAAAAAAACCAAAAGAATTAAGGAAAACTATCCCAAGTATTTACTACGACTAATAATGAGATTTAACTTCTTTAATATTTGAACCTAATATTTCATTAATCTTCAATTTAATTTTAGCTCTTTCATCATTAGTTTTGTAAACTTCTCTAGATAATTTTATAAATTCTTCTTCAAATTTTTGATTTTTCTCAGCCAGTCTTTTATTTTCTTCAATATCCCAAAGCTTTAAATTTATTTTTTTTAAATTAGTTATTAAATCACTAATTTTACTTTTATCTGGTATTTTCTCTTTTGATGTAATATTTAAGGATCTTAGTTCTTTATCAATATCTTCTAATTTTTCTCTGTTTTTTATTTTTTCTTTTTTGATTTCAAGAATAGTTATTTTATCTAGCAATTCACCAGCAGAGATTTCAGCTAATATTTGATTTAATTTTGTATTCATAAAGTTTTTTTTTGATTATACTAATTAATTCATTATATAAAGTTAAAATTATGTCAAATATCTTAATTATAAAGCACGGGTCATTAGGCGACTTAATTCAAGCAAATGGGGCAATTCAGGATATTAAAAATTCATTCAAAAATTCTAAAATATTACTTTTGACTTCTAGAGCTTACTTAGAATTTATGTCAGAGTGTCCTTATGTTGATGGGGTACTTTTAGATCAAAGGTTGCCTAGATGGAATTTGCTTTATTTATTAAGTTTAAAAAAATTATTGCATAAGTATAAATTTTCTCATGTCTTTGATTTGCAAAACTCGAAAAGAACAAAGTTCTATAAAAATTTTATACTTAAAGATCCTGTTTGGTCTACATCGGAAACCTCTCTTGAGACTGGGGAAAAATTATCTGATTTTAATCAAGACTCAGTTTTAAATCGAATAGAGAAACAATTAAAAAAAAGCAATATAAAAATTAAAAATACTAAAGATATAAATTTAACTTGGTGCATAAAAGATATTTCAAGAAACTTAAAGCAATATACAAATGGGGACTATATTTTGATCTTTCCCTTTTGTTCAAAAAAACATACACAGAAAAAATGGCCTTATTTTTCAGAGCTAATCGTTAAGATTAAAGAAGTTTATAAAAATAAATATCCAATATTAATTGCCCCTGGACCGGAAGAATTAGAGGAAGCCAGAGAACTTAATGCAAAGATTGTCTTAGATAATAGAAAATCAGTAAAGATTAATTTTCTTATTTCATTAATAAACTCAGCCAAGTATATAATTTCAAACGACACAGGACCTGCCCACATTTGTTCTCATTTAAATAAAAAAGGTTTAGCTTTATTCGGAAGTCACACAACTGCCAAAAAAGTGAATATTGGAAATATAAATTTTAAGACTATTACTGTAGATCTTTTGTCTGAACTAAAAGTTGAAGAAGTTTTAGAAAATATGAAAAAAGATTTAAATTAGTTTTATATATTTTTTGACAACTTTTTCCCAATGAAAGTTTTTTGAAAAAGTAAAAGCATTTTTGCCCAATTGTTTAAAATTATTATTATCAAAAAATTTAACAATAGTATCGTAAATTGAATTTAAACTTTCTCCATTACATAAATATCCAGAGATACCATCTTGAATAGCATCAGAGGCTCCTCCTGCAATTCCACCAATTGAACCGGTGCCATATGCAGCGGCTTCTATGAAAGATATTCCAAATCCTTCAACAGATTTTTTATAAATAATTGATGGCATTAAAAAAAGATCAGATTGTTCTAATAGTGCTACTTTTAAAAGTTCTGTAGATTCTTTCAAAAGAACAACTTCATTGCCTAGTCCTAATTCATTTTTAAGACTTTTAAGATTTTCCATTTCTTCTCCATCACCAATTGAAATATATTTAATATTTGGAAATCTAGGCTTTAAGTTTTTAATTGTCATCAAAATATTTCGATGACTTTTTCTTTTATCTAGCCTTGCAACTGTAATTATTTTTGGAAATGAATTTCTGTATAATTCTTTTGCTGTTTCTAAATTTTTATTATCTATTTTAATAGGGTAATTACATCCCGGATGTATTATCTTAATTTTTTTTTCTTCAAAACCATTTTTTATAGCAAGATTTTTTGTAAATTCAGAATTTGAAATTACAAAGCTTGCTTTATTTAAAGATTTAATCATTCTTTTATTAAGAAAACTTCCTTGTGTATGATTAATTTCCTTTGAATGTATTAAACAAAATGATGGTGCATTTTTTAAAACTTTCTCATCTATTTTTTCTATACTTTTCCAATGATCGAAAAAAAAGGCTCTTACGGAATTTTTTAAGGAAAAATCTCTAATTAAATTTGCTTTTCTATATTTTCTTAAAAATTTAAAACCAGAAATTCTGGTTAAATCGAGACCAGTTTTTTTATCAAAATCATTTATCTCCGTCGTCTGTTCCGCAAAAACTTTTACTGGACCATGTTTTAATAAAGATAGTGATAGTCCACTCATTAAATTTTGTATTCCACCTACATCTGGTGGAAAATTTCTAGTTGATATAACAAACATTATTTAATCCACTTTATATTACAGCCCATACTTGGTATTTGATCTTTTGGACCATTTTGTGTTTTAGAAATCATTTCCATAGCTAATTTTAAATCACTATTTCCATTCTTAATTTGAACTAGTTCTTTTAATTCTCTAAACCTACCTCGATACTGAAGTTCTAAATTTTTGTTGTAACCAAAAAAATCTGGAGTGCATACAGCTCCATACCTTTTAGCAACGATTTGTGTTTCATCAAATAAATATGGAAAATTGAATTTGTTTATTTTTGAAAATGTCAACATATTATCAAAAGAATCTTCTGGATAATTTTTGACATCATTCGACATGATAGCTACTGTTTGAATTCCACTTTTTTTTAATTCATTTATATCTTCTACTAAATCTTTAATTATAGCTTTTACATATGGGCAGTGGTTGCAAATAAACATTATAATAGTCCCCCTGTTTCCAACACAATTTTCAAGTTTGTAAAATTTATTATCTACTCCTTTTAGATTAAATTCAGTTGCTTTTTCTTTAAAATTGCAGATTGGGGTTTTTGTTAAGACCATAATATATTATAATTATATTAATGATTTATAATTTCAACAATATTAGTCCTAAGATTGACAAAGATAGTTGGTTTGCTCCCAATTCGGTTTTAATTGGTAACGTCACTTTAAAAAAAGATGCAAACATTTGGTTCAATGCAACCTTGAGAGGCGACGTCGAACCCATCACAATAGGAGAGGGATCAAATATCCAAGATGGCAGCGTTATTCACACTGATCCAGGTTGTCCAGTTAAGATTGGTAAAAATGTTACTGTAGGACATTTAGTAATGTTACACGGATGTATAATTGAAGATGACTGTCTTATTGGAATAGGAAGTACGATATTAAATAAAGTTAAGATAGGAAAAAATTCTATTATTGGAGCAAATGCATTAATAACTGAAAATAAAGTAATTCCGGAAAGGTCTTTAGTAATAGGAAGCCCAGGTAAAGTTATCAGACAGGTTACTGATGAAGAAATTAAACACATAAGAGAAAATGCTGAACATTACGTTAATAATTACAAAAAATATAAAAAGTTAGGGAACTAACCAAGTGAATTTTTTTGCTTCATTTAAATCTATTAAAGCTCTACGGTGACCTTTTGCAGCTAGATATAACCACTCAATGCTTTTAATTTTACATTTGATGACACAAAAATTTTTATATCCTTCTTCACTTTCCTCTTTTGAAAAATCAAAATTATCAAATTTATCATTAAGTCCTGAAGTTGGTTTTTCTGATTTAGTTCCTGGACCATCGGTAACTAAGTAACATTTTCTACTAATATGTCCGGTTTTATTCCATGACTCCCTTGCAATCTTATCGTTATAATGTATTTCACAATTGACCTTCATTCTCAGTTGTATTTTTTCTTTTTTTCCGTAAAACAGCAGGGAACAATTCGGATTACTTTTTATCATTGATATTTTTGTTGATCTTATGTCACTATGAAATTGAACAATATTATTATTATAATCTGCTTGCCTTAAAACAACTACTCTTCCATCTAAGTTATCTTTATCTCCGCAAATAAATACCGGAGTTCTAAATTCTGAGTTACGGTCATTTACTGCTCGTACTAATAAGGACCATAATTTTTTCTCTATTTCCTTAAAATCTTCATAATAACTGACTTTTTCTACTGACACTATTTTCTAAATCTTTTTATTAGGCTGGAAGTATCCCATCTTTGTCCACCCATTTTTTGAACCTCGGAATAATAATCATCAATTATTTTTGTTATAGGCAAAGGAGAGTTATTCTTTTTTGCTTCATCCATAGCAATTTTTAAATCTTTACGCATCCAATCTACTGCAAATCCATAATCAAACTTATCCTCTATCATAGTTTTGTGTCTATTTTCCATTTGCCAGGATTGGGCCGCACCTTTTGAAATTACTTCAATTACGTCATGCATGTTTAAACCTGCATTCATTCCAAAATTTATTGCTTCAGATAATCCTTGAACTAGACCAGCTATACAAATCTGATTCACCATTTTAGTTAATTGACCACTTCCAGAAGGACCCAATAATTTTATTTTTTTACTATAACAGTCGATTACTGATTCTGCTTTTTTAAAAGGAACCTCATCACCTCCCACCATAACAGTTAAAATTCCACCTTCTGCACCTGCTTGACCGCCAGAAATAGGCGCATCTAGAAATTCAAATCCTTTTGACTTAGCTTCGTTGTATAGCTCCCGGGCGATATCAGCTGAAGCAGTTGTATTATCTATGTAAACTGCCCCCCTTTTTGCAGATTTGAACAACCCTTTGTCACCTAGAGTAACTTCTCTTAAGTCGTTGTCGTTTCCCACACATGTAAATATAAAATCACAATCTTTTGCTGCATCCATAGGTGTTTCTGCGATATTGCCCTTATATTCTTTAATCCATTTTTCTGCTTTTGATTTAGTTCTATTATAAACAGTTACATTATGACCTGCTTTTGATATAAATCCTGCCATGGGATATCCCATTACACCTAAACCTATGAATGCTACTTTACAAGTCATCAATGATTAACCTTAGTTTAAATAAAAAAGTTATTATATTTGGATTTATATTTACATTTTTTTCTAGTTTTGGACAGAGTTTTTTTTTGGGATTGTTTAACCCAAGCATCAGAAATGACCTAAATATTTCACATGGACAATTTGGCTCAATTTATGCTTTGGCCACTATATTTTCTAGTTTAACACTAATTTGGTTTGGGAAAAAAATTGATGAATTTAAATTATTAAATTACTCTTTTATTGTTATTTTTTTTTTAATTCTATCAAGTTTCTTTTTCTCTTTAATTAACAATTTATATCTTTTAATTATAGGTATTTTTTTAATGAGATTTTCAGGACAAGGTCTAATGTCTCATACATCTACAACAACTATATCGAGATATTTTAATCAGCGAAGAGGTAAAGCTTTAAGTGCAGTTTGGTTTGGACTTTCAGCTGCAGAATTTATTTTACCTATATTAATAGTATTTATGTTAACTTTTTTATCATGGAGATCCATTTGGCAATTTATTTCTTTACTAATGTTGATAATTTTACCAATTGTAGTTTTGTCAACAATCAAAAACTTATCTATAGACTCTAGGGAAAGTAATAATATTTTTGACAGATCTTTAAATAGGATAAAAAGTTGGAAAAGATCAGAGGTAATTAAAGACGTTAAATTTTATATTATATCGTTAAATATGCTAGCTATGCCATGGATTGCGACAGGCGTATTTGTATACCAGTCTTTTATTTCTGACTCTAAATCTTGGGAAATTTATACTATACCTAAATCATTTATGATTTATTCAATTTCTTCTATATTGACTTTAATTTTGTCTGGATTTTTAGTTGATAGATTTACAAGTCGAAAATTAATCTATTTTATCAATGCTCCTTTACTAGTGGGTTTAATTATTTTGTACTTTTTAAATCAACAATTTATTGCTTATATTTTTTTTGGTTTACTAGGTGTCTCTAATGGTTTGGCTAATGTGTTAGGATCTTCAACATGGGCGGAAATCTATGGAGTAAAATATATTGGAAGCATAAAAGCTTTAACCACAGCATTAATGGTTTTTTCAACAGCATTCGGAACCGCGATTTTTGGTTATTTCATAGATTTAGGCTTGTCCATAGAGACTATTTCTTTAATATCTGCTCTTTATATAATTTCGGTGTTTTTGCTTCTTTTAACGATAAGTAACAAGATCAATCCAATAATCTTAAAAAAAGCTTGATCTTTTCTTATCAAATGCACTATAAACCTCATCATGGCAAGAATTACAGTAGAAGATTGTTTAGAAAAAATTGATAATCAATATGATCTCGTTTTATTAGCAAAAGAGAGAACAGCTCAATTAAATTCCGGATCACCAATGCTTGTTGAAGAAGATAATGATAAAAAAACAATCATAGCACTCAGAGAAATTGGAGATGGAAAATTATCTGTAAAAGAGCTTGAAAAAAACGCTATTACAAGATTAAGAAAAGAACCGGATGAAGTTGAAGAACTAGAAGATACTGAAGAGGAAGTAAACGACGATTTTGAAAACATTTATAAAGGACAAGTGTCAAAAAGTGGAATTGCTGTTTTACCGTCTAAAAGAACGCGAAGAACCCCAGAACAAAAACCAACAAGTAATTTAGTTAAAGAGGCATTATCTGAACTTAAGTCTGAACAGCCTGAAATTAAGCAAGAAAGTTTAGAAGAAGAAGCACCATTAGAGCTCAAAGAAGAAGTAGATAAACCCGAAGAGAAATAAATGAATAAATCAATCTCAGTTGCTCCAATGATGGATTGCACTGATAAACATGAAATATTTTTCTTAAGTCTGATCAGTAAAAATATTCATCTATATACCGAGATGATTGTTGCGAATGCAATTATCAGAGGCGATCGTAATAAACTTTTAACATTTAAGAAAATTCCAAATCCGGTAACCTTACAAATTGGAGGTTCCAACCCAGCCGAACTAGCAGAGGCTTGCAAAATATCTGAAGATTACGGTTATAAAGAAATTAATTTAAATTTAGGATGTCCAAGTAAAAAAGTTCAAAAAAATAAATTTGGAGCCTGCTTAATGCAAGAACCTAAACTAGTTGCAAGTTGTATAGAGTCTATGTCTAAAGCCACAAATCTTCCTATAACAATTAAAACTAGAATTGGTTACAACGAAATTGAAAACTTTGAATTTTTAAAATCTTTTATTACGACAACAAAAAATGCAGGCTCAAAAAAATTTATTATTCATGCGAGAAAGGCTTTATTAAAAAAACTCACTCCAAAAGAAAATTTAAATATTCCTCCACTAAAATATGATTTTGTTTATAAATTAAAAGAATATTTTAAAAATGATGAAATTATAATTAATGGTGGCATTAAATCCATTGAAGATATCAATTTGCATCTTCAAAAAGTTGATGGAGTTATGATTGGGAGAGCTATTTATCATTCTCCGTATTTTTTGGCTGATATTGAGAGAGAAGTATTCAAAAATAAAAATGTACCAACTAGATCAGAGGTGATGGAGAAATTAATACCATATATTCAAGATGAAACATCTAAAGGCACTCAATTGAATCATATTATGAGGCATACTGTTGGTCTTTTTCATGGTCAGAATGGCTCAAAGATTTGGAAACAATATCTTTCAAAAAATATGTGTATCAGAGACGCAGATCTTCAAAAGGTTAACCACATAATGGATCAGCTAAAAAAATATAACCCAATTTCTTTAGAAAGATAATTTTGGAAATACTTTCTCAATCAGAAATTATCTATCTAATCTTGATAATGGTAATAACGGCAGCTCCTGCAGGTTTCGCAGCTGGTCTTTTTGGCATAGGCGGAGGTTTAATTACAGTGCCAATTCTTTATTATATTTTTAATAACGCAGGTATAAACCCAACTTATTTAATGCACTTAGCTGTAGGAACGTCATTTGCTATAATTATACCTACATCCACAGTTTCTGTAATAACGCATCATCAACATAAAGCTGTAGACTTTGGAGTTGTTAAAGATTATGGATTGTTTGTTATTTCTGGTGTAATTCTTGGGACAATTTTCGCCGCAAGTTTGAAAACAAAGCCACTAATTTTATTTTTTTCAGTTGTAGTGTTTGTCCTCTCATTTTACTTACTTTTTCTCAAAGAAAAAGAGAAAGATTTAAAAGTAAACATGGGATTTATTTCAAAAGTATTAAGCGGATTGGTTACAGGTTTTATATCCGCCCCTATGGGAATTGGTGGAGCAGTGATGAATGTACCTATATTAAAATTTTTTGGGTATCCGATTAATAAAGCAATAGGCAGTGCTGCAGCTATTGGTTTTGTTATTGCGCTATTTGGTGCAATAGGGTTTTTTATTTCAGGTACTTATTTAAATGTTAATTTACCCCTAAGCTTAGGATTTATAAATATTCCGGCTTTCCTAATTTTTGTACCTATTACAACACTTATGGCAAGATTAGGAGCAAAAACAAGTCATAGGTTAGAAAAGAAAAAACTAACTAAGTATTTTGGGCTATTTTTAATTATAATTGGCTCTAAGTTTTTGTACGATTACTTTCAATTATAATTAAATTTTTCAATCATGTATAAAACTTTAAGATTTTATTAATAATATATCTTTGGTCTTTTGACTTCATCATAAAAGAAGATGGTAACCACATTATTTTATTTTCAATTTTTTTTGTATTTTTAAATGAATTATGTTTTTGATTAGAATAAAAGTTTTTTTTACTTAATGGATACCAAAATTTTCTACAAATAATATTGTTTTTTTTAAGGTAATTGAATAATTTGTCTCTTTTTTCACAAATTATATCTGTCCATAGTGGCAATTCATTATTTTTAATATCAAAATTAACAATTTTTAATTTTTGAAGTTTTTTAAGACCATTTTTGTAATTTAAATGATTTTTAATTAGAATTTTTTTTCTAGAATTGACTTTTTTAAGTTGGGTAATAGCCAGTCCAGCACTTATATTTGATAGCTTAAAATTACCTCCAACTGAGATATGCAAGTCATTTCCTCCAGTTGTTGAGCCAACTCTCCCTTGAGTTTTAAACACACTTAGTTTTTTATAAAATTGTTTGTTATTTGTTACTAGTAAACCACCCTGACCAGATGTAAAAATCTTATTTGGTGACAAGGAAAAACAACCCATATCACCAATAGTACCTAAAAATTTTTTTTTATATTTAGATAAAAAAGCCTCTGCAGCATCTTCTATCACATATAGTTTTTTTTTCTTTGCAATTTTCATTATTGAGCTCATATCGCAAGCTCTACCAGAAACATGAACTGGCATTATAGCTTTGGTATTCTTATTAATTTTTTTTTTTAAATCAGATAAATCTATATTTAGAGTTTCAGGATTAACATCTACAAATTTAATTTTCACCCCTGCCATGAAAGCAGCATTGGCTGACGCAGCAAAAGTTATATTAGGTATTAAAATTTCTTGATTTTTTTTGAGATTAAGAATTTTTACTGCTAAATACAAAGCGCTTGTGCAACTAGGTAACGCAATACAATACTTAACTTGTAACATTTTTTTAATTTGATTTTGAAGTTTAATTACATAATTTCCTTCATTAGGAAAATTTTGTTGGAAAATTTTTTTTTGATAGATAAAATCTTTTAAACCAACATCTGTTTCCCAAAAATTAATTTTTTTCATTTCTATTCCTTTTTTTTATGTTTAAATAACCCCAAATAAACCATTTCAAGTATTCTTTTACCCATGGACCTAATTTGAAAGTTGAGCTTCCTCCAAACAGTCTATCAACAGATTTTAATGGATATTCATCAATTCTATAATTATTTAAGTATGCTTTTATAGACAGTTCGAATGCAAAAGCCCATGCGATAGGTTTTGAGTCTATCTTAATTGATTTCCAAAGACTCTTCTTCATCATTTTGATACCGGTTGTGCAATCACTTAAAGGAATATTAGTGAGAAAATAAAAAGATTTATTTGCTATTTTTGAAAGTACTGCACCTATTAATGACCCGCCTAATCGAACTCCTCCTTTAGAATACCTTGTCCCGCTGACTAAGTCTAAATTTTCTTTGATTAGTTTATTTAACATATTCTCAACAGAAATAATTGGAAAAATCTCATCTACAGCAGTAATTAAAATATTTTCATATTTTGAAATACGTACACCCATTTCAACTGCATATTTAGCTCCTTTGCCAATATTATTATGAACTAAAGTTATATCTGGTAACTCCGCTGCCAACTCTTTTGCTACTTCTACGCTGTTATCATTTTGATCATCATACACAATTATAATCTCTTTTTTAAATTTAATTGTTGAATTGAGCAACCTCACCATAATTGGAAGACTATCTTTTTCGTTGAATACAGGTAAAATTATTGATAATTCTTTTTTCAAATACTACTTTTGTGTTTAGTTAATATTGTCTATTATATTTACATAATTTTAATTGATAAGCCAATGAAAATAAATCGATGTCAAATTTGTAGCTCAAAAAAAATTAAGAAAATTATAAGCCTTGGAGCCACAGGTCTTTGTGATACTTTGTTAACTTATGAAGAAACAAAACGTAAAGAAAAAAGCTATCCATTAAATTTAGTAAGATGTCACAATTGTCAATTATTACAATTAGACTTTATCGTAGATAACAAAGAATTATTTCATTTAGACTATCCATACAAATCAAGCATAACTAAACCGTTGGTGAAGTTATTGCAAGGAACATCAGTTTATCTCAAAAAAAGGTTTAAGTTTTCAAAAAAACCTTTAGCTATAGACATAGGTTCTAACGATGGAACATTGCTTAAAGGATTTAAGCAAATGAAGTTTCAGACACTTGGGGTTGAGCCCACTAATATATCCAAAATTGCTAATAAAAGTGGAATAAAAACAATTCAAAAGTTCTTTAGTGTATCTACTGCTAAATATATTTCAAAAAGATATAAAAAAGCATCTGTAATTACTGGCACTAATCTTTTCGCACATGTAGATAAACTTAACTCTTTTATGAAAGCTATAAAAATCCTTTTAGATCCCAAAGAGGGAGTTTTTGTTACAGAGTCTCATTATGCAGTCGATATAATTGAAGATTTACAATATGACTCAATTTATCATGAACACCTAAGATTTTATCTAATTAAACCATTAATATATCTTATGGAAAAACATGGACTTAAAATAATAGATGCAATCAGAATTCCTAATTATGGTGGCTCAATAAGAATTTGTGCAACTTTAAACAAAAATATAAGTCCAAACAGGAATGTAAAACAACTACTAGATTTAGAGAAAAAGAAAGGATTTTTTAAAACATCAAAATACAAAAAATTTAGTAAAGATGTTATTAAAAGTAAAAATAACTTATTAAATATTTTACGAAAAATTAAAAAAGAGGGAAAAAATATTGTAGGAATAGGCTGTCCGGGACGATCAATAACTTTACTATCATATTGCAATATTAATAGAGATATAATTGATTATATTGCAGAACAAAGTAGCTCATTAAAACTTAATTTATTTACACCAAATACACATATACCAGTTTTAGATGAGGAAAATTTTTTTGAAAACCAACCAGAATATGCTTTAATATTGTCCTGGCATTATGGCAAAAGCATAATGAAAAATTTAAAAGTCAAGGGTTACAAAGGCAAATTTATAGTTCCTCTTCCCTTTCCTAAGATAATTTAATTAAACAAAGTTTTTTATATATATAGAAGCAGTTAAGAAAGATATAAAATAAAAAGAATAAATATAAAAAATTATTTTTTTGTTTTGAACAAAGAAGCTGTAAAATGAACATTTGATCATCCCAGAGAAAAACAAAAAGATAATTAGCGGCTCAAAGTAGTCTTGAAACGGATAATCAGTCAAGCCATAAATTAGTAGAATAGGTATAATAAGAATAATATTTTCTAAAAAATTTTTTTCCAAAAAAGCGTATAATAAACAACAGCCAATTAAACTTGATAATAAAAGCAAAAAATAATTATTTTCTATTAAAATATAATTTAATTTTAATATAGCACCACCTCCATAATTATATGAACCTAAATATTCAAACTTATCAAGCAGTAATAAAAATAAATAAAATATAAAAAATATAGAAAAAATTTTAAGATATTTAATAAATGTTTTTTTGGTAACAAATTTAATGCCTATAATTAAAAGAGGAAAAAGATAAAAAGTTAAATAAGAAGATAAAATTGGAAAATTTAATAATATATTTTTAAAGTTAATAAATTTTAAAGCATTTATGTCATCACTGGTAGAATAATTCCACATGTAAATTAAATATAATCCTGGCAGTGAACAAATAAAATAAAATAATAAGACAAGTATTGTAATTTTATTTTTTTTTACAATTAATAAAAAATATAAAACAATATACAATGCTAAAAAAACATATGAAGCTCGAATATATAATAAAATTGAGGTTAATAAACATAACACAAAGATATTGTGCAAGGGTACAATTACGTTGTTTTCAATTTTATTTTTGATTGTTTGAAAATAAAATAAACATAAAATAAAAACGAACCAAGCAAGCCCGCCCGACGTCCCCCAATAATTTCTTGAAATAAAAAAAGGTAGTATTAAAATTAACGATGCTATTGAAAAGCTTATTGTTTTATTATTAGAATTATCATTTAGTGATAATAAAAAGCCAAAGACGACAAAAGTTAAAAACCCTATTATCAAACTAAATAAATGAAATGTTTCGACTGAATGTGAAAAAGGATTTAAGGATGATATAATGTAAAAACCAGGAAAATTGGCATCAGCCATTTCGTTATAATTTATTAAAGAATAATAAAAATTGTCTTTAAAACTATTTATATTTTTCCAAACAAAAGCATTAAAATCTTCTGGGCTGCCTCCAGGCACGTTTTCTTTAAATATAAAACCCACGAAATATAGCAAAACTATTAAGCAAGAAAAAATTAAATGAAATAGTGATATATTGTTTGTTGTTTTAAAACTCATTGATATGTAAAATAAACATGTTTAATTAGTTAATTAATATTTTTAATGTAAAATATGAACAAATTAAACTACATTTTTATTGGAGGAAAACAACTAGGTTATTATTGTTTAAATTATCTAATAAAAAAAAAAAATAAACCAATATATTTAGTCCCAAATTTAGATGACACTGGTAAGGACAATGTTTTTAATAAGTCTTTAAAAAAACTTGGAATAAAAAATAAGATTAAAATAGTCTCTTTAAAAAAACTTTCTAAATTACTTAACAATAAAAACTTTAATATAGATGTAATTTTTTCTATAGGCTCAAGTCAAATTTTGCCTTTAAATATTTTGGATAAATCAAAGCTAGGAGCATTAAATATACATCCTTCTTTATTACCAAAATATAGAGGAAGATATTCAATTCCGCACGCTATATTCAATGGCGAAAGATACACAGGTATCTCAACCCATTGGATAGGAAAAAAAATTGATACAGGAAAAGTGATTTCTCAAATCAAAATTAAAATACATGACCATGATACAGCTGAAACTATTTACAAAAAGTTTACCCTAGTATCATTTAATGAGTTTAAGAAAATATACTTAAAAATTTTAAAGAAAGAAAAATTTAAATATAAGAATATTAATTTTTCCTCGTCTAAATATAGAAAGAAAGAACTACCTAATAAAGGCACTATAAATTGGAGATGGAAAGGTAAAAAAATACTAAAGTATATTAGATCAATGTTGCATGAACCCTTTACCCCACCTCAATTTGATATTGGGTCAAAGACATATTACATAGTTAACAAAAGCTATCTCAATAAAAAAAAATTCTTAAAAAGCCCAAAGTAGAAAATTATATTTTTTGATCATATTCACCGACTTTTCCGGTTTGCTGTAATAATCTATCAATAAATTTAAATATACTTTTTTTTCTTGAGTCTGATGTTGGGCTTTCTGTCACAACGACAAGTGATGGTTTATTTGAAGAAGCACGTATTAAACCCCATGAACCATCCTCTAAAGAAAATCTTACTCCATTCACTGTTAATATATTTGTTATTAATTGACCATCAATTTTAGTGTTATCTTTTTTAAGTTGTTCAACTTGTTTAATCAAGTTATTAACAACTTCATATTTTTCCTCATCCTTACAATAGGGTGCCATTGTGGGTGTCTGGTAAGTAACAGGCAAGGTATTTATAATATCACTCATTTTTTTATTTTGATTTTCTAAAAGATGACATACTTGAATTGCGGAGTTGATTCCATCATCATATCCGTAGCCCAATGGTTTATTAAAAAAGAAATGACCACTTTTTTCAAAACCTGCAAGAGCTTTTTCAATATTAACTTTTCTTTTTATATGAGAATGACCAGTTTTCCAGTAAATAGTTTTGCAATTATTATTAGAAAGAACTTCATCTTCTAAGAAAAGGCCAGTTGATTTTACATCTACAACAAATTTTGAATTTTTATATTTTTTAGATAGGTTTCTAGCAATAAGTAAACCTATTTTATCTGAAAATATTTCAATACCTTTATTATCTATAACACCGCATCTATCTCCATCTCCATCAAATCCAAAGCCTATATCTGCGTTATTTTGTTTGACGGCTTCAGAAATAGCATGAAGCATTTCTAAATCTTCTGGATTGGGATTGTACTTTGGAAAAGACCAATCTAACTTGCAATCTAATTCTATTACTTCGCAACCTATACCTCTCAAAATATCTGGCGCAAAAACTCCTGCTGTTCCATTGCCACAAGCGACCACAGCTTTAATCTTTTTATTAATCTTATTTTTTTTAATTAAATCTTGCATATATATGTTCTTAAAATTTTTAATTTTTTTAACAGTTCCTTTACCCGATTTAAATTTTTTTTTAAGAGTAATATCTTTTAGCTCAGACATCTCATCTGGCGCATGCGTAAGTCCTTTTTTGACTCCCATTTTAACTCCTGTCCAGCCATTTTCATTATGACTTGCAGTTACCATTGCGACTGCATCAGAATTTAAACTAAATTGAGCAAAGTAAACCATCGGAGAAAGAGAGAGTCCTAAATCTTCAACATAACATCCTGTTGAAATCAAACCATCTATAAGAGCTTTTTTAATTTTTTCGCTGTATGATCTATAATCATGCCCCACAGTAACTCTTGGATTATTTTTTTTTGTATGATTTGTAATTTGAGTACCTAAGCCCTTACCCAGATCAGTGATTCCCTCCAAATCGATCTCTTTTTCAAAGACCCACCTAGCATCATACTCTCTAAAACCATTTGGATTGATTTTCATGAGATATAAATACTAAAGAATAAAGGCATTTGTTATTAAATGTTTTATTAACAATATTTTCCACTTGCAAAAATAATCAAATGTTCTTATAATGTTCTGTTGATTTTGCTGTTATATAGTATATTAACATAACTGTAACACAACATATAGTTGTTTATTAACATTTAACCAGTAAAACAAGTAAAAATATGAGTAAAAACGTATCATTGGCAATAAAAAAAGCTATGGGCAACTTAAGCCAGTTGAACCAAAATGACCTGGTTGTAAACGGTCCTAAAAAACCAGATTTATTTTCTCTTTCAGGCGAAACAGAATTATTTCAAAATGAAAAAGGGATTACTATTAAGATTGATAGATCAAGAGATGCTAATTTAACAGATTTTGGCAGAGCAACATTATTAGATCGATACTTGGGTCCGAATGAGTCTTTTCAGGATCTTTTCGCTAGGGTTGCAAGCACTTATGCAGATGACAATTTACATGCTCAAAGATTATATAACTACATAAGCAACTTATGGTTCATGCCAGCAACTCCAGTATTATCAAATGGCGGGACAGAGAGAGGTTTACCAATATCCTGTTTTTTAAATGAGGCAGGAGACAGCTTAGAAGGAATATTAGGTCTTTGGAGTGAAAATGTTTGGTTAGCAGCTAGAGGTGGAGGCATAGGGAGTTACTGGGGTAATTTAAGATCAATTGGAGAAAAAATTGGCAAAGTAGGCAAAACTTCAGGGATCATCCCATTTATAAAAGTTATGGATTCTTTAACTTTAGCTATAAGCCAAGGATCATTAAGAAGAGGGTCTGCTGCATGTTATCTTCCAATAGATCATCCTGAAATTGAAGAATTTATAGAGATGAGAAGACCAACTGGTGGAGATGTAAATAGAAGATCTTTAAACCTGCATCATGGCGTTTTAGTTTCTGACGATTTTATGAGAGCAGTAGAGACAGATGGTCAGTGGGCCTTAAGAAGTCCAAAAGATGGCTCTGTGCAATCAACATTACCAGCAAGAAATTTGTGGATCAGATTATTAACTGCGAGAGTCGAAACAGGCGAACCTTACATTGTTTATATTGATACAGTTAACAGACAGATTCCTCAACATCATAAACTTGCAGGTTTGAAAGTTAAAACATCTAATTTGTGTAGTGAGATTACTTTACCAACAGGAACAGATAACACAGGAAAAGAGAGAACAGCAGTTTGTTGTTTATCATCATTAAACATTGAAATGTATGATCAGTGGAAAGATGATACAATGTTCGTAGAAGATGTAATGAGATTTTTAGACAACGTAATGTCTGATTTTATTAATAGAGCCCCCGACAGTTTCAGTAACGCTAAATATTCTGCTATGAGAGAAAGAAGCGTAGGCTTAGGTGTTATGGGTTTACACTCTTTTTTCCAACAAAAAAATATTCCTTTTGGATCAGTGATGAGTAAAGTGTGGAACCAAAAGATCTTTAGACACATACAGGAAAAAGCTGACCAAGCTTCTGTTAAATTGGCAGAAGAAAGAGGAGCATGTCCTGATGCTGAAGAGTATGGTATAAAAGAAAGATTTTCTAATAAAACTGCAATAGCTCCAACTGCTTCCATTTCAGTTATATGTGGTGGCGCATCTCCTGGAATTGAACCTATTGCAGCAAATAGTTATACTCATAAAACTTTGTCCGGCTCATTTAACGTAAGAAATAAATATCTAGCTAAGATTCTAAAAAAACATGGAAAAAATGATGACGAAACCTGGTCTTCAATTACAACAAATCAGGGATCTGTATCGCATTTAGATTTTTTAACAGATGTTGAAAAAGATACTTTTAAAACAGCATTTGAAATAGATCAAAGATGGATTGTAGAACTTGGAGCAGATAGAACACCAAATATATCTCAGGCTCAGTCTATAAATGTTTTTGTTCCGGCGGATATTCATAAAAAAGATTTACATCAAATACATTTTCAAGCATGGAAAAAAGGATTGAAGAGTCTGTATTATTGCAGATCTAAATCAATACAAAGAGCTGAGAACGTTAACACTGGTTCTTCAACAGATGTGACAAAAAACGTTTATAAAGCCAACGAAGAATCAACTAATGAAGAAAACAAATATGAGGAGTGTTTATCATGTCAGTAGCAAAAAAAGAAAATACTAAAAAAATTATTGAACCAAAAAAAATGGGACTATTAGTAGAAAACCCTGTTTATAAACCATTTAGATACCCATGGTGTTATGATGCATGGTTAACTCAACAAAGAATTCATTGGTTACCTGAAGAAGTTCCGCTAGGCGATGATGTAAGAGACTGGCAAAAAAACTTGTCACAGCCTGAAAAAAATCTGGTTACACAAATCTTCAGATTTTTCACACAAGCGGATGTTGAGGTTAACAATTGTTATTTAAGACATTACACGAGTGTTTTTAAACCTACAGAAGTATTAATGATGATGACAGCCTTCGCATCGATGGAGACTGTCCACGTAGCTGCTTATTCGCATTTATTAGACACAATTGGTATGCCAGAGTCAGAATACTCTGCCTTCATGAAATATAAAGAAATGAAAGATAAATATGATTATATGCAAGGCTTCAACGTTAATTCAAAAGAAGACATCGCTAAAACAGTTGCAGTCTTTAGCGCCTTCACAGAAGGACTACAGTTATTTGCTAGTTTCGCAATTCTTTTAAATTTTCCCAGACACAATAAACTTAAAGGTATGGGCCAAATAGTAACTTGGTCAGTCAGAGATGAAACTTTACATTGTAATTCAATGATTAGAATATTTAGGGAGTTTATAAAAGAAAATCCTGAAATATGGACACCTGAATTAAAAAAAGAGCTTTATGAAGCTTGCAGAACAATAGTTAATCACGAGGATGCTTTTATTGATTTAGCTTTTGAAATGGGGCCAATGAAGGGTTTGACAGCACAAGAAGTAAAAGACTATATAAGATTTATTGGTAACAGACGTTTAGTTCAATTAGGCTTAGAGCCAATTTATGACATCAAGAAAAATCCATTAACGTGGTTAGATACTATGCTTAATGCAGTGGAACACATGAACTTTTTTGAAGGTAGAGCAACAGAATATTCTAAAGCCTCAACAAAAGGATCGTGGGTCGATGCATTTTCCTAAAATTTATTGAATTTCAAATTCAAAAAATATTGGCGAAAAACTGGATTAAACTCCAATTGGGGAAATAAATTAATTAAATTAGTAAACGAAAAAAAACCTAATCACTTTTTAGAAATTGGTGTTTTTTGCGGAGTAACATCAAGAAATATATGTGAATTTTTGAATTTAATTCATCGTGGAAACTTTACCTATACTGGAATAGATCTTTTCGGAGAAGAAAATAAGGATAATAATGAAAAGAAACCAACGTATATAAAACATCAAAAATTTTCGAACCCCTTTAAACATCTTTATTATAATTTGATAATGAGAGAAAATCTTAATTCTCTTAGCAGTGTAAGAAAATTTTTAAAAGATTTTGAAGATAAGGTTAATCTTCATAAAGGCAATTCAAATGAAGTGCTGAAGAAATTAGACATCCGCAAAATTGATTTTGCCTTTATCGATGGTGGTCATAGCTATCAAACCACACTAAATGATCTAGAAATTGTTTATAAAAATATGAAAGGCAAAAAGGGAACAATTGTCTGCGATGATTATCAAGATGCTAGTTATATAACAGATGTTAAAAAAGCGATAGATGATTATGTAAAAAAAGAAAGTTTATCTTTAAGAGTTATTGAGGGAAAATTCGCCGTAATCGATTTTTAATTATCTTTGGTTTAGAAGCATAACTTCTCTTACTTCTTGACCCTTATATTTTGATAAAGGTCTTATTAGTTTATTGGAAGTATGCTGTTCCATAATATGCGCTGACCATCCCGTTATCCGAGACATAACAAATATTGGGGTATAAAAGTCTATATCTATTCCCATCATGTAATAAGTTGGACCACATGGAAAATCTACGTTTGGATGTATATTCTTTTTCTCTAACATTGCTTTCTCTAAAATTTCGTAGATTTGAGTGTATTTTTCTTTTTTCAAAAGTTTAGCAACTTTAAACATATAATGTTTCATTGTAGGAACTCTTGAGTCACCAGTCCTATAAACTCTATGACCAAATCCCATTATAACTTTTTTCTTTGCTAATGCGTTTTCAATCCAAGCTTTAGCTTTCTCAGGTTTTTTTATTTCTTTCATCATATGCATAACAGCTTCATTAGCTCCTCCATGTAAAGGACCTTTTAAAGATGCTATAGCTCCTGTAATTGCACCATGTAAATCTGACAAACTACTTGTGATAGTTCTAGCAGTAAATGTAGATACATTAAAACTGTGCTCAGCGTAAAGAATTAAAGATATATCAAATGCTCTTACTATTTCTTTATCTGGAACTTTATTAAACATCATTTTAAAAAAATTTTCTGAAAAAGATAGTTTTTTATCTGGAGAAATTATTTTTTTTCCTTTTCTGCACCTAAAATAGGCTGCAACAGCTGTTGGTGCTTTAGAAAAAATTCTCATTGCTTTTCTCATGTTGGCTTTTGGGGAATTATCTTTAGTATCTTTATCCTCTAATGCCATTAAGCTAACACAGGTCCTAATAACATCCATAGGGTGAGCAGTCTTTGGCATTTTTTGAATATCATTTAAAATTTGTTTTGACAGCTTTCTTTCAGATCGCTCTTCTTTAATGAATTTTTTAAGTTGTTTTTTGTTAGGTAATTCTCCGTGTAAAACTAAGTAGGCTACTTCCTCAAAGTCACATTTATCACATAATTCTTGAACGGTATAACCTCTATAAGTAAGTGTGCTTAATTCTGGAACAACGTGTGATATTGTAGTTTCGTCAACAACTATACCTAATAAACCTTTTTTTATTTCTTCACTCATTATTCGTGTCCCTCAGTAGAAAAATCTGTAATTTTTTTTTATCTGGCGTATTGTACTTCTCATATTCTACAAGCTCATACAACCTTTTTCTAGTCTGCATTTTGTCAATGATATTATTCTGATGACCGTCTTTAAAAATAGATTTCAGTCCATCTTCAGCACTTTTCATAGCCAATCTTTGAGTTGTCACTGGATAAATTACCAAATTATAACCCAAATTTTCTAATTGTTTTTTATCTAAAAGTTTAGATTTACCAAACTCAGTCATGTTAGCTAATAAAAATCCATTTGTATTTTTTCTTACCTTTTCAAAATCACTCTCATCTTTTAAAGCCTCAGGGAATATCATGTCAGCACCTGCACTCTCATATGATTTTATTCTATCAATTGTTTTATCTAGTCCTTCTACTGTGTTTGCATCTGTTCTAGCAATTATTAAAAAATTCTTATCTTTTCTTGATTTGACGCATTCTTGGATTTTTTTAATCATCTCCTCTTTTGAAATAAGTTCTTTGTTATCTAAATGACCACATCTTTTTTCAGCAACTTGATCTTCAAGATGACAACCAGCTAAACCTTTATTTTCAAAAACTTCAATTGTTTTTTTACAATCACCAAAACCGGTATCTATATCTACTATCGTAGGCAAATCTGTAACTCTCGCTATTTGACTGCTTCTATAGCTAACTTGCTCCAATGATGTTAGACCTATATCCGGCAGCCCCAAGTCATTTGACATTACTCCGCCAGAAACGTAGACACCATCAAAACCAATTTCAGCAATTAACTTTGCACATAATGGATTGTAAGCGCCAGGAAACCTCAATAGTTTTTTTGATTGTAATTTTTTTATTAAGTCAGATCTTTTTTCTACCACTGTTTTTTTTGTAAAGTGCATTTGCCAAAATTTATATTAGAGCAGAGTATAAAAATCAAAGATTATTTAAGCAAAATAAACAAGCCCGTTAAAACTAACAAAATTGCAAGTAAATATTCTATTGTTTTTTTGATTCTTAAATTGGTAACAAATTTTCTTAAACCGCTGCCAAATAAAGCCCATACACATATTGATGGAAAGCATATTAATGCCGCGGTAATTGTGACAAATGCAACACCTATAAAAATATTTTCTTCGGTGGGAAAAAAACCTGAAGCTACTGTTACAGCTATAGACCACGCTTTGGGATTTACAAATTGAAAAATAGAAGCCTCATAAAATTTAAGAGGTCTACCTGTTTCTTTTTGAGTCATACTAAAAGAACCGATCATTGTTTTAGCTAGGTAAAGTAAATATAAAAAACATAAAATTTTCATATAAAATTGAACCTGAGGATAAATTAAAAATAAATTTGCTAAACCAAAACAAGTTAACCCTATTTGGAATATATGACCAAGTGGAATTCCTATTACGTGAGGCAATGTCCTAAAAAAACCAAATTTTAATCCAGAGGCAGTTAGCATAGCATTATTTGGGCCAGGGGTTATAAACATTGTAAAATAAAAAGTTGCTAACGCCGAGAACAGGGCAAAAGTTATCATAAATATTTTTCTATGATTTTTTCGAAATCGACGAAATCTGAAATTAAAGCATCATGCTTGATTTCATTTTCAGATTTTTCTGTGTAGCCATCTTTTACTAAAATAAAAGGTAATTTAGCATTATAAGCAGACATCTCATCAACTTCACTGTCACCAATCATTATTGTTTTATTTAAATCTCCACCAATAATTTCAACAACATCTGTTAAATGTCTAGGATCAGGTTTATTAAACGCAAAAGTGTCCGATCCCGCAACATATTCAAAATACTTGTAAATATTTAATTTCCTCAATAAATCTATTGCTAAACGCTCTTGTTTATTTGTGCAAACGGCCATTGAGATTTTTTTGTTTTTTGCCCAATCTAAAAATTTAACTAGTCCTTTTAATGGCTTACTGTACGTATCAATATTTTTAGAATAAAAATCAATAAACTCTTTAGTCATTGCTTTTTTAGTTTCTTCATTCTTAATTTCTTCTTTAAATGATCTTTGCATCATTACCCATGCACCTTTACCAGCCAGTGATTTTATATCTTTCATTTTTTTTTCTTCAAAACCAAATTTTCTCATTACGTGGTTATGGGCAGACATTAAATCTGGGGCAGTATTAACAATTGTTCCGTCTAGATCAAATAAAATGGTTAGGTTTTGAGTCATTTTTTAAAGTTTTAAAAAGAAATATTTTGTGACTTATTTATAATCCATTTCTAATGTAAAGAGAACTTTTTATGAAGGTAAAATTAAAACTTAAAAAAGCAATTAAACTCAGATCTGAACAAGATAATTTAAGAATAAAGGCCCTTAACAAAGGTGTAGAGTTAATTGCACCAGAAACAATTTTTCTTTCCAAAGATACGACATTTGGCAAAAACGTTAAAATTGAACCATATGTTGTTATTGGATTAAAAGTAAAAATTGGAAACAATGTTACCATCAAATCTTTTTCCCATTTGGAGGGGGCTAAGTTGGAAAGAAATGTTACTGTTGGACCTTATGCTAGAATTAGACCTGGATCACATTTTTTACCAGGTTCGAAGGTAGGTAATTTTGTGGAAACAAAAAACTCTAAAATTAAATCTAAAAGCAAAGTAAATCATTTATCCTATGTAGGTGATACAGAAGTTGGCGAAAATAGTAATATCGGAGCAGGAACTATCACATGTAATTATGACGGAATTAAAAAAAACAAAACTAAAATCAAAAAAAATGTGTTTATAGGTTCTAACTCTTCTTTAGTGGCACCATTAGTAATCGAGGAAAATTCTGTAGTAGGCGCAGGATCAGTAATTACTAAAAATATTACAAAAAATTCACTGGCTTTGACAAGATCGCCACAAATTACTAAAAAAAATTACAAAAGGAAAAAAAAATAATGTGCGGGATAATTGGTATTGCGAGCAATAAGTCTGTTACCTCAAATATTATAAATTCTTTAAAAAGATTAGAATATAGAGGATACGACTCCGCTGGTATTGCGACAATCTCTAAAAAAAATCTTAATGAAAAAAAATGCTCTGGAAGAGTTGAAGAGCTTGAAAAAATATTATTTAATTCTCCAGCTCAAGGCAATATAGGAATTGGCCACGTGAGATGGGCTACTCACGGCATACCAAATGAAATCAATGCTCATCCACATTCTTCTGAAATAGTTTCAGTGGTTCATAATGGAATAATTGAAAATTCTAATTCTCTAAAAAAAAAACTGGAAAAAGAGGGGTACAAATTTAAATCTCAAACTGATACTGAAGTTATTACATTATTGATAACGAAATATTTAAAAGACTCAAACCCAATTGATGCAGTATTAAAGTCTTTAGAACATCTTGAAGGAAGTTTTGCACTAGGAATATTATTTAAAGATCAATCTGATATTATTATTGGAGCAAGACGAGGCAGCCCACTTGCTGTTGGATACTCAAATAATGAAAATTATTTAGGTTCCGACTCATATGCACTTAAAGCTATGACAAATAAAATTTCTTATTTGGATGACGGAGAAATATGCAAGATAACAAAAGATAGTGTTGAATTTTTTGATTCTTCTAAAAATAAAATTAATAAAAAAATATTAGTTTTATCTGAAGACAAAAATGAAGCAAAGTTAGGTGATTATAAAAATTTTATGTCTAAAGAAATATTTGATCAACCAACTACTATTAAAAATTGTTTGAACGAATATATAGACAAAATAAAAAATGATATAAATCTTTACGATTTTCCTATTGACCCAAAAAAAATTAATAAAATATTCCTTGTTGGATGTGGTACTGCTTATCATTCATGCCAAGTTGCTAAATATTGGATAGAAGAATTAACAGATTTAAATGTAGAAACTGAGGTGGCTTCAGAATTTAGATATAGAAAGATAAGATTTAACCCTAATACTTTATATATATTTGTGTCTCAGTCTGGAGAAACAGCAGATACAGCAGCAGCTTTAGAAATAGCTAAAAAAAATAAAATGAAAACTTGTTCTGTAATTAATGTAGTTGAAAGCTCAATAGCTAGGAATTCTGATTGGGTTGTCCCTATTCATGCGGGCCCAGAAATAGGCGTAGCATCAACAAAAGCTTTTATAGGTCAAATGTTAGTTTTGTATATAATGAGTTTAAAGATATCTAAAATCAGAGGAAATATTGATGATAAAAATTATATTGAAAAAATTAAAAATCTTAAAAATCTACCTCAAGGAATTGAGAATTCATTAAAGACCGAGGAACTGATTCAAATATTTGCTAAAGACTTTTTATCAGCCAAAGGATCAATGTTTTTAGGGAGAGGATCTTCATTCCCCATAGCATTAGAAGGAGCATTAAAATTGAAAGAATTGTCTTATCTTCACGCTGAAGGTTATCCCGCTGGCGAAATGAAACATGGTCCACTAGCCTTGATTGAAGATGGTTTACCTGTAATTATTTTGGCTCCAAAAGATAAATATTTTGAAAAAACTATTTCTAATATGCAAGAAGTTATAGCAAGAGGAGGAAAGGTTTTATTAATATCAGATAAACATGATGAAGTAATAAATGAAAATATAAGATTTAAAATTGAAATGCCTTTTATTGATGAACTTTTAAATCCTTTTTTGTTAACCATACCACTTCAATTATTAGCTTATCATGTGGCTCTACTTAAAAAATGCGATATAGATAAACCAAGAAACTTGGCTAAATCTGTTACTGTTGAGTAAATTTTCTAATTTAACTATTGGAAATTTAATCTCTATACTCTATATACATATCACAGGTTGAATATGAAAAAATGGACATTAAATAGCTGGAGTAAATTTCCTGCAAAACATCTACCTACTTATGTAGATAAGAAAGAGCTGGATTTAGTTTTAAGTAAAATACAAAAGTATCCACCACTGGTTTTTGCTGGAGAAACAAGATCTTTAAAAAAAGCGTTAGCAGAAGTAGTTGAAGGCAAAGCCTTTCTTCTTCAAGGTGGAGATTGTGCAGAAAGTTTTGCAGAATTCCATCCTGACAATATAAGAGATACTTTCAAAGTAATTTTACAGATGTCGCTAGTTTTAACAGCTTCAGCTTCAGTACCAGTCGTTAAAGTTGGAAGAATAGCTGGGCAATTTTCTAAACCAAGAAGTGCTTCAACAGAAAAAAAAGATGGAAAAGAATTACCAAGTTATTTAGGTGACAATATAAATGGAGTAGATTTCAATGAAAAAACTAGAGTTCCAGATGCTAAAAGGTTGTTCAGGGCATACTCACAATCAGCATCAACATTAAATTTATTAAGAGCTTTTTCTCAAGGGGGTTTTGCTGATTTAAGACAAGTTCATTTATGGAATTTAGGATTTATAAAAGAAAAAACTAAAGGTAAATACAAAGAGATTGAAGACAAAATTAGTGATGCTTTAGCGTTTATGCAAGCTTGTGGAATAAACTCTGATAATAATAGAAGATTAAGAACTGTTAATTTTTATACTTCTCATGAAGCTCTTTTGCTACCATTCGAAGAAGCCATGACAAGAGTCGACTCAACTACCGGAGAGTATCACGATACATCTGCACACTTTGTGTGGATAGGAGATAGAACAAGACAACCAGA
>CABZCD010000001.1 GCA_902524105.1 uncultured Pelagibacteraceae bacterium | reverse complement strand
AGAGTATGGTTAAGAGACTCGTTCCCCATATTCGTTAAAAACAATCAAAATGAAAAAATTTTAATTAATTGGAAATTTAATTCGTGGGCAAAATATAACAATTTTAATAAAGACAACAGTATCATTTATAAAATTAAAAAAATTTTAAATTTAAGAGTAATTTCACCTAGATTATATAAAAAGAAAGTTGTTTTAGAGGGTGGCGCAATAGATGTAAACGGTAAAGGAGCTCTTATTACAACTGAAGAATGTCTTCTAAGTAAGGTTCAGCAACGAAATCCTGGATTAAAAAAAAAAGATTATGAAAAGATATTTCTAAACTATTTAGGAGCAAAAAAAATTATATGGCTTAAAAAAGGTATTGTGGGTGATGATACTCACGGTCATATAGATGATCTAGCTAGATTTGTTTCAGAAAATAAAATATTTTTAGCACATGAAAGTAATAAAAAAGATTTAAATTATAAAACACTTAGAAACAATTTTAAGATTATAAAAAAATTAGATATTTCTAAAAAACTTAAAGTTATTAAGATGCCCATGCCCAAAGCCAAGTACATAGAGGGTACCAGAGTTCCAGCTTCTTATCTAAATTTTTACATTGCAAATAAAGTTGTTTTGGTACCTACGTATAATGATGAAAATGATAAACTTGCTCTAAAAATATTTAAAAAACACTTTAAAAATAGAAAAATTATACCGATTGATTGTTCAACTCTTATTTGGGGATTAGGAGCAATACATTGTATGACACAACAAGAGCCTAGATAGCTAAATCGTTTATACTCCACTTGATTTTTACTTTAGCTCCATTTAATGAGCTATCATTTTCAAAAGAAATAACAGCTGATTGTCTCTCTAATAAAGTTTTACCTAAAAAAGTTCCTAATCCTAGCCCTGCATTACTTTTTGATAATTTAGATCTAGATTTAATATATGGTTCTCCAAGGGCTTCAATAATATCTTCAGGAAAACCTAGGCCGTCATCCTCGATTAAAATATATAAATTAATGTTGTCGCTTATTATTGATATCAGGATATTCTGGTTTGCAAATTTTACTGCATTTCCTATAAAATTCCTTAAGCCGTAAACTAGCTCGGGGTTTCTCTTTATATCTATTTTATTTGTATCTTTATCAGTATTTAGTTGAATTTTTTTTTCAGAAGACTCTTTAAAAGATTTTATTATTTCCTCTAACAAATCTTCAAAACTCATAGAACTTAGAAATTCATCATTAATAATTTTTTTTTGTGAAATATTTTTTAAAATTTCACTACATCTTTTAGTCTGGCCTATTAATAAATCTAGATCTTTAGTGAGCTTTGAATTATCTCCAACTTCTTTTCTCATTTCTTTAGCAACAACCGATATTGTGGCTAACGGTGTACCGAGCGAATGAGCTGCTGCAGCTGCTTGTCCTCCTAGTGACTCTAATTCATATTCTTTAGCTAAAATTTGTTGAAGTTTACTTAAAGCATCTGATCTTTTTTTTGTTTCCCCGGCAAATCGTATTCCAAAGTAACTTAAAAATACAAGTCCAATTATTAGAGACATTAAAATTCCTGTCACGTAATAGTTTGGAAATGATAGTACATATTCTTCCATTCCGGGTAATGGCAAATTAAAAAATGTTAAAACAAATAATAGTAAAATTGTCGACGATCCAAGTATAATAGTGCTACCCATACTTAAAAAAGTAGAAGAAACAATTGTTGGAACAATTAAAAGTATTGCAAAAGGATTAAATATTCCCCCTGTTAAAAATAAAAGAATGCTCAATTGAATGATATCATACATTAAAAAGGAGCTAGAATATAAATCTTTAAGTAAAGTCGCTTTAAGTCCAAATTGTAGATATATATTTGTTAAGAAACCTATCAGAATAACTATATGGCAAAATAATACGGGAAAATTTAAATCAAGAAAAAAAAAAACTAAATTAACTGAAAAAAGTTGACCAAAAATTGCAATCCATCTTAGAAAAACTAGTGTTTTTTTATCTAAATTAAGGTTTTCCTCTAACCTAAAAAGAGTAGCAAAATCCATGAGTTTTAAATATCTAAATTAGCTACATCTAATGCGTTACTAGTAATAAATTCTCTTCTAGGAGCAACTTCATCACCCATTAAAATGCTTATAATTTTTTGATCTTCTTTAGATTTTTCTTTAGTTCCATTAGAGTATTGCACTTTAAGTAAATTTCTATTATCGGGATTTAAGGTTGTTTGCCAAAGTTCTTCCGGATTCATTTCTCCGAGTCCTTTAAATCTTTGAATCGATAATTTTTGTTTCTCTTGCTCTATAATTTTAGATAATTCCTTAGAGTTTAATTTTCTTTTTTCTTCTTTAGAATTTGATTTTTCAAATATATATTTTTCTAAATCTTTCTCATCTTTCATATAATAGCTTTTATTATTTTTAGTAATTTTAAATAACGGTGGTTGAGCTAAATATAAATGGCCATTTTCAATTAGTTGATTAAAAGGGTAATTATTAAAAAAAGTTAAAAGTAACGTTCTTATATGAGATCCATCGACATCTGCATCTGTCATAATAACAATTTTATCATACCTTAAATTATCAATATTAAAATCTTTTGAACCAGTGCCTAATGCGTTAATCAAAGTTACTATTTCACTGGATGACATCATTTTTGCTAGAGCCTTTGTCTCATTGTCACCTTTTTTACCAGAGTTCCTACCATTAGCATTTACGTATGTATTCAGTATTTTTCCTCGTAGCGGTAACACAGCTTGAAATTCTCTGTTTCTTCCTTGTTTTGCTGAACCGCCTGCAGAATCACCTTCGACAATATATAGTTCTGTTCCCTCTTTTTTTGATATCTGACAGTCTGCAAGTTTTCCAGGTAGTCCTGTTATTTCAAAACTACCTTTCCTTCGAATATTGTCTCTAGCTTTCCTGGCAACATCCCTTGCGATTGCCGCTTGGGTAATTTTTTCAAGAAGATTTCTTATAGTTGAAGGATTCTGATCAAACCACACAGAAATTTTATCATTAATTATACTTTCAACAATTAAACGTATCTCGGATGAAACTAATTTATCTTTAGTTTGAGAAGAAAATTTTGGGTCAGGCATTTTTATAGATAAAACAACTGTCAATCCTTCCTTTATATCTTCTCCAGTTAATGACAATTTATTCTTTTTATTGTGTTCATTTGAATATTTGTTAATTACTCTGGTTAATGCGCTTCTAAATCCTAACAAATGGGTTCCTCCATCTTTTTGATGAATATTATTTGTAAAAGCTAATACTTCCTCAGAATATCCTGCATTCCATTCTAAAGAACATTCTACGTTTACATCATCTTTGCTAGAGGATAAATAAATTGGTTTTTTAAATACTGGTTTTTCATTTTTGTTTGATAAAATAGGTTTTTTCTGATTAATAAACTGGACAAATTCTAATATTCCACCATCAAATTTATTTTCGTATTTTTTTATTTTTGATGTTGTTTTGTCTACTAAAGTTAAATTTATTCCCTTATTTAAAAATGCTAATTCTCTCATCCTCTTTTGTAGAACAGTTGAACTAAATTTTATTGATGAAAATATTTCTTTTGAAGGTAAAAAAGTTATATTAGTGCCTTTTTTTGTAGATTTACCTATTTTTTTTAATGGTTTTAGAGATTTACCGTTCTCAAATTCTATAAAATATTCTACGCCATCTCTAAATATTTTTAATTCGAGTTTTTCAGACAATGCATTAACTACAGAAACTCCAACCCCGTGCAATCCTCCAGAAACTTTATAGGAATTATGATCGAATTTTCCACCTGCATGTAATTGAGTCATGATTACTTCAGCGGCAGACATTTTTTCCCCTTTATGCATATCAATAGGAATTCCTCTTCCATCATCTTCAACGGTAATAGTATTATTTGGATTTATAAAAACAGAAATATTTTTACAATGTCCACCAAGAGCTTCGTCTATTGAATTATCTAAAACTTCAAAAACCATGTGATGTAAACCCGTGCCATCGTCAGTATCACCGATGTACATTCCTGGCCTTTTTCTTACCGCATCTAAGCCTTTTAAAACTTTAATAGACGATGCGCTATATTCATTATTTTTTTGATTTAAACTAGATTGTTTTGACATTTAATTTTTAAAATTTTATTTTTATATCATTTTTTATAAGCAATATACAATCGGGTGTAAACTAAGTCCTCTATAAGTATTTAATACCAACGGTTTTAGGCGAATTTTAAAAAAAAAAAGATAAAATATAGATCCTTTAAATTTTCATAGGCATTATGACATAAAAACTGTTTTTATCTGAATTATCGAATACTAATACTGGAGAAGTAGAGTTTTTGAGGCTAAAAATTAAATTTTTATCTTCTATTTCGGATGCAATATCAATTAAATACTTGGAATTAAATCCAATAACTAAATCTTCACCATCATATTTAGCTGCAACCTCTTCATTTCCGTCACCTGAATTTGTACTATTGACCGATAACCTAAGTTTATCCTTACTAAGCTCTAATTTTACCCCTTCTTTCCTATCTATTGAAACTGAAGCTACTCTCTCAACAGAGTTTATAAAATCAGAAGAGGAAACAGTTAACGTTTTAGAGTTCTCTTTAGGTACCACTTTTTGATAATCAGGAAATTTACCATCAATTACTTTTGAGATTAAATTTATTTTTCCTAGGCTAAATTTTATTTTATTCGCACTTGCTTGTATATATAATTTTTCATTACTATTATCCAGAAGAGTACACAAATGAAAAATTGTTTTTCTAGGAATAATAATTGAAGCAAAGTTTTTTATATTTCTAACTATCATACTGCTAGAGGACAGCCTATGACTATCAGTAGCAACTCCAGTTAAAAATGTATTTTTGTTTGACTCTGTCGCGTGAAGATAGATCCCGTTTAAATAATGTCTTGTATCGTCATTAGAAATTGAAATTTTTGTTTTGTTAAGCAATGATAAAAAATCTTTTCTCTCTAACTCTATTTTTTCGCTATCAAAATTGTCATCAAAAGTAGGAAAGTTACTAGAAGGTAAACATAATAAATTGAAATCCGAATTTTTAGTTTTTAAACTTAATTTATTTTCGCTTTTTAAGGTAAAATTTATTTCAGTGCTCGGGGGAATTTTTCTCAAAATATCAAAAAGCACGTTTGCTGACGTAGTTGTGTTGCCTTCTTCTACGACTTTTAATTCTGATATTTCATCATAAAAAACTATGTCTAAGTCTGTAGCTACTATCTCTAATTTATTATTACTTATATTAAGAAGGACATTTGAGAGAATTGGAAGAGTATTTTTTTTTTCGACTACTCCCTGAACATAATTCAATGATTTTAACAATAAATCTCTATTAATATCAAACTGCATCGGCACTAATTTTCTAGCAAAAGGCTTTTTATCTGAATGAGATTTTTTTTCATTTCTTCATCTTTTTCTGATAATTTTGTAATAGTTTTAACTGCATGTATAACAGTAGTATGATCCCTATTAGCAAATCTCCTACCGATTTCTGGAAGTGACCTTGTAGTTAACTTTTTCGCAAGAAACATCGCAATTTGTCTCGGACGAGCTAGAGGTCTTGATCTTCTTTGAGATAACATGTCATTTAAAGAGATATTAAAATAATTTGAAACTGTATTTTGAATTTTGTCGACCGTAACTATTTTTGCTTGATTAAAAACATCCTTTAAAATGTTTTTACAATCATTAATATTTAAGACTCTTTTATGCACTCTGCTAAAAGCGATAACTCTATTTAAGACCCCAATTAATTCTCTAATGTTAGTTTTAGCCTCAAATGCAACAAAATTTATTACTTCATCTGAAATATTGATATGTTCTTTAAATTGATTTTGTATATGATCGATTCTATTTTTTATGATGTTTTTCTTAAGCTCTAGATCAGGAACATCTATATCAATAATTAAACCACCCGACAGTCTTGACTTTATTCTTTCTTGAACTCTGTCAAGTTTCATAGGAGGTCTATCAGCAGAGATTACTATTTGGGATCCCTTTTCTAATAGACTATTAAATGTATGAAAGAATTCCTCTTGTAGACTTTCTTTGCCTCTTATAAATTGGATATCATCAATTATAAAAACTGATGATTTTCTAAAAAAATCTTTAAAATTTACCATATCATTTTTTTTTATTGATTTTATAAAATGATACATAAATCTTTCTGCAGAAATGAACATCACTTCTTTGGTAGTTTGTAATTCTAAGCCTATAGCATTAAGCAAATGTGTTTTACCTAGTCCAACACCGCCATATATATATAGTGGGTTATATCGAGATGTGTGTTCGCAAACCTTTTTTGAGTATGAAAGAGCAACTTCATTACTTGATCCCTTGATAAAATTATTAAAATTTAAATGATGGTTTAATCTATTATAATTCAGTATTGAGTCTTTAATTTCAGTTACTTTATTGAAGTCCTCAATTTTAAATTCATCACCTCTGCCACTTTTTTGTTCTTCAATAATTTTAAATTCAATTCTGGTTAGGCTTAGCTTAAAGCTTTTTACGAGTTCTAAAATCTTATCCAGATATCTTGAAACTATCCAATCTCTAAAAAATCTTGTGGGAACACCTAAAATTAAGTAATCGTTGAATTCTTTTACTAAAGTTATGTCTTTTAACCAACTGCTGTAAATTTCAGAGCCAAAATTCTTTTTAAACTCAGATTGTAAATCAACCCAATTAATTGTTTTTTCTTCTTCGGAAAGAAAAATGTTTTCTTGTTTGGTTATTTTATTTTTCATGAGTTAACTTGCTTGAAACTTTAAAAACCTTATTTTCAAAAAACTTTCAAGAATTATTTTTAAATTTCAAAAAAAAAATCGTTTGTGGTTGTAGACTTAGCGTGTTGATAGAAATTTTTAATTTACAACCCTTAACAGAAATTAAATCTATATTTAGTTTTAAAAACTAAATAGGCGAGTAAATTAACAACTTAAAATTGTTTATCTTTTGTAAATTTTTTTTGAGAATCTAGAAATTTTTCTAGCAGCAGTTTTTCTACTAACAATACCTTTTTTAGCAACCTGCATTAGAATTGATTGAAGTTTTGGAAAGAATTTTTTTGCTGACTTTTCATCACCTTTTTTTAATATCGTTTCCATTTGTTTAACCGTAGACTTGTATTTACTTTTTCTAACTCTGTTAACTGAAGTCTGTTTTTTTACTCTCCTAACTCTCCTTATTGCTGATTTTGTATTTGGCATAATAGATAATTTGTATATATGCCCAACAAATCCTGGTCAACTTATTATTTTTGACATATATTGCAAAAAAAAGTTGATCTGTTCGATAACTTAATTCTTTTAACTGTTCCTTTACAATTGGACTGAGTGCAATACTTACCTTGTCTTCCATAAACATTAAAAAATTGCTGAAAGTTACCTTTTTCGCCCTCTGTATTGTTGAAGTTTTTAATTGATGAGCCTCCCTCATTTATTGCTTTTTTTATGACTTTTTTTATCTCATTAACTAAACTTTGTATTTTTTTATGAGGCAGATTATTTAATCTTATCTTTGGATTTGTTTTGCTGAAAAACATAGCTTCATTAACATATATATTGCCTAAGCCAGCAACAAATTTCTGGTCCATTAACAGGTTTTTTAAAAAAATTTTTTTTCCTTTTAATTGCTTCTTAAAATAACTTACATTAAATTTTTTTGATAATGGTTCTGGTCCAAGTTTTTTTAAATGTGAGGTTAAAAAAACTTTGTCAGTTCTTAGAATTTTTATAAAACCAAATTTTCTTACGTCATTATACAAAAGGGAAATATTTCTATTAAAACTTATTATTAAATGATCATGTTTCAACTTATTTTCATGCAATTTATAATAAAAGCTTGTTTTATATTTTTTGTTATCTTTAAACACAATAATTTTACCGGTCATTCCCAAATGAAACAAAATTGTAAAATTATTATTTAAATTGATCAAAATATATTTCGATCTTCTAGTCACAGATAAAACTTTTGAATTGATCATTTTTTTCATCATTTTTTCATCAATTTCATATCTTAAAAATTTATTACGTATTTCTATATTTTTTATTGTTAAATCATATATAGTCTTTTTTAGCGCCTTTTTAACAACTTCAACTTCAGGTAATTCTGGCATATAATTAATTATGAATTTACGTTACGAAGATAAATCTAAACTAGTTAAAGAAGTTTTCAATAAAGTTTATGACAAATATGATCTGATGAATGATATTATGTCACTAGGAACACATAGGATATGGAAAAAAAATCTTATTTCTTGGATAAACCCATCAAAAGATAATAAGATTATTGATGTTGCATCTGGTACAGGTGATATAGCAAAACTTTGTTCAAATAATACTAACAATCAGTGCAAAATTGAGTGTGTAGAGCCAAATAAAAAAATGCTTTTAGAGGGAGAAAAAAAATTAAAACATTTAAATAATATTAATTGGGTATTATCATCAGCTGAAAGTTTACCCTTTAAAAATAATTGTTTTGATTATTATGTTATAAGCTTTGGCATAAGAAATGTTACAAATCTAGATAAATCTTTAAAAGAAGCTCATAGAGTTTTAAAGAATGGCGGAAGATTTTTTTGTCTTGAATTTTCTAAAGTTGAGAATGAAATTTTAAAAAGTATTTATGAAAAATATTCTAGGGTTATACCCTCTGTTGGAAAATTAATTGCAGGGAGTGAGATGCCATATGATTATTTAGTAAAAAGTATCGAAAAGTTTTATAGTCAAGATGAATTCACTCAAAAACTTTTTAATACTGGTTTTATCGATGTGAAGCATAGAAATCTTACAAATGGTGTGGCTGCGATACACTCTGGTTGGAAAATCGAATAATGATTAAAAGATTTTTACAATTAATTAAAATTGCAAGAAAATTAGCTTCTTCTGGTGCATTAGATACAATTAATCAATTATATAAATTACCTGTGACCCTAAAAATATTTTTTGATTTAATATCTATTGGTTCACAAAAAACATATTTAAATCAATCAAAATCATCTGGTGAAAAATTATGTGATGCACTTGAAGGCATGGGAACTACATTCATTAAATTAGGACAATTTCTTGCTACTCGTCCAGACATAATTGGAAGTCAACTTGCTAATGATTTGGAAAAGTTACAAGATAAACTTCCACCATTTAATTTTGAAGAGGCTAAGAGAGTACTAAAAAGAGAGGTAGGACATGATCAATTTGAAAAAATTATTGATATTTCAGAGCCAATCGCTGCTGCATCAATAGCTCAAGTACATTTAGCAAAAATAAAAATTAATAATAAAGAACGAGAAGTAGCCATAAAAATTTTAAGACCTGATATCGAAAAAATTTTTAATGAAGAATTAGACGCATTAATGTTATTCGCTTATATTATTGAAAGTACACTAAAAAAAACCAAAAGACTGAAATTGGTTGAAGTAGTTCATCTTTTAAGAGAAATCACAAATATTGAGATGGATTTAAGATTTGAAGCTGCAGCGGCTAATGAATTATTTGAAAATACTAAGAACGATAATGGATTTAAAGTTCCCCAAATATATTGGCAATATACATCAAAGAAAGTATTAACATTGGATAGGGTTAAAGGAGTTTCAATAAGAGATCATATTTCCCTCAAGAATAAAAACATAGATTTACAAAGAATTGCTGAAAATTTAATACAACATTTTTTAAGACAAGCAGTAAGGGATGGTTTTTTTCATGCTGACATGCACGAAGGAAATTTATTTGTGGATAATGATGGAAATATTGTTCCTGTAGATTTTGGTATAATGGGCAGACTTGATAAACATAATAAAAAATATTTAGCTGAAATACTTTATGGGTTTATAAAAAGGGATTATGTCAAAGTAGCTGAGGTTCATTTTCAGGCAGGGTTAGTTCCTAACACAGCCTCTAAAGAAGAGTTTGCGCAAGCATTGCGTTCAGTAGGTGAGCCAATATTTGGACAAAATATTAAAGATATATCTGGTGGTAATTTACTTTCACAGTTATTTGAGATTACTGAAAAATTTAATATGGCAACACAAACACAACTTTTGTTACTCCAAAAAACTATGGTGGTTGTAGAAGGAGTTGCTAGGAAATTATATCCTGAAACTAACATATGGAATGTCTCAAAACCTATTCTAGAAAATTGGTTAGCGAATTTAAAGGGGCCCAAGGCAACCTTTTCGAGTGCAATTGATACTTCGAGTGAAATTTTAAAAAGAATACCTGATCTTCCAAGTTTTATGGATAAAGCAAATCACGCCTTGCAATTAATCGCTGAAGGCAAATTAAACCTAACCAATAGTGGTAGTTCCTCTCTTGAAATAGAAAGGTTAAGATTAACAAGTTTCCGAAACAACATATTAATTTCAATTTTAGGTATTGTAATTTTATCATTAGTAGTATTTTAATTATATTGATGGAACTAAAAAATAAAAAAATATTAGTTGTAGTTGGAGGTGGTATATCTGCTTACAAATCATTAGATCTTATTAGGCTACTTAAAAGAGACGGATTTGAAATTAAAACAGTGTTAACAAAAAGTGGAAGGCAATTTGTTACGCCCTTATCAATTTTATCGTTATCAGGGGGAAAAGTGTATGAGAACTTATTTGATAAAAATAATGAAGCTGAAATAGATCATATATCACTTTCTAGATGGGCAGATTTAATCTTAGTAGTTCCAGCAACTGCTAATTTAATTAGCAAATTAAGCCATGGAAAAGCTGAAGATCTTGCTACAACAATTATGCTAGCATCAAACAAAGATATAATTTTAGTTCCTGCTATGAACGTAAGAATGTGGGGTCATAGGGCCACTCAAGAAAATTGTAAAAAATTAGTAACATATGGCTACAAATTTTTAGGACCCACTGAAGGTCTGATGGCATGTGGTGAATTCGGAAAAGGGAAAATGCTTAGTCCAAAAAAAATATTTAAAGAAGTTAAAAATTATTTTTTAAGAAGAAACGTTGTTAAAAATAAAAATTATAAAGCTTTAGTGACTACAGGCCCAACAAGGGAATATTTAGATCCTGTTCGTTTTATTTCTAACGAGTCGAGTGGAAAACAAGGGTATGAAATAGCTTTAGCTTTAAAACGTCGAGGTATTAAAACTACTTTGATAGCAGGGCCATCAAACCTACAAATTGAAAAAGGCTTGAAAATTATTAAAGTAAAAACTTCTGACGAAATGTTAAAAGCTGTAAAAAAAAATTTATCCGTTGATGTGGCCGTTTGTACTGCTGCCGTTTCAGATTACAAACCATCTGTTTTCCAAAAAAATAAAATTAAAAAAAGTAAAAGAAAAGAAAATTTAAGTTTGGACTATACCGTGGATATTTTAGATTATATTGGAAAAAATAACCGATTTCGCCCGAAACTTGTTATAGGATTTTCAGCTGAAACTGAGAAACTTTTGCAAAACTCAAAAAATAAATTAAAGAACAAAAATGCTGACTGGATAATAGCAAATGACGTATCTAAAAAAGATATAGGATTCAATAAAGATTTCAATGAGGTAACTATAATTCGCTCAGATGGTAAAATTTCAAATATAAAAAAAAATAAAAAAAGTTTTATTGCATCGGTAATATCTGAAAAAATTATAAACGAATTATTAATTAATGACAAAAGTCTTAATTAAATATTTTAAATAAACATTTTATCAAATGAATAATTTAGTATGAGAATTTCTAACAACGAATACAAAAAATTTTCTAAACAAATAATCTTAAAAAAATTCGGTATCATTGGTCAAAAAAAAATAAAGTCCTCCAAAGTACTGATTTTTGGTATGGGTGGTCTAGGGTGTCCTTTGTCAGTATATCTTGCAAGTTCGGGTGTTGGCACAATTGGTATTGTAGATTACGATAAAGTTGAATTATCAAATTTAAATCGTCAAATTATTTTCAACACACAAGATATTGGAAAGTATAAAGTTGATATAGCAAAAAAAAAAATAAAAAAAATTAATAATAAATCAAAAATTAAATCTTATAAATTTAAAGTGAATAAAAGTAATATAGAAAAATTAATTCAAAATTTTGATATTATTTGTGACGGAACAGATAATTTTCATACTAGGTTATTAATTAACGATTTTAGTTTAAAGAAAAAAAAAATTTTAATATCTGCAGCAGTGAGTGGATTTGATGGACATATATTCAAGTTTGATTTTAGAAAAAAAACACCATGTTATAGATGTTTTATGCCTGAAATTCCGTCTCAAAATAACAATTGTGATACTGAGGGAGTTACGCCCACAATTACTGGAGTTATGGGAACTTTACAGGCTAATGAAGTTTTAAATTCAATACTAAACTTTAAGTCAGATATGGGACAAAAAATGATTATTTTTGACTCAATCAAAATGAATTTTAGAAAAGTGAGTTTAAGCAAAAACAAAAAATGTAAAAATCAATGTTAAAATTTATTATACCTTTCTATTTTTTTTTTCTAAGTTTACTTGCAAGTGATGATTACTTTTTATCTTTGAGAAACGATAAGGTTAATTTAAGATTGGGTCCTTCTTTTGATTACCCTATAAAAATAATATATAAAAAAAAATATTTACCAGTTTTAGTTAAAGAAAAGTCAGATAATTTTAGAAAGGTACAAGATCATGAAAATAATTCTGGCTGGATACATATTTCACAGTTATCCAAAAAAAAATCTGGGATAACTATTAGAGAAAAAGTTTTATATAAAAGACCTACTGTGTTCTCAAAACCTTTAGCAAATATTGGGGCAGGACGATTACTCATAATTTCAAAATGTAAGGAAAATTGGTGTAAAATCAAAACTGAAAATTATTCAGGATGGGTAAAAAAAGATGGGATTTGGGGTAAGCTTTAACTAGTTTGATTTAATTTTTGAAGCCCAAAACTTATCCAATAAAAAATACCAAAAAGTATTAGCGAGCGGCTCAACAATAGCATCTGTTAAAGCAATGGAAAAAGAAACGTCTGCAATCAACATTAAAACGGTTATGGCGATAGCAAAATGACCTATAGTGTATACAAGAGTTCTTAAAAGTGAACCTTTATTATTTTCGTATATTCTCTTAGCTGCTCCGTGAATACCTTGTGTAAGTTCAGTCATATTAATTCAATTTTTTTAAATTTGGTCTGTCTGCATCCATTATCTTCACCCATACTGCAACAAAATCTTCAACAAATTTCTCTTTATTGTCATCCTGCGCATATACTTCGGCATAAGATCGAAGTATTGAGTTTGAACCAAAAACCAAATCTACTCTGGATGCTGTAAACTTAATTTTGCCTGTTTTGCGATCAATAATATCGTAAGAGTTCTTTCCTGTTGGTTTCCAAGTATATTTCATATCAACTAAATTAATAAAAAAGTCATTTGTTAAAGCACCAATTTTATCCGTGAATACACCCTTGTTTCTTGCGGACTCATGGTTTGTTCCTAACACTCTCATTCCACCGACTAAACAGGTCATTTCTTTTGCAGTTAGCCCCATCAAAGAAGCACGCTCTAATAAAAGTTCCTCTGACATAACGGAATAGTCTGATTTTACATAATTTCTAAATCCATCATGCAAAGGTTCTAGCCACTTAAAATTTTTAATCTCAGTTTGATTTTGTGAAGAATCCCCTCTACCTGGATTAAATGGAACTTTAACCTTGGAACCAGCTTTTTTTATTGCTTTTTCTAACCCTACATTTCCTGCTAGAATAATTGTATCGGCCACTGTAGCTCCTGTTTTTTTTGCTATGCCTTCCAAAACTTTTAATATTTTTGAGAGTTTTTTTGGCTCGTTAGCTTCCCAGTCCTTCATTGGTGCTAATCGAATTCTTGCCCCGTTAGCTCCACCTCTTTTATCAGTTCTTCTGTATGTCCTAGCGCTATCCCAAGCTATTGTGATTAGATCGCTAGCCCTTAGTTTGCTATCTACAATCATTTTTTTAACTTTATTTATGTTATATTTCTTTTTTGGAGGAAAAACATTGCCTTGCCAGAGAAGATCTTCTTTGGGAGCCCAAGGACCAATATAATTTTCTTTATTTCCCATTGTTCTGTGGGTTAATTTAAACCAAGCTCGAGCAAATGAGTCCTCAAAAAATTTAGGGTCTTTATAAAATTTTTCAGAAATTTTTCTGTATTCTGGATCCATAGCCATAGCCATGTCCGCGTCAGTAAACATTAATCTAGCTTTTTTTGTAGGATCACCTAGATCAACTGGTTTTTTTTCCTCTTCAAGATTAATAGGTTCCCACTGCCATGCTCCTGCTGGACTTTTTTTACTTTCCCACTCATAATTTAGTAAAAGATCTAAGTACTGATGATCCCATTTATCAGGATTAGTTGTCCAAGCTCCTTCAAGGCCTGAAGTAATTTGATTAACTCCAGTTCCATTTTTCTGATTCCATCCAAATCCTTGTTCGTGAATATTAGCTCCTGCAGGTTCCGGACCTAGATTAGCTGGGTCTCCATTACCATGAGCTCTTCCTATAGAATGACCTCCAACAGTAAGTGCTGCTGTTTCTACGTCATTCATACCCATTCTACCAAAAGTTTCTCGAACGTCCATCGCCGTTCTTACTGGATCTGGATTGCCCTCTACGCCCTCAGGGTTTACATAAACAAGTTGAAAATGTGATGCTGCAAGTGGAGCTTCGAGAGAAGAACGATCTTGTGGATTACCATATCTATTAACAGCTAGTGGAACTGTTTCTTTGCCCCAATAAACATCTTTTTCTGGTCCCCATATATCTTCTCTACCAAATGAAAAACCAAAAGTTTTGAATCCAGCTTTTTCATAAGCCATGGTTCCAGCAAGAACCATTAAGTCTGACCAACTTAATTTATTTCCATATTTTTTTTTAATTGGCCAAAGAAGACGTCTTGCTTTATCTAGATTTGTATTGTCTGGCCAAGAGTCTTGTGGAGAAAACCTGTGAGAACCAACATTTGGTCTACCATCAAATTCTCTGTAAGTTCCTACTTGATGCCAAGTTAATCTTACCATTAAACCTGTATAACTTCCTAAATCTGCTGGCCACCATTCTTGACTATCAGTCATTAATTTTAACAAATCTTTTTTTAAGGCTTTAAAATTTAATTTTTTTACTTCTTTTCTATAGTTAAATCCTGGGAGAGGGTTAGTTTTAGTATCATGTTGATGTAATATATCTAAATTTATACTATTTGGCCAAAGTCTTGCAGTATTGGACTCGCCTGCTTTTGTAATTCCACCGTGCATCACGGGACATTTACCATTACCATTTTTTTTAAATTCTGTACTCATATTATATAGCTTTTATAGTTTATAATAATTCTAAACTAGAAAGTCAATAAAAGATAATTATTTTTGAATTCTAATTACAACTTCAAGATTTTTGATCTTTTTGCCTTTTGGAGGGATTGGGACTTTACTTAATTTAATTTGACTATAATGAATATCAGTAAGTTCTTTGCTCCCTTCATCATAAAAGTGATGGTGCGACTTAGTGTTCGTATCGTAATAACTTTTATTTTTGCTAGTTAAAATTTCTTTTAAATACCCAGCGCTAGTAAATGCCTCGACTGTATTATAAATTGTTGCCAAAGAAACTTTCGTACCCCTATTTTTATTTATTTTTTTATTTAATATCTCAACTGTAAAATGAAAAGTTTTTTCTCTATTAAATAAAAACTGGCAAATTTTTAGCCGCTGTTTTGTGGGTCTAAGATTTGATGATCTTAGTTTTTGAACATACATTTTTAAATTATCACTGATAATCATTGATTTTGTTTACTTTATAAGTTTTAACTATTTATATATAATTACTTACTTTAATCAAGTAAAACCAGATTCTAAAAATGAGGCAAAAAAATAGTTATAATTATCAAGATTTAATTAACTGTGGGAAAGGTATCCTTTTTGGAGAAGGCAATGCAAAATTACCTCTGCCTCCTATGCTTATGTTTGATAGAATTACCAAAATTGAAAATAATGCTGGATCTTTTAAACGAGGATATTTGGAAGCAGAATTAGACATTAAAGATGATCTATGGTTTTTTAAATGTCACTTTCAAAATGATCCTGTAATGCCTGGATGTCTTGGATTAGACGCTATGTGGCAATTAGTTGGCTTTTACCTTGGTTGGACTGGAGAACCAGGAAAAGGAAGGGCTTTAGGCGTAAGCACAGTTAAATTTACTGGTGAAGTATTAAAAAAAATTAAGATGGCTACATATAAAATTAATATAAAAAGAATTTTAAAAAAGGAGGGTGCTGTAGTAGGATTGGCAAATGGCACTTTGGATGCTGACGGAAAAGTAATTTACGTTGCAGAAAATTTAAAAGTAGGTTTATTTAAATCATGAGAAGAGTAGTTGTTACAGGTCTTGGTATAGTATCTTGTCTTGGTAATAATCAGGAAGAAGTTCACCAATCGCTGATAAATTCAAAGTCGGGTATTTCTTATGCTGAAGAATATAAAGAGCATAATCTTAAAAGTCATGTACATGGTAAGCCAAATTTAAATCTTTCAGATTTTGTGGACAGAAAAACAATTAGATTTATGGGTTCTGGTTCAGCTTACAATTATGTTGCTATGAAGGAAGCAATTTCAGACTCTGGTTTAAATGAAAATGAGGTAAGCAACTTTAAGACTGGAATTATAATGGGTTCAGGGGGACCATCAATTGAAAATGTAATTCTTGCTGCAGATAAAACTAGGGCAAAAACACCAAAGTTAATGGGTCCGTTTATTGTGCCCAGAACTATGGGTAGTACAGCTTCAGCAACACTTGCTGTACCTTTTAAAATTAAAGGGACAAATTACACAATGAGTTCAGCATGTGCAACCAGTGGACACTGTATTGGAAATGCAATGGAATTAATTCAAATGGGAAAACAAGATATTATTTTTGCGGGTGGAAGTGAAGAAGTTCATTGGGCAATGACTGCAATGTTTGATGCGATGACTGCTTTATCTTCAAAATACAACGAAAAACCTGAAACTGCTTCAAGAGCTTATGATAAAACCAGAGATGGATTTGTAATTGCTGGAGGAGCTGGTGTGTTGGTGCTTGAAGAGTATGAACGAGCAAAAGCTAGAGGAGCAAAAATTTATGCTGAGTTGACTGGTTATGGTGCCACATCTGACGGATATGACATGGTAGCGCCATCTGGAGAGGGTGCAGTAAGGTGTATGCAAATGGCAATTGCTACTTCTAAAAATAAAATTGATTATATAAACACCCATGGAACGTCTACTCCAGTTGGTGATATTACTGAATTAAAAGCTATTCAAAAAACTTTTGGAGAAAAAATTCCTAAAATTAGTTCTACAAAATCTTTATCTGGACACCCTTTAGGTGCTGCGTCTGTTCATGAGGCTATTTATTGTTTAATCATGATGAAGAACAATTTTATTACTGGCTCTGCAAATATAAATGAAATGGATGAAGTGGCTAAAAAATTTCCTATCGTTACTAAAACTGAAAAAGGAGCATCACTTAATGTAGTAATGTCAAACAGTTTTGGTTTTGGTGGTACTAACGCTGCATTAATTTTTGAGAAAGTATAATTATGAGTTTAATGAAGGGTAAAAAAGGATTGATAATGGGAGTTGCAAATGAAAGATCAATTGCATGGGGAATTTCACAAAAACTTGCGGAGGCTGGGGCTGAACTAGCTTTTACATACTTAGGTGATGCATTAAAAAAAAGAGTTATACCTTTAGCTGAAAAGCTTAATTCAAAAATTACTTTTAGTTGTAATGTTGAAAAAAATGATGACGTTAGAAAACTTTTTGAAGATATTAAATCTAAATGGGGTGAAATTGATTTCGTCGTTCATGCAGTTGCCTTCTCAGATAAATCAGAGTTGTCAGGGGAGTATTTAAATACAACAAGAGAAAATTTTCTTAAAAGCATGCTTATATCATGTTTTTCCTTTACAGAAGTAGCCAAGGAAGCTTCAAAAATAATGAAAAAAGGTGGGAGCATGTTAACTCTTACGTATGAGTCCTCTAAAGCAATTCCAAATTATAATGTGATGGGGGTTTGTAAATCTGCTTTGGAAGCTAGTGTAAAATATTTAGCAAGAGATCTTGGACAAAAGAAAATAAGAGTAAATGCTATAAGTGCAGGACCTATTAAAACTTTAGCAGCATCAGCAATAGGAGATGCAAAGTTTCTTTACAAATGGAATGAGGATCATTCTTTTTTAAATAGAAACGTTGATATTCACGATGTGGGTAACTCAGCACTTTACTTATTAAGTGATCTAGCTAGTGGTGTTACCGGAGAAATACACTATGTCGACGCTGGATATAACAAAGTAGGAATGCCAGATCCAAAAAACATATCCTAACTTGCGAAAATAACATTACTAAATTGCATAAATAGAAAACCCGAAAAAACTTAAAGAGATTAGAAATAAAGATTAAAAATGAAAGATTTGAACAAAAAGGTTAGAGAAAAATTTGAAAACTTCTTTGATTGGGTTAAAGGAGCTGAACTTGTTGAGCTTCAATCTTGTAATCCAGAGGAAGACCCGATTAGACCTGAGCTTAATAACGATTTTAGGACTAGTTATGGACGTAAAATTTATGGTGTAAAATTTAGAAATGAAATTTGCGCTATAATGTGTTTCGGATTTACAAATGAAATACCAAAATCTGTAAAAGAATTAGATTTAATGACAAAAGATGCACACTTACAAAGTATAAGAAGAGATCAGAAAGTTGGTAAGATAGCCATAGCTTACACGGTATGGTCTAAAAAAAAGGGAGGTGGTAAACTTATTGTTAAAGAGGTATTTAAAAAAATAAAAAAATCTAATCACTTAAATAGATTAGTTACTCTTTCTCCATTAACCGATATGGCTAGAAATTTTCATTTAAGAAACGGCGCTGTCGAACTTCAAGTCAATAAGGAAACTCAAAATTTTGAGTACAAAATTTAAATGATTTAAGCTACGGCTTGTTTAATAGAAAGTTTTACTTTTCCTCTGTCAAAACCAAGAACTTTAACCGATACTTCATCACCTTCTTTTACAACATCAGTCACTTTAGCTACTCTTTTACCCGCAAGTTCAGAAATATGAACTAAGCCGTCTTGTTTTCCAAGAAAATTTACAAAAGCCCCAAATTCCATAATTTTTACTACTTTACCTTTATAAATTTTGCCTACCTCAGGTTTTGCTATCAAACCTTTTATAATTTCAATAGCAGAGTTTCTTGATTTCTCATCGGGGGCTGCAACAGTTACTTCTCCTGTGTCTTTAACATCAACTTTAGCACCAGATTTTTCTACTATTTCTCTTATAGTTGCACCACCTTTTCCAATTACTGTGGCTATATCTTTTTTGTCAACTTTAATTGTTTCCATTTTTGGTGTGTGTTTTGAAAATTCCTTTCTTGATGTTTTAATCGCTTTACTCATTTCACCTAAAATGTGCTCTCTTCCAGCTTTGGCTTGATTTAAAGCTTGTTCCATTATTTCAAAAGTAATTCCTGTTATCTTTATGTCCATTTGTAAAGATGTGATACCATCTTTAGTTCCTGCTACTTTAAAATCCATATCGCCTAAATGATCCTCGTCTCCTAAAATATCTGATAAAACTGAAAACTTTTCCCCTTCTTTAATTAAACCCATAGCTATTCCTGCAACGGGTTCTTTAATTGGCACCCCTGCATCCATTAAAGATAAAGATGTTCCGCAGACCGTTGCCATTGAGGATGATCCGTTAGACTCTGTAATCTCAGATACTACTCTTAGAGTATATGGAAAATTTTCTTTTAATGGCAACGATGAGTTTATGGCTCTCCAAGCTAATTTACCATGACCTATTTCTCTTCTACCTGTTCCTATTCTACCGCACTCACCAACTGAAAAGGGCGGGAAGTTATAATGCAACATGAAACTTGAACGTTGCATACCGTCTAAACTTTCAAGTCTCTGTTCATCATCAGACATGCCTAACGTTGTGACCACTAAAGCTTGAGTTTCACCTCTTGTAAATAAAGCTGATCCATGTGTTCTTGGTAAAACACCTACTTCACACTCAATTTTTCGTACATCCGCAAGTCCTCTACCGTCAATTCTTTTTTTATCTTTTAAAATTGCAGTTCTTACAATATCTTTTTCAAGGGATTTTAATTGAGCCATGGCTTGATTTTCTGTAACATTTTCATCATCTTTAAACATTTCTTTACATTTAGAATCAATTTCTGAAATTGCTGTTGACCTTTTTTTCTTATCAACCTCTTTAAATGCTTTTCTAAGATCGCTTTCAAATTCTTTAGCTATTTTTTTCTTTAATTCTGAATTGTCAATTTCTTCTATTTCCCATTTAGGTTTGCTTGTTTTTTTTGCTAGCTTTTCGATTAAATTTATCACTGGTATAAAGTTTTCATGACCGAATTTTACTGCATCTAACATTATCTTTTCTGATAATCCTGAAGTTTCAGACTCTACCATCAATACAGCATCTTTTGTTCCTGCAACAACTAGATCAAGTTCTGAGGTTTTCAATTCTTCTTGAGATGGATTTAATAAATATTTTCCATTTTTGAAACCTACTCTGCTTGCAGCTATTGGTCCTTGAAAAGGGAGACCTGAAATTGATAAGGCTGCTGAAGAAGCAATAATAGAGAGAATGTCTGGCTGATTTTCCCCATCGTAGGATAAAACTGTTGGTAATAATTGTACCTCATTCATAAAACTAGATGGAAACAAAGGTCTTATAGGTCTATCTATTAATCTAGATATTAATGTTTCAGCCTCAGTCGGCCTAGCTTCTCTTTTAAAATATCCTCCAGGAATTTTTCCAGCAGCATAATATTTTTCTTGATAATTAACTGATAAAGGAAAATAATCTTGACCTTCATTAAGTCTTTTTGCACCAACAGCTGTAGCTAAAACAACTGTTTCACCAAGCTTAGCTATTATTGCTCCATCGGCTTGTCTTGCTATCTTACCAGTTTCTAGGATTAACTTTTTTCCACCAAAATCTATTTCTTCTTTGTGAATTTTAAACATTATTTTCTTAAACTCAATTGTTTTATTATCTTTTCATATGAGTCAGGTTTTTTCTTCTTAAGATAACTTAATAATCTTTTTCTTTTATTTACTGACTTTGATAAACCTATAGTAGAGTGTTTGTCCTTTTTAAATTTTTTGAAATGAACTGCCAATTTTTCAATTTTATTACTTAATAAACCAATCTGCACCTCTGCTGAACCGACATCAGATTTGTTAATAGCTAATGACTTAATTATATCTTTTTTTTTCTGTTTCACTTTTTTTATTTTCTTTAATTAACTTTTCAATTTTTTCTGCATATTCGAAAGAGTTGTCTTCAATAAAGTTGAGTTTTGGAAGAAATTTTAAACTTAGCTTTTTTGACAGAGCTTTTCTAACAAGATGCGCGTTCTCAGTCAATACTCCTACAATTTCTTTCATATCTATTCCACCTAGTGGTATCACATAAACCCTAGCGGTTTTCAAGTCTGGGGTCATTCTTACCTCTGTTACCGTTATTATTCGTGAATTAAATGACGAAATCTTTGTCTCATTTTTAATGAAAATTTCTCCAATGCTTTGTTTTACTAGCTCCCCTACTCTCAATTGTCTTTGAGAAAACCCTTTATTTGATAAATTATTATTGATCATATAGTTCTCTCAATTTTTTGTATTTGATAAGACTCTATAATATCTTTCTCTTTAAAATCTATAAAATCCCTCAAGCTTATTCCACATTCTAAACCGTTTTTAACTTCTTTGACCGCATTTTTTTCTCTAAATATACTCAAAATTTCACCATCATATACTACTGCACCGTCTCTTACTATTCTCGCTTTTGATTTGTTTTGAATTTCTCCTTCTATAACTTTAGAGCCAGCAATTTTTCCAAATTTTGAAACTTTAAATATTTTTTGTACTTCGGCTGAGCCGAGAGAAATTTCTTTGGTATCTGGTTCTAACAGGCCAGATAGCCTTTTTTCAATATATTCAATAGCTTCGTAGATTATATTAAAAAACATTATCTCAATTTTTTGCTCCTCTGAAATTTTTTTAGCTTCTCTATTAGCTTTAACATTAAATCCAACTAAAACTGCGTTAGAGGCTTTAGCAAGCGATATATCTGTTTCATTTATCATACCAATGTCGGATAAAATAATTTTAGTCTTTACCTCTGGATGAACTATTTTTTCAATTGCCATTTTTAAAGCTTCGCTTGATCCATGAACATCAGACTTTATTATGACATTTAATTCTTCTTTATCTTCACCCTTGTCAAAAATTGTTGATTTATCATTAATCATGATTTTCTTTTTAGAGGAATTGTTGTTTTTAAACTCTGAGATCTCTTTAGCTTTTTCCTCGTTTTCAGTTACTAAAAACTCCGCTCCGGCAAATGCTGTGTCATTCATACCTAAAATTTCGACAGGCATTGATGGAAAGGCCTCGTCTACAGGAATCCCATCATGATTAATCATGGCTCTAATTTTGCCCCATGTTTTACCACAAACAAAATAATCCCCTTTTTTTAATTTGCCATTAGAAACTAAAATTGTTGAAACAGGTCCTTTCCCTTTATCAATTTTTGACTCAATAACCACTCCAGTTGCCTTATCTGAAATAGATGCTTTTAAATCTAGGATTTCTGATTGTAGTAATATGCTTTCTTTAAGTTTGTCTAAATTTATTTTTTTTGTAGCTGAGACTTCTACAAATAGTGTATCGCCGCTAAGTTCCTCTGCGACAAGTTCATATCTCATCATATCGTTTTTTATTTTAGTAATATTTTTGTTTGGTAAATCAGATTTATTAATCGCAACAATTATAGGAACTTTTGCTGCTTTGGCATGGTTAATAGCTTCGATTGTTTGAGGTTTTATTCCGTCATCTGCAGCTACTACTAAAATAACTATGTCGGTGATTTTTGACCCTCTAGCCCTCATTTCTGTAAAAGCTGCGTGACCAGGTGTGTCTATAAATGTAATTAATTGGTTTTTGTTCGCTTTTACTTGATAAGCTCCTATATGTTGAGTAATACCCCCAAATTCATTAGAAACAATATCAGATTGTCTTAAAGCATCTAAAAGCGATGTTTTTCCATGGTCTACATGACCCATTATTGTAACAACTGGCGGCCTTTTTTCTATCTGACCACTCATAGATTTATTTTTATTAATTTCTTCAGGTTGTGAATTTTCAATAATTGCCTTGTGGCCGAATTCTTTAACAATATACTCAGCGGTGTCTTTATCAATTGTATGATTAATTGTAGCGATTACTTTCATATTAAGAAGAAATTTAATAATGTCACTAGATTTTTCTGCCATTCTATTTGATAGTTCTTGTATAGTGATTTGTTCTGGAATGTTGACTTCTTTGATAACTTTTTTATATTCCTTTTTTTCTTCCAGTTCAGGACTATTTTTTTTCTCTTTTAATCTAGCTCGTTTTACTGCAGCTAAACTTCTCTGTTTTATCTCAATTTCTTCAACATTTAGAGCTCTCGAAACAGTCAATTTAAAATCTCTTTTATCTATTGGTGTTTTTAATTTTAACTTACTTTTTCCAGTTGGCTTATCGTCCTTTTTAATAAAAGCTTTTGTAGCCTGTTGCTCAATAAACTTTCTTGTAAATTTTTTACCTCTATTTTCCTGATTTTTGAAGTTCTGATCAGGTGAAATTATTTTTCTTTGGCCTTTTGATGCTTTAAACAAGTTTTTTTTATCATTTGAAATAGCAAATGATTTTCGATTCTCTTTTTTAGATAAAGAGCTGGGATCAATTTTCTTTTTAAAATTTGATGAAATTGTTAATGTTTTCTTCTTTTCTTTTTCTTTATCCATAATCTATTTAAATACAATATTTCTTGCAGACATTATTAGTTGATCTGCCTCCTCTCTAGTTAAGGAAAATTCTTCTAAGTAACCTTGTAATCGTACTTTCTTACCTTTTACTTCATCGAAACCTCCAACTAATTCATCAGTTGATAAATCTGCAAAATCTGAGAGTTTTTTTATATTTTTCTGACCTAATATAACGAGCATACCTTGGGTCATCCCTTTAAGATTAATTAGCTCATCTTCTACACCTAATTCTTTTAATTTCTTTCCAACTTCTTCCTTCACTTTAATTAAGCTTTCTTTTGATCTATTAATTAATTCTTTAGCAGTATCTTCATCTATAGCTTCAATTTTTGAAATATCCTCTGATTTAGCTTGCGATATTTCTTCAATACTTTGAAAACCTTCAGAAACCAAAAGCTGCCCCAAAGTTTCGTCTACTTCTAAATTTTTAATCAGAGCCTCAGTCTTTTCTTTAAATTCTGCTTGTCTTCTCTCAGAATCCTCTTTGTCCGTTAAAATATCAATTTCAAAATTTGTTAGTTTAGAAGCTAATCTAACATTTTGGCCTCTTCTACCTATAGCTTTGCTCAAATTTTCTTCACTAAGTATAACATCAATTTTTTTATTAGATTGGTCTATCAAAACTTTTTGTATCTCAGCAGGAGATAAGGACTCGGAAATAAGTGTAGGTAAATCTTCAGTCCATTTAATAATATCTATTTTTTCACCATGGAGTTCGTTTACTATTGTTTGTACTCTACTTCCTCTCATTCCTACACAAGCTCCAACAGGATCAATCGAAGTATCTTTTGAATAGACACAAATCTTCGCTCTACTGCCTGGATCCCTAGCAACTGATTTAATCTCAATTACTCCTTCATATATTTCTGGAACTTCTTGAAAAAAAAGTTTAGCTAAAAATTGAGGGTGAGCTCTTGACAAAAATATTTGATGACCTTTTAATTCTTTTTTAACTTCGTAGCAATATGCCTTAACCCTCTCTCCAGTTTTTAAAACTTCTCTTGGAATAAGCTCATCCTTTTTAATAACACCCTCTGCTTTTCCAAGATCCATAATAACATTTCCATATTCCAATCTTTTGATAATTCCACTTAGAATAAGTCCTTGTTTGTCAATAAAATCTTCGTATTGTCTATTTTTTTCTGCCTCTCGAACTTTTGAATTAATAACTTGTTTTGCACTTTGAGCAGCTATTCTTCCAAAATCAATTTGTGGTAGATCCTCATAAATTTTATCTCCTACCTTCAATAATTCAGATTTATTTTTGTTTATAGAGTTCGCATCCTCTGATGTTATTTCGCGACTTGGGTCGTCTACTGTTTCTACAACTTCTAAAACTTTTTGTATGCTAATGTTTCCAGTTTCTCTATCAATTTTTACAAGAATGTTATTATTATGACCAAATTTTGTTAAAGCTGCTTTTTGTATTGCACTTTCCATTGATCCAATTACAATATCTTTATCTATTGATTTTTCGTTAGCCACTGCATCAACAATTCTTAACAATTCAAGTTTATCTAGACCTCTATTTAACATTTTAATTCTCCTAAAAAAAAATGGGCTAGTGCCCATTTTGTAGTTTCCAAAATTTTAGCTATTAATAAAGAAAAATTAAGGTTTTTTCAAGATTACACCTTTTTAAAAAGTGACGTTTTATCAGTTTTTTCCCAAGAAAATTCACCTTTATCTGTTGGTTTTCGTCCAAAGTGTCCATAAGATGATGTTATTTCGTATATCGGCTTATTTAGGCTTAACAACTCCCTTATTCCTCTAGGGGATAAATCAAAATTATTTTTAATAATTTTTTCAACCTCTGTAATTTTATCATGATCTTTTTCAGCTAATTTCACATATATTGAAAGTGGTTTTGAAACTCCGATTGCATAAGATAATTGGATTAAACATTTATCGGTTAAACCAGATGCAACAACATTTTTAGCTAAGTATCTAGAAACATAAGCTGCAGATCGATCAACTTTTGTCGGGTCTTTACCGGAAAATGCTCCGCCACCATGTGGTGCAGCTCCTCCATAAGTATCTACAATAATTTTTCTACCAGTTAGACCAGTATCTCCATCTGGACCACCAATAATAAATTGTCCAGTAGGATTAATATAAATTTCCGATTTTTGAAGATCCGTTAATAATTCTATAGGTATAGATTTGTTTATATAAGGAAGAATTAAATCTTTTACATTTTCTTGATTTAATTCTTTTGAATGCTGAGTTGATATAACGACGGAAGTTACTTTTTTTGGTTTTCCATTTTTATATTCCATGGTTACTTGACTTTTAGAATCGGGCTCTATCCCTTTTAATTCTCCAGATTTTCTATCTTGAGCCATTAGTCTCAATATTTTATGTGAGTAAAATATAGGTGCTGGCATTAAATCTTCAGTTTCATTACATGCATATCCAAACATAATTCCTTGATCTCCTGCCCCTTCATCTTTATTATCTTTAGAGTCAACTCCCATCGCAATGTCGGTCGATTGTTCATGAAGATGGGACTCAATTTTCGTTTGGTCTTTCCAAGAAAATCCTTCTTGGTCGTAACCTATATCTTTAATACAATCTCTTACCTTTTCAATAATTTCACTCTTATTAATGTTAGGTCCACGTATCTCGCCTGCCAATACAACTTTATTTGTTGTTGTTAATGTTTCGCAAGCTACACGAGAGAATGGATCTTTAGATAAATAACTGTCAACTACCATATCTGAAATCCTGTCACATACTTTGTCTGGATGACCTTCGGATACTGACTCGCTTGTAAATAAATAATTTTTTTCAGTCATTTTTTTTATATTTAAAAAAGATAAAACAATATGTAAATAAAAGGGCAAAAAATATCAAATCATTTTTATTTCCTCCTTTTTTTTCTAACACAGGTAACTTATACTCTAAATTACCTGTTTCGTTGTTCTTTAAAGCCTTTATAATTTGTCCTTTATTATTTATTACGGCACTAATACCTTTATTTGCTGATCTCAAAACAAAAGAGTCACTTTCAATTGCTCTAAATATTGATTTCGAAAAATGTTGATGCGGCCCTATAGTTTCACCAAACCAGCCATCTTCTGAAATGTTGATTAACAAATTACTATCGAGATTAATCTTTTGAATTAATTCTGGAAAAATTATTTCATAACAAATTAAAGGTATAATGTTTAAATTCCCGTAGGAGAAAGTTTTGGTTATATTACCATTGCTAAAAGATCCAAAACCTTCTGTAATTTTTTTTAGTCCAATTTTTTCAAGATTAGTTTGTAAAGGTAAGAATTCTCCAAAAGGTACTAATTTTATTTTATCATACTGAAATTTCTTATTTAGGTTGTGATCCATTATAATAAAACTATTAAAAAATTTATTTTCCTTTTTATCTAAAGTATTAATACCTAATATTATTAGTTGTTCCGAAGAAAAATTTTCTTTTATTAAATTCTTATATTTTTTGATCTCAAAAAAATATTTTCCAGATAATGCTCCTTCTGGCCAGATAAAGAGAGTTCTTTCATTTTTATCAACATTGCTATATCTAATTAATTTTTTTATTCGATCCAGCGTTTCACTTTCCGACAAATTGTATTTTAACTCAAAATTTGGAGATACTATCTTTATATTAATAAATTTTTTTTCATTAAGATAATTTTGATTTTGAATTTTATTATTATTTAGTAAGTAATTCCCATATAAATAATTACCAAAAAAACATGTAAGTGATACAAAAATTATCAGACTTTTGTATTTAATTTTTTTTATAAATAAAATTGCAGGTATACTATAAAAAGTAATTGTTAATAAATTGAAGGCAAATAATCCGATGGGATTCAATAATTGAATAATCTCAGTGAACCATGACCAGCTATAAGCCCAAAGATTCCAAGGAAAACCAGTAAAAATTTTTGCTCTAACATAGTCTACTGCAGAAATCGAAGCGCAAAATAATAAGATAGATTTAATATCATATTTTAAATATTTGCCGCAAATAAGTGAGCCTAAACCGTAAAATAAACCCAAAGCCAGAGGTATCAGAATAATCGTCAAGGGTATTAAGTTTTTAAAAGATTGATCAAATTGTAAAGAGTAAGAAATCCAGTATGTCCCTGTTAAAAAAAAACCTATTCCAAAAAAATAACCTACATAAAACAAATTTATCAAATGTGGTTTTTTTCTATATTTATTTTTTGACCTTTTATTAATATTGCACAAAATAAAAAAAAGGCATGGAAATATAGCAAAATTAATCATTACAAAATTATATGGTTGAAATGATAAGACTGAAAGGCAACCAAGAAAAAGCGGGATTACGAATACTAGTAATATTCTGCTATTGAGAAAAAAATTAATCATCTAGTTCAATTTTTTAATTAATTTTTTTTCAATTATATTCATTTTTTTATAGTCATTATATTTTTTGTGATCATAGCCAAATAAATGGACTAGGCCGTGGATCCACAATATATCAAAATGTCTTTTAAATAAATTTTTTGATAAGGAGTTAATCTTTTTTAAGTTGATTATTATATCTCCTAAATATATTTCTGGATTTGACTTTATTAATATTTTTAATTTTATTTTTGTTTGATTAGGAAAAGATAAAATATCTGTTGATTTGTTTTTTTTTCTAAACCTTTTATTTAATAATTGAATTTCTTTCGCTCCAGATAATTTAAGGTTTAAAGAATATTTATTTTTTCCAAAAAATTTATCATTTTGAATTTTTTTTATTTTACGTTTTAAATAATTTTCTGGATGTTTTATAAATTTAAGCCAGGTTCTGTCTTCGACAATAACATTAATTTTTATCATTAATATTTTTGTTGAAAGCTTTAATAATTTTAGTAACCAATGGATGTCTTACTACGTCTTTATGATCAAATTCTATCAATTTAATTTCTTTTACATTGTTAAGAATTTTTTTAGTTTTAACTAATCCTGATTGAGATTTGTTAATTAAATCTATTTGTGATGGGTCTCCGTTTACCACTATTTTTGAATTTTCACCTATTCTAGTTAAAAACATTTTAATTTGTGTTAAAGTAGCATTCTGAGCTTCATCCAATATTGCAAATGAATTTTTAAGGGTTCTTCCTCTCATAAATGCTAAAGGTGCTATTTCAATTTCACCTGAATCAATTTTTTTATTAATCTTTTCAAAACCAAAAAGGTCATAAAGCGCGTCATATAATGGTCTTAAATATGGATCTACTTTTTCTTTCATATCACCTGGTAAAAAACCTAATTTTTCACCTGCCTCCACAGCTGGTCTAGATAAAATCACTTTTTCTACCTTTTTTTCAAAAAGCATTGTCATAGCAACTGAAACAGCCAAAAAACTTTTTCCAGTTCCTGCTGGACCTAAAGCTATTGTTATATCGTTGTTTGTTAAAGCTTTAATATATTCTGATTGTTTTTTAGATCTGGCTATAACTGTTTTTTTAGGAGTTTTGATTAGTTGATCTAAGTTATGGACATTGGATTGCAAATTTATATTTCTTTCTTTTACTGATAATGTTAAATCTTGTTTTTCAATTAAGTTAGTTTTTAAATATTTATTTATTAAAAATTTAATAGCATTTGAAGCTTTATTTATTTCCTCATTATTTCCTTTAATGGTAATTGAATTTCCTCTAAAAAAAATTTTTGTTTTGGTTAATTTTTCTAATTCATTTAAATTACTATTAAACTCGCCGACTACTGATACTAGAATGTCATTATTATGTACTTTAATATTGATTGTTTCCTTGTCTATTTTTTTAAGACTGTAATTCTGATCAAAATTTTCTATTTTAGACATATTTAAGCTGCAAGAAAGTTATCAGTATTAATTAATTCACCATAAATTGTATGTTGGGAAAATTTTTTGATAAGTACTCTCTTTTCCTGACCGATGATGTTTTTTTTTGAATAAACTATAACTGGATTTTGGTATTCATCTCTGCCAAAATATTTATATTTTTCTTTTTCTTTAGTCATTTTATTTTCGAACAATACTTTAACGATCTTATTTAAAAGTTTTTTTTTATAATCAAGTTTAATTTTTTCAGCAATATTTTGAAATATTGTAAGTCTTTCTTTAGCTAATTTTTCATCAACCATTTTCATATCGCTTGCTGGTGTTCCTGGTCTTGGGCTAAAGATAAAGGAGTATGAATTTATAAATCTAACCGTTTCCATTAGTTTGCAGGTTTTATTAAAATCTTCTTTTTTTTCACCAGGATAAGCAATTATAAAGTCGCTAGCAAATTCTATTTTGGGGTTTTTTTCTTTAAGAGAATTTATTATTTTAAGATATTCTTTTATATTATGTTTTCTATTCATAGTTTTTAGTATTTTATCAGAGCCTGATTGTACAGGGAGATGCAATAAAGGCATAAGTTTAAAACAATCTTTATGTACTTCTAATAAATCATTAGTCATGTCTTTGGGATGTGAGGTATAGTAACGAATTCGCTTCAGATCTTTTTTTTTCTCAAGAGCATATATGATATCAGACAGACGTTTGTTCTTACTAAAGTAAGCATTTACATTTTGACCTAGCAAAGTTATTTCTCGTGATCCATTATTTATCAGCTTATCAGCTTCATCTAAAATTTCTTCAAAACATCTCGAATATTCTGGACCCCTTGTATAAGGAACAACACAAAATTTACAAAATTTATCACAACCTTCTTGTATCGTTAAAAAAGATGATACTTTAGAATTATTATTACTAGTGGAATTTAGTTCATCAAATTTCTTGACTGTATCAAAATTTGTAACGTCATATTGTTTTTTTTTATTTTCTATATCTTTTATAACTTTATTTATTGATTGATAGGATTGCGGACCGATAACAGCGTCTACATAACGATCTTTTTTTAATATTAAATCCCCTTCAGCTTGAGCAACGCATCCAGTAATTATAAGAATTGGTTTTTTTTTATTCCTATATTCTTTTTTAATTCTACCAACATCATGAAATACTTTTTCTGTTGCTTTTTCTCTGATATGACAAGTGTTAATTATATAACAATCTGCTTCCGATATTTTTGTAGTTGGAAAATAATTAATCTTTTTAGTGATATCTAATATTCGGTTGCTATCGTATTCATTCATCTGACAACCGAACGTTTTTATAAATATTTTTTTTTTCAATTTATCTTTTTTTTTTAGATCCATAAAGCTCAAGTTTATGGTCAACCAAATTATAGCCAAGTTTCTTCGCAATTTTAATTTGCAATTCTTCAATATCTTTATCCACAAATTCTATTATTTCACCAGTGTTCACATCAATAAGATGATCATGGTGCTCATCTGTTGACGGTTCATATCTGGACTTACCTTCTTTGAAATCATGTCTTTCTATGATTCCTGACTCCTCAAAAAGTTTTAAAGTTCTATATACTGTTGCAATACTAATTTTTTTATCCAATAAGCTTACTCTTTTGTGTAACTCATCTACATCAGGATGGTCTTTTGAACCAAAAGTCAACTTTGACTCTGACATTACCTTAGCTATTACTCGCCTCTGCTCTGTCAATCTAACTCCTTTTTGCTTACACTTTTCCTCAATTACACTCATTATTTAAAATCCTTTTATTGATATATTGGATTAACCATTTTATTTTCTAATTGTTTATTTTTTATCAAAATCTCAATATTTTCAAGTTTTAATTCAGGTAATTGATTGCTTTTATAGCCATATAGTTTGGAACCATGCACTATTTGGATTCCTTTTGCCACAGATAAAGATATTCTAATAGAAGAATAGCTGCCCGGTCCCATATTAACTATTATTGAGTATTTGCTGCTTAATTTGACTTTATGTTTTTTTATCAAGCTAATAATATTACCAACAAGTAGATTGTTAGAGTTAATATTATTTTGTAATTTTACTTTAAAAAATTTATGATCAGATTTTAAACCTATTGAATTATTTTTGCCAGTGCAATTAATTATTAAAAAATTATTTATCATTCTTATATTTTTTTTACCTTTTAAATTAAGTTTGCACTCATCTGAAATAGTTATTAATGACTTTGGTATAATTACTATAATGTATCATCGATTTGAAGAAAATAAATACCCATCAACAAATATAAGGATTAATGCTTTTAAAAAGCACATTGAACTGATCAAAAAAAACGGTATTAGATTTGTAAATCCTTCTAACTTTGAAAATGAACTAAATAACAATAAAACTGAGAGAAAAATACTTATTACAATAGATGACGGTTATCAGTCTTTCTACAAGAACGCTTGGCCAATTCTTAAAAAAAACGAAATTCCTTTCATATTATTTGTGAGCACTAGAGAAGTTGGAAAAAGAGGATACATGAGCTGGGAGAATATAAGGGAAATAGAAAAATATGATTTTGTTGAAATAGGAAATCACAGCCATACTCATGATTACCTTGTTGATTTTGAGGTACAAGAAATTAAAGATGATTTGAAAACATCCATAAAAATCTTTAAAAAAGAACTTGGTAAAAATTCCTCTTTTTTTTCTTATCCATTTGGCGAATACAGCTCTAATTTAAAAAATATTGTTATTGATCTTGGTTTTAAATTTGCTTTTGGTCAACACTCAGGTGTAACTGATTATACTAAAAATTTATTTGAAATGCCAAGATTTCCAATTAATGAAAAGTATGGGGAAATTGATAGATTTAAAACAATATTAAAAACATTGCCGTTTCCTTATAAGTCAATTCAGCCAGATGAAAGATACATTGGAGATGAAAATAATCCACCAAAAGTAAGCATTCAATTTTTTGATGATTTAAAAAATTTAAAAAATATAAATTGTTTTTCAAATGAAGAGGATAAATGGAGAAACTCTAAAATTAGTTTGGATAGTGAAAATAAATTGGAGGTAAATTTAGAGGGAAAGTTTACTACTGAACGTGGAAGGATAAACTGTTCTTTGAGAGAGAAAAATGGTTTTTATAGGTGGCTAGGTATTCAATTTGTAGTAAAAGAAAAATTAAATTAAAGTTGTATATCTTTTTTCACAACAGAATTAGTTAATTGAACTTTCTCAAAGTCTGATAGATCGTTTTGTTTTATTATTTGCTCTAAAATATCTGTATATTCTTTTCCAGTTTGTGCGTATTTATCTAAAGTATCTGTAAGATCCAAACCTCTAATAGACTTATTTCTTTTTCTGATATTGTATCTTTTTTCTCTAAACTCTGAATAACCTCTGTGAGTGTTTAAATTGTTCTTATAGGCTTTAACCGAAGCTCTTAGGATTGGAAATCTTAAGATTTTATGACCTTCATTTTTACCTTTATTCAAAGGTTCTATACCTTGACCTGTCCATGTCCACTGGCCAAATATTGCATTCCCCTCTAAAGCAAATCTTGAAGTACCCCAACCACTTTCTTTTGCTGCTTGCGCTAATGCAATTGAGACCGGTATAATATCCATTCTTTTGTTTAATTCTGAAATATCAGAGTTTTTTACTTTATATTCTCTCAATTTTAATCTTAACCAAGATTTTTCTTTATCAGTAGTCATTTTTTTTGAAGTTATTCTTTTTAATTTTATTTTGTCATCTAGAATTTTATCGTTTTCAGCAACCACTAAAGGTAGAACGATTTTAATAAATGTTTCCTTTTTAAGTTTAGAATCTTTAATTTCGTCTAAATCTTTTGGAAATTGAGTGAAGTATATTGGTTTAACTCTCTTTTGATATCTTACAGTCTTTAAATCATATTCAACATCTTCGAATAAGCTTAAAACAGTCTCGGTCTTGATATTTAAGTTTGGTAGCACTAATTCAGTGACTTGACTTGGAGATTTCTCTTTTTTTGGTTCAGGTTTTTTTACCTGTTTTTGCTCCTCTTTTTTTTGGGGTTTTTTTTCTATTTTTTTCTTTACTTCTTTCTGTTTTTCAATTTTTTTTAGTTTTTCTTTCTCAACTGGAACTGATTGAGTCACATCGCTTCCTACATAGTTTTCTTTTAAAGTGAAAAAGGTAATACCTATTGCGCATACAAAGACCACAATTCCAAAACCTTTGATTAACTTATTAGTTTTTGTTTTTTCAACTTCAGAGGTATAAAAACTGCTAAACAAATTTACTAATGCATCTGAAACAAAATTAGAAACCGTGTTAAATACTTTGGGAATTGTATTTAAAATGCCAAGTCCTAAATTACCAGAATTTCTCCACAATGATATAAAGAAATTCCCAACACCTCCAGTGGTATCATCGTATAATCCTGTAGCTCCTCTTTTCGTTCTTTTATAAAACTTTCCAACCTCCTCAGTTGTGTCACTATAAATTCCTGAAACCTCTTTTCCTGCTTTTGAAAGAGGGTTTGAAATGCTTTTTTTAAAAAAACTTACGTTGAAATCTTTAGGTATAGGGACATTATTTTTTTTTAAAATATGCTCAATTTGTTGAGTTGTGAGATTTTTTTTTCTTTTAATATAATTTTGTATTTCTGTTATTTTATAAATTCTACTTAACTCTAATAATTTATCTCTGTAACTTGCAATTTTCTTCATTTAAATCGCCTCTACTGAGTTAACCTCTTTAACATAATGTTTTAATAAATTTTGAACGCCCTGTTTTAAAGTCATTATTGAACTAGGGCATCCAGAACACGCGCCTTGTAACTCTACTTTAACAACACCGTTGTCGAAAGACTTAAATTTAATATCTCCTCCATCTTTTGCTACAGCGGGTCTTATTTTTGTATCTAGTACATCTTTTATTTTAGATATAGTTTCATTGTCGTCAGATTTCTTATCCGTCTTATTTTTTACTAGTATAGGATCATCATTTTTTTCAAAGTAATCGTTTAAATGTGAAATAATCATAGGTTTTAGGCTATCCCAGGAAGTGCTTTTCTCTTTTTTTACAGTTAAAAAATTATCTGAAATTAATATTAGTTCAACTCCTGAAAAATTTAATACTTCTCTGATGAAAGGAATTTTAATATTGCTTAGATTTGATTTTCTAAACTCTTCTGTTCCAACTTTAGATAAAATTTTTTGAGATAAAAATTTTAAAGAATCTGGATTAGGTGTTTGTTCAACATGTATCATAATAAGATATATATATTACACAAATCCCACTATTTCACGTATCTTTTTTAGGTTTTCCTCAGCAATAATACTGGCTTTTTCTTTACCTTTTTTTAATACATCTTCTAGGTGTTTTTTATCTTTCATTAATTTTGTAATATTGTTTCCGATTGGACTAATTGTCTCAACTAATTTTTCAGATAGTTTTACTTTTAAAAATGAGAAATCTTTCCCGACAAACTCATTTAGAGTGTTCTCAATTTTTTGACCTGACAAATCTGAATATATACTCAATAAATTATATGCTTCGGGTCTTTTTTCATAATCTTTAATATTTTCGGTAATTGGGTCGGTATCAGTTTTTGCCTTTTTAATTTTTTTCACTATTTCATCAGAACTATCCTTCAAATTTATTCTAGAATAATCTGACTCTTCAGATTTACTCATTTTTTTTGTCCCATCTCTTAAACTCATAACACGTGAAATATTTTTTTGAATTAAAGGTTCTGGTAACGGAAAAAAGTCCTTGGCATTAAAATCATTGTTAAATTTTTGGGCAATATCTCTTGATAATTCTAAATGCTGTTTTTGGTCTGCGCCAACTGGAACGTGTGTAGCCTTATAAAGCAAAATATCTGCAGCCATTAAATTTGGGTAAATATATAGTCCAACACTGACTTTCTCTTTATCTTTGCCAGCCTTATCCTTAAATTGAGTCATGCGATTTAACCAGCCAAGTCTACAAACACAATTTAAAATCCAAGCAAGTTCAGCGTGACCACTTACTGAAGATTGATTGAAGATAATGCTTTTTTCTGAGTCTAATCCTGAAGCTAAGAAACCTGCGGTAGTTTCTAAGATATTTGATTTCAATTCTTTTGGATTTTGAAATGAAGTTAAAGCGTGCAAATCAACTACACAATATAAGCAATTCTTTTTTTTTTGAAGTAATACGAAATTTTTTAAAGCTCCAAGATAATTTCCAAGATGTAAATTACCAGTTGGTTGTACTCCAGAAAATACTAATTCCTTTTTCATATTATTTTGTTTTAAAGCTTCTTACATTAAACACTTTTAAAAAATAACAGATCAAAAAGTACAATAAAGCTAAGCAGATTACTATAAATAATAAGTATAAAATTTTATAATCACTAGAATAACTTAAGTTTTTTGCAAAATAATTTAAACTCTCTTGTAAGGCATATGTCATAATTGTTGTGGAAAATACTATCTTCATAAAATTTATATATAATCTTGAATTTATTTTTAAATAACCTATTTTTGTAAGAAGGTAAAAATAATAGAAAACTCCTATCCAAGTAGATAAAGTTGTTGCAATTGGAATAATGATAAAGCCAATTTGTTTAAAAAATAATATACTTATAGCGATATTGATAAAAACAATAATTGATGAAACTTTAAAAGGTGTCATTGTATTGTCTCTAGCAAAAAAGAAATTTGCAAATATTTTTAGAATTGCAAAAGCTGGTATTCCATAACCAAAATATTTAAGAGCTAGCGAAGTCTGTACAATATCATTTTTTGTAAATGATCCATAACCAAATAAAGCATTAACTATTTCTTCAGAACCAACAATTAATGCTAGACTAGCAGGTAAAGAAAGTAATAAAGATAATTCTAAAGATTTATTTTGAATTTTATTTGCTTCGTTAGTTTTTTTATTTTTAATCAGTTTACTCAGTAATGGTAAAGATACTGTGCTTACAGCAATACCAGCAACTGCGAGATTTATTTGATAAACTCTGTCTGCATAATAAAGATAAGAAACTGCTCCTGCTTGAAAAGAAGCTATAATCGTTCCAACTAAAATACTAATTTGGATAACACCAGAAGAAAAAATGCTAGGTAAAAGTTTCTTAAGGAAGAATTTTACATTGCGCTTTACCTTATTTTTTAAAATTAGCGAGGGTTGATAATATTTTAATGCAAAGAAAATTAAAAAAAGTAATTGTATTAAACCCGATATTGAAACTCCGTAAGATAGATTAAAAGCATAATCTAATTTAAAATAGTATGCTATAATCAAAGATAAAATTAAAATTAAATTTAGAAAGATGGGCGCTGCTGCAGCAGCAGCAAATTTATTTTCAGAATTAAGAATTCCTGCGAAAAAAGATGATAAACTTACAAATGCTAGAAAAGGGAAAGTTATTCTAGTTAAGTCGACCGCTAAATCAAATTTAGTATTATCTTCTACAAAACCTGGAGCAATTAGATAAACAACATACGGAGTTAAAATTTCAACAATTAAAACTATGGTTAAAAGTCCTAAAATTAATAAGGTCAAAACTTCATCTGCAAACCGTTTGCCTTGACTTTTGCCTTTTATTTTTTCTGCAGTGTAACTTGGAATAAATGCTGCGTTAAACGTACCCTCTGCGAATAATCTCCTGAATGTATTAGGAAGCCTAAAAGCTACAAAAAAAGCATCAGCATATATCGAAGTTCCTAAAAATATTGCTATCAATATATCTCTGAAATAACCGAGGACACGGCTTAACATCGTATAAAAACTAAATACAGTGGTAGAAAATAATAAATTCATATTTAAGACAAAATTATTAGTGATATATTCACATATATATTACATACTCAAAATCCGATGACAAAAAAATCAAAAATTGATCATTATACAGATAAAGAGGCTTTAGATTTTCATATAGGTAATAAGTCTGGCAAAATTGAGGTTAATTCGTCTAAACCTCTCATCTCAAAAAGAGATTTATCTCTTGCTTATTCGCCTGGGGTAGCAGCGCCAGTAAGAGAGATTTTCAAAGACTCTTCGAAAGCTTATGATTACACTTCTAAAGGAAACTTAGTAGCTGTAATAAGTAATGGTTCCGCTATCCTTGGACTCGGAAATCTTGGTTCCTTAGCTTCAAAACCTGTTATGGAAGGAAAGGCTGTATTATTCAAAAGATTTGCAGATATAGATTCTATCGATATAGAAATAGATAACACAAATACTGAAGAAGTAATTTCTACTATTAAAAATATTGCAGGTACTTTTGGTGGCATAAATTTAGAAGATATCGCTGCTCCTGATTGTTTTATTATAGAACAAAAGTTAAAGGAAACATTGGATATTCCAGTGTTTCATGATGATCAACATGGAACAGCAATTATTACAACAGCAGCATTAATAAATGCTTTAGATATTTCCAAAAAAAAAATTGATAAAGTTAAAATAGTTGTGAATGGTGCAGGAGCGTCAGCAATAGCTTGTACAAATCTCTTTAAAAAAATTGGAGTAAAGAGTGAAAATGTAATTATGTGCGATAGAAAAGGAGTAATTTACAAAGGGAGAGACAATGTGGATAAATTTAAATCAGCCCATGCTGTTGAAACAAAATTCAGAACTTTAGATCAAGCTATTAAAGGAGCTGATGTTTTTCTTGGTTTGTCAGCAAAAGATGTTGTCAACCGTGACATGATCAAATCAATGGCAAAAAATCCTATAATATTTGCTTGTGCTAATCCTGATCCAGAGATAAAACCAGAAATAATCAATGAAGTGAGAGATGATGCAATAATTGCAACTGGAAGATCAGATTATCCTAATCAGGTTAATAATCTCATTGGTTTCCCTTATATTTTTAGAGGAGCATTGGATGTTAGAGCTAAAATAATTAACGACGAAATGAAGGTTGCTGCTGCAAATGCCATAGCACTATTAGCGAGAGAGGATGTTCCGGATGAAGTAGTATCTGCGTATGGAGGGGAAAGACCTAAGTATGGAAAAAAATATATAATACCATCAACATTTGATCCTAGACTTGTAAGGAGAATTCCTTCAGCAGTAGCTGAAGCAGCGATGAAAAGTGGCGTAGCAAGAAAAAAAATCGATAATTTGGATCAATATAAAGATCAGCTTGCTGCAAGATTAGATCCTTCAATGTCTTTAATGCAAGGTATTAATTCAAACATTAAAAAAAGTCCTAAAAGAGTTGTTTTTGCAGAAGGTGAAGATGAAAATATGTTAAAAGCAGCTATAGAATTCGGAAAAAATAAGTTAGGAACACCAATAGTAATTGGAAATGAAAAAAGGGTAAGAGAGACTTTAAAGAATATCGGACTAGATGAAAATTTTAAAATTGAAATTGTTAATTCAACAAACAAAGACAAAAGAGAAAAGTATACAAAATATTTATACCAAAAACTTCAAAGAACAGGACAGCTTGAGCGAGATGTAGATCGATTAGTTAGAAATGAGAGAATAGCTTTCGGTTCTGCTATGGTAGCGTGTAAAGATGCTGACGCAATGGTGACTGGTAATATTAGACATTACGCTGCCTCAATAGAAAAATTAAAACATGTTTGTGATGCAAGAAAAGGTGAGCCAATTTTTGGTATGACAATGATGGTATTTAAGGGGCGAACTGTTTTGGTAGCAGATACTAATGTTGAAGATTTTCCTTCCTCAGAAAGATTGGTTGCGGTTTCAAAATCATGCGTAAGAGTATCAAAACTTTTTGGATTTGAACCTAAAGTAGCTTTTTTATCTCACTCAACATTTGGTAAGCCAATTTCTAGAAATACGAAACATGTTAGAGATGCAATAGATATGTTAAAAAATGATAAAGTTGACTTTGACTTTGATGGAGAGATGCAGCCAGATGTAGCCTTAAATCCAATTTACCAAGATGTTTACCCTTTTTCAAAAATAGTAGGTAGGGCAAATATACTGATAATGCCAGCTCTTCATAGTGCTGCTATATCAACTAAATTAATGAAATCTTTTGGTGGTGCAAAATTAATTGGTCCATTATTAATTGGCTTAGATTTACCTATTGAAGTTGCGCCCTTAAGATCAACTACATCAGATATTTTAAATCTTGCTTCTATTGCAGCTTATTCGGCAGATGTAATAGATTACAAAAAAAGCTAAATTTTATTTCTACTAAGTTCACTAGCTAAATAAATAGATGGGATAATCTTCTCAACATCATATATCTTTTCTGCCTCAGAGAGAACTTCTTTTTTCTCATCGTTATCCATGGCTATACCAAAAATATAAATTTTTTTATTAATTGTCTCTAAAGTATAGTTTCTTGCTTTAGTTTTTTTATTAAAAATCAGAGCTGTTCTTAGCTGGCTTGTAATGAGAATGTCTTTAGCTGTTTGCTTAAAATTTGAGCTTCCTTTTATAGTAATAGCGTTTTTTACCTCTCTTACGCCTTTAGTTTCCCATGCTAATTTTGTAATTTTTATTTTTTCTTCAGGTTCATCAACCTTGCCTGATAAGAAAATTCGGCCATCTAACACCTCAACTTGAATATTTATAAAGTATTTTTTTTCACTTAAAGATAATCTTGCTACTAAGTTTTTTTGCATAATTGTATCATCAATTTGCATACCTATTGTTCTAGGATCAAAGGTAATGTCAACTCCAGCACCAAATCGACCTGCCGGCGAGCAACTTGATAAGAAAATTATTACTAAAAAAATTGATAAATAAACTTTCATTTTTTATTTTTAATACAAAGATTATAAATAATCTTTTTTGGTACTTGTTCTTTTTTAGACATTAGTTCTACAATATCCTTTACTGTATAACTTTTAAGATATTTTATAACTTGTTTTTCTATTTTAACAAAGTCAGTTGTGTATAATTTATTTTTGATTCTGTTTGAAATAATAATTGTTAATTCACCTTTTAATTGTGTCTTGAAAAGGTTAATTTTATCAACGCTATCTCTATAATAAGATTCGTGTTTTTTTGTCATTTCTCTTGCGATAAATATCTTTCTGTCTGAAAAATGTTTTTTAAAGTGTTTAATGTAAAAATTTATTTTAATTGCTGGAACAAAAAATACTAATGAAAAATTACAAACTTCAAGGCTCTTTAATAATTTATTCAATTCATTTTCAGTTTTTGGTAAAAAACCATAAAATAAAAATTTTTCTCCAAAACCAGACATGCTTACTGCAGCAGATATCGCAGAAGGTCCTGGCACTGTAAAAATTTTTAAGTCATTTTTAATACATTCATTAATAATCAAATTTCCGGGATCAGACAAAACTGGTGTGCCTGCATCTGAAATTAAAGACAAAATTTTGCCCTCTTTTAAATATTGTATTATTTTATTTAAGGATTTTTTTTCGTTAAACTTATGGTAAGGAATCATTTTATTTTTTATGTTAAAATTATTTAGAAGTTTTAAAGAGTGTCTTGTGTCTTCACAAAGAATGAGGTCAGATTTTTTTAATATTTCTATTGCTCTAAGTGTAATATCTTCTAAATTTCCTATTGGAGTTGAAACAATGTATAAACCTTCTTCTAAATTATTCATAAAATTATGTTAAAAAAAATAATTATCTTTATTTATATATTATTATCATTCAATTTTAACTCTTTTGCAGACGAAAACCAAAGAACTCTAAAGGTAGGTCTTTTAGCTCCTTTTAGTGGAGAATACAAAGATATGGGTCAATCTATAATGCTTTCACTTCAGTTAGCTTTAGACGAAATAAGTGATGATAACATAAAAATTTTTCCCAGAGACTCTGGATTTGATAATGTGGAAAAGCTTACGAAATCTATTGAGTCATTAAGAGAAGAAAATATAAAAATAGTCATTGGACCAATTAGCCACGAAGATTTTAACGGTGCGTTGAAATATAAAGATATGGTTTTTATTTCTCCCTCAAATATAAATCCCAAAGTTCAAGGTAACATTTTAAGTATTGGAGTAAGCTTAGAGTCCCAAATGAAATCTATTGAAGAATTTATAAAAAAAAATAAAAGAAAAAAAACAATTATTATGTATCCTAAAAATAAATACACTTCTTTAATTGACTCAAAAATTAAAAATATAAATATTAATAATAAAAAGATATTTAAGTACAGCGCAGATCCAAAAATATTAACCGGCGATATAGAAAAGCTAACTAATTACAAACAAAGAAAAAGAAACTTGATATCTAGAGTTAAAATACTTGAGGAAAGGGAAGATGAGGCCTCTAAGTTAGAACTTAAAAGATTGGAACAAAAATATACTATTGGTAAAGTAGATTTTGACTCTGTAATAATCATAGATTTTGGTGATAGTCTGAAAAGTGTTCTTACTTCATTAGTTTATTCTGACGTAGATCAAAATGATGTTTTGATAACAACTGTCAACCAATGGTTTGATAAAAGCATATTTTTAGAAAACTCTATTCAAAATTTATATTATCCTTCAGTCGATATAAAGAACTTCCAAAAATACAATATAAAATATTCAAAAACTTATGGTCTTCAACCAAGTGAAATTACAATTTTAACATATGATGCTTTAGGACTTATTTATTACGTATGGAATAAAAAAAATTATAAAATTTCTTCAATTAAAGATTTCATGATTAAAGATAATATTAAAGGTAAAATTGGAACTTTCAATTTCATAGATGGTCGTCTAATACAAAAACTAAATATGTATAAAGTCTCAGATAAAAAATTTATAAAGTTTTAATTTCTTTTTCAATTTTTTGAAAGCAATACTTCTATGGTCTATCTTCATTTTCTTAGATATTTTCATTTGTCCGAAAGTGACCTTATATTTGTTAGGAATAAATATAGGATCATACCCAAATCCTTTTGAACCTAAAATTTTGTAAGATATATTGCCGTTTATAATTCCTTCTGTTGTAATGATTTTGTTTTTGCTTAGTTTAATTGACAAACTACAAATAAATCTTGCTTTTCTGTTTTTTTTGTTTTTTATTATGTTTAAAATTTTAAGCATTGCTTTTCTAAAACTTCCACTTTTCTTTGCCCATCTAGCTGAATAAATTCCAGGTTTTTTATTTAAGGCTATTATTTCTAACCCAGAGTCGTCTGACAACGAAACCATTTTTGATTTTTCATAAAAAAAATTAGCCTTAAGTTCTGAATTTGATTTGAATGTTTTTCCTGTTTCCTTAGGTGCCTTTATCATTAAACTTTTAGGTGAAATTTTCTTTATCTTTTTACTTAATAATTTACTTATTTCCCTGAATTTTCCATTATTATGGGTGCCAATAAGCAATATGTTGTTTTTTTTCATTGGATACTAGTAATTATATTTTTCACCATTATATAGCAATTATATGAGCAAATCTAACAAAGACATAAATTTAAATAATGAAGAAAAAAAGTCTTCAACTGAAGAAGAGGTTAGTGAGCAAAAAATTGAACCTTCTGCCGAAGAAAAGCTTAAAGTTTCTGAAGAAAAACTCTTAAGAGCTCTTGCTGACTCAGAAAATCAAAGGAGAAGGTTTGAAAAAGAAATTAAAGATGCTTTTGATTTTGGTGGTTTCAATTTTGCGAGGGAGATGTTGGCTATATTAGACAATCTAGAGAGAGCAAAAAAATCGATTCAAGAAGATGAGATTTTAAAGAAAAGCAAAGAGTTTGAAAAATTCTTCAAAAATTTAGAGATAATTGAAAAAGATTTAATTTCTACTTTTGAAAAGAATAAAATTACCAAAATTAACTGTTTAAATAAAATGTTCGATCCGAATTTTCATCAAGCGATGTTAGAAATAGAAGATGATAAAACTGAAGCGGGCACTATTATTCAAGAAATTCAACCTGGATTTATGTTTGGTGAAAGATTATTGAGACCCTCTTTTGTAGGAATTTCGAAGAAAAAAGGTGAAAATAATGAGAAAAATAAATAAAAAAACGCCTTGTAGAATTAGATTTAAACCCCATATAGGAACTGTAAACAAAGGAAAATATGAGTAGAGTTATAGGAATAGATTTAGGAACAACAAATTCTTGTGTAGCAATAATGGATGGTACGCAAGCTAAAGTTTTAGAGAATGCTGAAGGGGCAAGAACCACACCTTCTGTAGTAGCTTTTTTAGAAAAAGAGGAAAAACTAGTCGGACAGCCTGCAAAAAGACAGGCAGTAACAAATCCAGAGGACACTATTTTCGCTGTCAAGAGATTGATTGGAAGAAAGTTTGATGGACCGTCAGTTCAAAAAGATATTTCTAAAGTTCCTTATAAAATAGTTAAATCTGAGAACGGCGATGCATGGGTAGAGGGTAAAGGCAAAAAATATTCTCCGGCTCAAATTTCGGCATTTGTTCTACAGAAAATGAAGGAGACAGCTGAAAAATATTTAGGTCAGGCAGTTACAAAGGCAGTAATAACTGTTCCTGCTTACTTTAATGACTCTCAAAGACAAGCAACAAAAGATGCTGGTAAAATTGCAGGTTTAGAAGTGTTAAGGATTATAAATGAACCAACAGCTGCTTCATTGGCTTATGGTCTAGATAAAAAAGGTGGAAAAAAAATAGCAGTTTATGATTTAGGCGGTGGTACGTTTGATGTTTCAATTTTAGAAATTGGTGATGGTGTATTTGAAGTTAAGTCTACAAATGGAGATACTTTTTTAGGTGGTGAAGATTTTGATGATACAATTGTTGAATATTTAGTTAATGAATTCAAAAAAGATAATGGGATTGATTTAAAATCAGATAAGCTTGCTTTACAAAGATTGAAAGAGGCAGCTGAGAAAGCAAAAATTGAACTTTCATCAGCGACACAAACTGAAATTAATTTACCTTTTATCACAGCTGATAAGTCAGGTCCAAAACATTTAAATCTAAAATTTACTAGAGCAAAATTAGAAGCTTTAGTTCAAGCTTTAATCGAAAGGACCTTAAGTCCATGTAAAACAGCTTTGAAAGACTCTGGTTTTTCTGCTGCAGAAATTAATGAAGTCGTTTTGGTCGGCGGAATGACTAGGATGCCTAAAATTATCGAGACAGTTAAAAACTTTTTTGGAAAAGAACCTAACAAAAGTGTAAATCCAGACGAGGTTGTTGCAATGGGTGCAGCTATTCAAGCTGGCGTCCTTCAGGGTGATGTGAAAGACGTCCTACTTTTAGATGTAACGCCTTTATCTTTAGGAATAGAAACTTTAGGAGGCGTCTCTACAAAACTTATTGATAAAAATACGACAATTCCTACAAAGAAAAGCCAAGTATTTTCTACTGCAGAGGACAATCAACCCGCGGTATCTATAAGGGTATTGCAAGGTGAAAGAGAAATGGCAGCTGACAATAAGCTTTTAGGAAATTTTGAATTAGTTGGCATACCCCCAGCCGCTAGAGGAACTCCTCAAATTGAAGTAACTTTTGATATAGATGCAAACGGTATCGTAAGTGTTTCTGCTAAAGATAAAGGTACTGGAAAAGAGCAAAAAATACAAATTCAAGCTTCAGGTGGATTATCTGAGGAAGAAATAAATAAAATGGTCAAAGATGCAGAAGCAAACAAAGAGGCCGATAAGAAAAAAAGAGATGGTGTTGATGCAAGAAATCAAGCTGATAGCATAGTTTTCTCAACTGAAAAGAGCTTAAAAGAACATGGTGATAAAGTCTCAGCTGAAGAAAAAAAAGCTATTGAAGCTGGTGTTACGGATCTTAAAGAAGCTTTAAAGGGGGCAGACACAGAGGATATAAAGAAAAAAACTCAAAGCCTTATACAAGTTTCAATGAAACTCGGTGAAGCTATTTATAAGAGCCAACAAAAAAATCAGCCTAAAGATGATAAAAATAATAAAGATCCTAATGACAAAGGTAACGACAAAGAAAATGTTGTTGACGCTGACTTCGAAGACGTAAAAGAAGATAAAGAAAAAAGCGCCTAAGATAAAAAAAGGAGCGATTTCTTGTGGCAAAAAGAGATTATTATGAAATCTTAGGTGTATCTAAATCCGCTTCCAAGGATGAAATTAAAAAAGCTTATCGCAAATTAGCCCTAAAATACCATCCAGATAAAAATAAAGGGGATAAAGTATCTGAAGATAAGTTTAAAGAGGCAAGTGAAGCCTATCACGTGTTATCTGACGATAAAAGAAAGACAAATTACGATCAGTTCGGTCATGCAGCTTTTGATGGAGGAAGTGGTCAGGGATTTGGTAATTTTGACTTTGGATCTTCGTTTTCTGATATATTTGAAGATTTTTTTGGTGATGATGTATTCGGTGGAAGTAGAAGATCTGGAAGAAGATCATCTAACAGAGGCAATGATTTAAGATATGATGTATCGATAAGCATGGAAGAAGCCTATTCAGGATTAAATAAAAAAGTAAATTATACAACATACAAAAAATGTTCAAGATGTACAGGACAAGGATCTGAGCCTGGTTCTAAACCTGTGACATGTAAATATTGTAGCGGAAGAGGAAAAGTAAGATCAAATCAAGGATTTTTTACAATTCAACAAACTTGTCCCGAGTGCGGTGGGTATGGAGAAACAATTAGTAATCCTTGTAAACAGTGCGGTGGTAACGGCAAAATTCAAAGTAAAGAAAGTGTCTCAGTCAAAGTTCCCAAAGGTGTTGATGATGGGACAAGAATAAGAGTCTCTGGCAAGGGAGAGGCAGGAAGTAAAGGAGGATCCACAGGAGATTTATATTTATTTGTATCAGTTGATAATCATAGTATTTTTAATAGATCAGATGAACATTTGTATTTCGAACTCCCAATAACTTTTACTGATGCAGCTCTAGGAACTTCAGTGGAAGTACCTTCTATAGATGGTGGTAGATCAAAAATTAAAATTCCTGCTGGAACACAACATGGAAAACAATTAAGACTTAAGGGCAAAGGTATGCCATTTCTTAGAGGAAATGGTTTCGGTGATTTATACATTAAAATTATAACAGAGGTCCCTTCAGATTTAAATTCAAAACAAAAAGAGCTGTTAAAAGAGTTTAGAAAAATTGAGTCAGAAAAATCAAGTCCAATTATAAAAAGCTTTTTTGAAAAAGCAAAAAAATTTTGGAAAAACTCATAAAGATTTATGATCATGCATGAAATTATGTCTGCTGTCTTTCTTTTAGCAGTATTATTTTTGGTTCTTCCATCATTTTTAAATACCAACAGAAAACGAAAACAATTAATTCAAAATCTCTTTATTTGGACTATAATTGTGCTAATTATTATTGTAATTATTAATCTATTTATATAATGAAAAAAATCAATTTAGCTATAACTGGTTGTTTAGGAAGAATGGGACAACATCTTATAAAATCTTCAAAAAGTAAAAAAGATTTTAAAATAGTTGCTTTAACAGAAAGCAGAATAATCAGAAAAAAAATTTCTGGTCTTAAGCTTGAATTAAACAATGTAAACGCATTTAAAAAAGCAAATGTAATTGTAGACTTCACGGTACCGAAATGTACTTTGCAAGTTTTAAAAATTGCTTCGAAACTTGGAAAAAGAGTAGTTATTGGAACTACTGGTTTTTCAAAAAGAGAGGAAAATTTGATAAAAAAATTTTCAAGGAAAATACCAATCCTGAAAGCTGGAAATATGAGTTTAGGTGTTAATCTTCTAATGTACTTGACGGAAATTGCCTCTAAATCCTTAAGTAAAAATTTTCTAACAAAAGTATACGAGGTTCATCATAAATACAAAAAAGACCACCCCTCTGGAACAGCTTTAATGTTGGGAAAGGGTATAGCTGATGGAAAAAATAAAAACCTTTATGATTTAATAGGAAAAAAATATTTAAATAAAAAAACGTTTCCTTATGGTAAAAAGATAAATTTCAACTCAATCCGAAAAGGTAATGTTATTGGAGAACATGAAGTGAGATTTTCAAGTGGAAAAGAAACAGTAACTTTAAATCACGAGTCTTTTGATAGAGCTTTATATTCTGAGGGCGCATTGTCTGCGTGTAAGTGGTTAATGAAAAAAAAAGCTGGTCTATATTCGATGAGAGATTTATTAAACTTTAAGTGAATAAAAAAAAGAAATCTAAAATTATTCAAAGAATATTAAATAATACCTACTCTAAGGTTCCTATTCCCTTAAATTACAAAAATACTTTTACTTTACTTGTTTCTGTTCTGCTTTCAGCGCAATGTACTGATGTAAATGTTAACAATGTAACTAAGAATATTTATCCAAGATACAATCACCCAAAACATTTTGTAAAACTAGGGAGAAAAAAAATAGAAAAATTAATTAGAAAAATTGGTATTTTTAGGATTAAAGCTAAAAGCATTTATTATCTCTCAAAAACTTTGGTTGAAAAATATAAATGTAAAGTACCAAATACTTACGAGGAATTAGAGCAGTTGCCTGGGGTTGGGCATAAAACAGCGAGCGTTGTAATGTCCCAGGGTTTTGGTTACCCTGCATTTCCTGTGGATACTCATATTCATCGGTTAGCCCAGAGATGGGGGTTAACTAATGGAAAAAACGTTTTACAAACTGAAAAAGATTTAAAATTGATATTTCCTAAGAAAAACTGGAATAAACTTCATCTTCAAATTATCTGGTACGGCAGAGAGTATTGTAAAGCAAGAGACTGCTTTGGTTTAACTTGCAAAATTTGTAAAAGCTGTTACCCAAATAGAAAAAAGAAATTTATCACAAAAAAAGCTTAATATGAAAGTTCTAGGCATAGGAAACGCAATTGTAGATGTTATCTGCAAAATAGATGACGACTTCTTAAGTAACAATGGACTTACTAAAAGTACAATGAAACTTGTCGATGAGAATGAGTTTAAAAAACTTCTAGAAAATTTAAAAATTGAAAAAACTATTTCTGGAGGTTCGGTAGCTAATTCTATTGTTGGTCTATCTCAATTAGGTAATGAAGTTGGTTTCATTGGCAAAGTAAATGATGATGATTTAGGAAGAAAATATTTTGAAGGACTCCAGAAAGAAAAGGTTAAGTTTCACTATAAAATTAAATCTGAAAAAATACCAACTGGTACTTGTTTAATTTTAATAACTCCAGACTCAGAGCGAACCATGTGTACTTTTTTAGGAACAGCAGGAAAAATAAGTGAAAATGATATTGATGAAGAAATAGTAAAAAAAAGTGAAATTACTTTTCTTGAAGGATATTTATGGGACAAAGGGGGTCCTCAAAAAGCATTTAATAAAGCAATAATTTGTTCTAAACAATCTGCTATATCTCTGTCTGATTTATTTTGCGTTGAAAGACATAAAGATTACTTTTTAGACTTAGTTCAAAATAAACTCAATATAACTTTTGCAAACGAACAAGAAATCATGGCTTTAATAGGAACAAACAATTTTAAAGAAGCCGTTTCATTTGCTCAAAAGATAAAAAGACTCATAGTGATAACTCGAGGTGAGAAAGGTGCAGTTGCTATTCAAAATGATGAGATTGTAGAATGCGATACTAAAAAAAATCTAAGTATCGTTGATTTGACAGGTGCAGGAGATTTATTTGCTGCAGGTTTTCTGCATGGATATGTCAACAAATTGACATTGAAAGAGAGTTTAAAAAAAGGGACAGAACTATCCTGTAAAATTATTCAACAAGTTGGAGCGAGATTTTAGTTTTTTACTTTTCTAAAATTTATTCTAAATATTTATTTTTCTTTTTTCTTTTAAAACTTCCTTTACCCTTTTTTGGTTTAACGATTCTTGATCGGTATTTTGGCGACATCAAGTCTTTTGCAAATTTATTTCTTTTTTTCAAATTGTGTACCCTTTTTTTTCACTTCTAATAAATGTTTCATCATTAAATATTTCTTTTATTTTTTTTCGGAGTCTATAAATGTGAGTTTCTACAGTATGAGTATCTGCATCATCTGAATATTTCCATATCGTTGTTAAAATTTCTTTTTTTTTTGTGAAAGATTTTTTTTTAAGTAATTCTATTAATTCTATTTCTTTTTCAGTCAATTCTAAAGATAGATTATTTTGAGTTAATCTCCTTAAATTTTTATCTAATTTATAATTATTTATCTTCAAGGATGAATTAGTTTTAAATTCTTTTTTAACTACATTGTTTACAACAATCTTATTAATTTGTTCAATTGAGGTTGGTAAAGCTAATTTTTCTATATTTTCAAATCCTTTAACATTTTTCGAATAATGAAAAATTATTTTATTAATGTTTTTATTTTCAATTATATTGTTTAATTTTTTATTTTTAAGCCCGTCCTCGTGAATTAAAAGTCCCTTGCAACTTTCCAGTAAGGTGTCCTCTTCCAAATCATCAAGTATTTTTAAATTAAAATTAAAATAACTTACTAATTCAATTAAAGAATTATTAAATTCTTTATTTCCAAATGCTAAAATGATATTTTTTTTATTAGTCATGGATGTTGTATTAAAAAATAAATTTATATATTTTAAAGATTATAAGGTAAAATGTGCCGTTGGTAAAAGAGGAATTACAGGTAAAAAGATTGAGGGGGATAAATGTACGCCAAGAGGTCGTTTTAAATTTAAATATATTTTTTTTAGGAAAGAAAGAGTTAAAAATATTTCCTCAAAACTTAAACTTATTCCTATAAAAAAAAACTTTGGATGGTGTGATGATATTAGATCTAAGTCATATAATAAATTTGTAAAATTGCCTTTTAATTATTCGGCAGAGAAGTTATTTTTAAAGCAAAGTATTTACGATATTATAGTTGTTATTGATTATAATCAAAAACCGATTAAAAAAAAAAGAGGTAGTGCAATATTTATACATGTAGCTAAAAAAGATTACTCTCCAACTTTAGGATGTGTGGCGTTATCAAAAAAAGATTTAAAACTTTTAATTTCAATTATTAATAAAAATACTTTTTTAAAAATAATTTAGTTCCTCGATCCAAAAATAGCACTACCGACTCTTATGTATGATGCACCATATTTTATTGCCTGCAAGTAGTCGGCAGACATACCTATGCTAAGTTGTTTATAATTTAATTGCTTGTTTAATTCAGATATTTTTTTGAAATGATTTTCTGGTTTTTTATCATTAGGCGGTATAGCCATTAAACCCAATACAGATAGGTTAAGTTTGTTTACACAATAATCATGAAAATTTTTTAAGTCAATTATATCTACGCCACCTTTTTGCTCTTCACTACCAAGGTTAACTTGAATAAAATAATTTAAGTTTTTATTTTTTTCCTTTTGTCTTTTACTCAGTTCATTGGCTAATTTTTCACTATCTAAAGAATGAATAAAATCAAATATTTCAATAGCTTTTTTTACTTTGTTGGATTGCAATCTTCCGACCATATGTAGTTTTAAATCGCTCATAGTTTTTTTTAAGTCTCCCCATTTTTTTTCTGCTTCTTGCACTTTATTTTCTCCAAAGTGTTTGTGACCATAATCTATTAAAGGTTTTATATTATCCATTGGAAAAGTTTTGCTTACTGCAATGATGTTTGGTTCATTTTGCATTAAATTATTTTTAATTTCTTGTTTTATTTTCTCAAAATTGGTTATTATATTCATATGTTGGTGTTAAAAAAAAAATACTACTTATTCGTAGAAAATACTAGAGAATTCAATTTTAATTTAATTAAAATTAGGAAAAAATTTAACATAATTTATAGAAATCAGAATTCTAAGGAAAAAATTGATGATCTTGCAAAATTCAGAAAAAATTGTAAGAAAAGCGGCATTAATTTTTACATTGCAAATAATACTAAATTATTAGTTAAACTAAAAGCTGATGGACTTTATATATCGGCACATAACAACCGCTTAATATTAAACATCTATTCTAAAAAAGGGTACAAAATTATCGGATCAGCTCATAATCGAAGGGAGATAAATATAAAGTTAAAACAAGGGTGTGAAGCTGTTATATTTTCTAGGCTTTTTAAAACTAAATATGATTATAAAAAAGGTCATTTAGGGGTACAAAAGTTCAATTTTATCTCACAAGAAAAAAAGTTTAAATTAGTTCCCCTCGGAGGTATTAATGAGAATAACTTATGTAAATTAAATTCTGTTTTATCAGAGTCTTTTGCTTGTTTATCAGCTATAAAAAAAAAGCCGGCTAAATTTATTAACCGGCTTTTTTAAATTTTTCTAACTAACTAATTAGAATGCTAGAGATAATGCAACGATTGTCTCTGTTGTATCATCACCAGCTGTGTAAGAGTCATTAGACATTTCTGAATTAGAAATACCTAAAGTTGCTCCACCTACTGTGTAAGATACGTCAATAGTTGTAATTTCCAATTCTACATCTGTTCTTGTTACAGTGTTAGTTGGTCCAGTTGCCTTATTTTTCTTCTCTGAATTTTCTTCAGTGAAAGAAATTGATAAGTTGTCATTCACTGCAAAACCGATTGAATATGCATCGTTTTCGTAGTGTTGAACTTTAGCGGCACTTTTCGTACCTGCGTTCATTCTTTCAGCTGGAGCATGTATTGTTTCACCATATCCTACTGAAATTTGACCAATTGAATAGTTAGCTGAGTAAGAACCACCTTCTGCTTTCTGTCTGCCATCTTTGTTGCCCATTTCACCAAAATCATAATATGATGCTGATAAAGTTAGGCCATCGATTGGAGCCATTGTTATTGCGTACTGTTTCATTTCGCCAGTTACATCACCATTTACTGAGTGAGAAGAAGCGTTTGCACTTCCACCTGCACCACCTGGTGTTAAACCTGCTTTGAAAGTCATACCTAAAGGTAGTAAGTCTGCTGGAGCATGGTACTGAACATTATTGTACGAGCTGATGTTTGAACCATACTGCATTGTTGTTCCTGAAGCAGCACCACCACCATAACCATTATCAGAACCTACGCCATAAGCAGAGTTATCAAAAGCGTATTTTGTTGATAGACCACACTCAGATACACAAATTTTAACTGTACCGTAGTCAGTACCGAATGCTAAGCTAGCATCGTCCTGTACTGTAGCACCGTCGATATCTTGTGCATATGACCATGTCATACCGTTATCTAGTTCGCCTGAAGCTGATAAAGAAAACTCATTTGATATACCAAGTCCTTTACCAATTGCATTCGTACCAGTTGTTCCCGTATTTCCTAATACTGTGTATGTAGCTTTTACACCACCAGAAACTGTAAACTCACCAGCAAAAGCTGATGTAGCAATAGCTACTGAAGAAATTACTGAGAACAATAGTTTTGTTAATTTATTCATTGTTTCTCCTTTGTTTAAACGTTAATTATAATTAACAAGCTATTTATCTACCTTTTGATAGTTGAATTGTATTAAAAGATATTAAATTCTTTAATATTCTAACTATATGTTGTATAAATATCACACTGCAAAAAGCCCCTATTTTGCCTATTTTCATTGGATTTTAAATAAACAATGCTATTTAATGGTCTGTAAGCCAAAAAATGAGAAAAATTATCAAAATCATAGCCTGTTTTTTTCTTTTTTCATCAATTGTATCGTGTGGAGGATTTAAAAAAGTAGATACTAGAAAAGTTCCAATATCTGGACCTGAAAGAGCTAAACAAAATGTAAGAGAAGGAAGAGGAGTAGGTCTAGGTCAAATGGTAGGCAAAGCAAGAGGATCGACTAATTATGAATTTAGTACTTCTAATCCAATGTGGAGAGCTACATTGGATATTTTAGATTTTTTACCACTCAGCACTGTAGATTATTCTGGTGGAGTTATTATATCAGATTGGTACACGGATAATTCAAATAAAGATCAAGCACTTAAAATTACTGTCAGATTTTTATCAAACAAAGTACAAACAAATAGTATTAAAGTTAATGTCCATAGAAAAAAGTGCTCTGTAAATCAGACCTGTAATGTTGAACTGTTCAAGTCAAGAATACAGGAAGAACTTATAGCATCAATTTTGAAAGAAGCTGCTATCTTGGAAAAACAACAAAAAAAGTAAAGTTTTGAAATTATGGAAAGACTGAATTTTCAAGCAATTGAAAAAAAATGGCAATCTACATTTGAAAAACAAAAACTTTATAACAGTAAAAGTTCTAAAAAATTTTATTGTTTAGAAATGTTTCCTTACCCCTCAGGTAAAATACATATGGGGCATGTAAGAAATTACACGATAGGCGATGTAATAGCACGTTTCAAATTTATGAATGGATATAACGTTCTACATCCCATGGGTTGGGATGCTTTTGGTTTACCGGCAGAAAATGCCGCAAAAGAAAACAAATTACACCCAAAAAAATGGACTGAAAAAAATATATCAGAAATGAAAAGACAACTAAAGCTAATGGGTTTGTCAATTGACTGGGATTTAGAGGTTTCTACCTGTGATGAGAACTACTACAAACATCAGCAAGAAATATTTATAGATTTTTATAATAAAGGCTTTGTAAAAAGAAAGGAGAATTACGTAAATTGGGATCCGGTTGAACAAACAGTTTTAGCTAACGAACAAGTTGTTAATGGAAAAGGATGGCGTTCAGGTGCTGTTGTTGAACGAAAAAAACTTTCTCAATGGTTTTTCGACATTACAAAATTTTCAGAAGAGTTACTAAAAGGATTAGATAAGCTTAAGAATTGGCCTGAAAAGGTCAAAATAATGCAAAAAAACTGGATTGGTAAGTCTGTAGGCTGTGAAATTAAATTTAATGTTTTAGATGAAAAAAAGCCAATTAATGTTTTTACGACTCGACCAGACACAATATTTGGAGCATCTTTTATAGCTGTGTCTGTAGATCATCCTATATGTAACAAATTTATAAACGATAAAAACTATAACAAATTTAAGGAAGATTGTTTGAAAGTTGGCACTACCGAAGAGGCATTAGCAAACGCTGAAAAAATAGGTTTTAATACAAAACTATTTGCTGAACATCCATTTATTAAAGGTAAAAAACTACCAGTTTACGTTGCAAATTTTATTTTAATGGACTACGGAACAGGAGCAATATTTGGTTGTCCTGCTCATGATCAAAGAGATTTAGATTTTGCAAAAAAATATAATCTTGAAATTACAGAAGTTGTTTCGGATAATCCTTCCAAGCCAAAAAATTTTGATAAATTATCAGAAGCTTATGTAGGGGATGGCACAATAATAAATTCTGATTTTCTTAATGGTTTAAAAGTTGATGAAGCTAAAACTAAAATTATAAATAAAATTGAAAAATTAAAAATTGGAGAAAGCAAAATTACTTTTAGATTAAAAGACTGGGGGATCTCAAGACAGAGATACTGGGGTTGCCCTATTCCCATGATACATCTGGAAGATGGAACAATTGTACCGGTTGAAAAAAGTGAATTGCCAGTGAAACTACCTGACGATATTGATTTAAGTCAAAGTGGAAATCCGTTGGAGAAACACAAAAGTTGGAAAAAAACTATTCATAAAAAAACTGGTAAGCCAGCAACTAGAGAAACAGATACTCTAGACACATTTGTTGACTCTTCTTGGTATTTCTTAAGATTTTGCTCCCCAGGGTTAAAATCTGAGCCTTTTGACATTGAAAAAGTTAATTACTGGATGCCAGTTGATCAATATATTGGGGGCATAGAACACGCAATTCTTCATTTACTTTACTCAAGATTCTTTATGAGAGCTTTAAAAAAAAATAAAAAAAAAATTAAAGACAGCGAGCCTTTCAAAGGTTTATTTACTCAAGGAATGGTTTGTCATGAAACTTATAAGGATAAAAATGGAAAATGGTTAACCCCATCAGAAGTCGAAAAAAATTACGATGGAAAATTTTTAAAGATATCTGACAAAAGTGAGGTTAAAGTTGGTCCTTCTGAGTCAATGTCTAAGTCAAAAAAAAACGTGATTGATCCTGAAAATATGATCAAAACATATGGAGCCGATTCAGTAAGATGGTTTATACTCTCCGACAGTCCTCCAGAAAAAGATATTCAATGGTCAAATCAAGGTGTAAACGCTGCCTATAAATTTCTTCAAAAAATACACAATCTCTGTTGTACAATTAATGAAAGAACTGAGAAAAAAAATATCCTTGATAAAGATTTTGATTTAAAAATGAACTCATACGTAAATAAAATTACTAAATCTATTAACGACTTTAACCTTAATGTAGTAGTGGCTAATGTTTATGAAATTTATAACTTGTTCAATGAACATCTAGGAAAGGAAATTAGTAATAAAAGTCTAAAGAGCAACTTAGCAATCCTTGTAAAAATGCTTATTCCATTCACCCCACACATCGCATATGAATGTTTAGATATATTAGGCATTAAAGAAATTAAGGCTTGGCCACAAATAGATACAAAATTAATACTTAAAGAAAAAATTAAAATGGCTATACAAATTAATGGCAAAACAAGAGATGTAATTGAAATAGAAAAAGGTGTTAATCAAAATTCCGTCGAAAAACTTTGTAAAAATAATATTAAAATCAAAGATAAGATTTTTAATAAAACTATAAATAAAGTTATTTTTGTAAAGGATAGAATTATAAACTTTATCATAAAACAATGAAAATAATTAAATCAGTAATTATAATTGCATTTATAAGTATATTTTTTTCAAGCTCATGTTCGTATCAAAAAATGAATTCTATTGACCAGAAAAAATTTTATATAAAAGAGTTTACAGTTAACGGTGATTATAGAGAAACTTTTATAGTAAAGAAAAGAATTCAACGATTTTCAAACGAGAAAAGCACAAATAGAATAAAGATTTTAATAGATTTAACCAAAAAGAAGACTATTAAGGAAAAGAATATTCAAAACAAGGTGACCAAATATAATTTAGAATTATCGGCTGACGTTAAAATAATCGATTTAAATACAAACAGAGAAATACAAAGAGTATACAAAGCTAATCAGACATACAATGTGGAGGATAGTTATTCAAATACTGTGAATAATTCAAAAGAAGCAAACAATTCATTGATAGATAAAATTGTAAATGAAATATTAGATCAGTTAAGAATTTATTATAGTTAAGATGATAATTAAAAGTTTTGAAATCGAAAACAATATTAATAACATTTTTAAATTTAATTTTATACTTATTTATGGTGAAAACGTCGGGCTAAAAGAAGCTCTAAAAAAAAAAATAATAAATTTTAATATAAAAGCAGAAGTAATTAATCTCTATCAAGAAGACATAATTAAAAATAAGAATATAATTTCAGATGAAGTAAAAAATATTTCTTTATTCACTAAAGATAAGATTATTTTTATGAATCATGCAAATGATAAAAATTTTTCTGATATAGAAAATTTATTAGACAGGAAAGAAAATGTAAAAATTGTACTTATAGCTGATTTACTTGATAAAAAATCAAAGTTGAGGTCTCTTTTTGAAAAAGAAAAAAACTTAGCAATTATTCCTTGTTATAATGATAATGATTTTACTTTAAGAAAATTAATTCAAAAAGAGTTAATTGATTTTAAAAATCTTAATGCTAGTTCTATTAATATGATCTTAAACTACTCTAATTCGAATAGGAAAAATATTTTAAACAATATTGAAAAAATTAGATCCTATTATGAAAAGAAAATATTATCAGAGGAAAGTTTAGAAACACTTCTTAATTCTGATAGAAATGAAATATTTGAAAATATAAGAGATGCTGCTTTAGATGGAGACAAAATCAAATTAAACAACTTGTTAGATAATTTTACCTTTTCTAATGATGACACATTTATGTATTTAAACACAATAAATTATAGATTAATAAAACTTTTGGAAATTCATAATCAAAATTTAGACAAAGAAGACTTTGAAACTTTAGTTTCTAAAATACGACCACCTATATTTTGGAAAGATAAACCTGTGTTTATAAAATTGTTAAAAAAATGGGATAAACAAAAGGTTATTGAAGCGTTGAAGTATTTGGGCAAAATCGAAAATAATATAAAATATAACACCGCATTAAATAATTTAACAATTGTAAAAAACACAATTACAAATATTTGTTCTAATTCTTGGACTTATTTCTAAGCAGAGTTGACACTAACTCTAATTGATCTAAATTTTTATATTCGACAGTTAATTTTCCTGAATTATTTTTTTTATTCTGAATTGATACTTTTAAGCCAAGAGATCTCTCAATGTCTCTTTGCGCATCAAAAATATTCGGATCAATAGTAAATGATTTGGTGTTTTTTTTTTTTATATTTTCTATTGATCTAGCAGAAAGTTTTTTTGCAACTATTTCCTCAGCAATTGCTGAAGCGTTTGGCATTCCTATTAAAGGTCTAGCTTGACCTGCTGTTAGTTCGCCTTGTTCTAGCATTGCAATAATATCTTTTGGAAGATTTAATAGTCTTAAGGTATTGCTTATGTGACTCCTACTTCGAGACATCATAGTGGCAATTTTATCCTGATCATAATTGAATTCTTCATTCAATCTTTTATAACCTCTCGCTTCTTCAACAATATTTAAATCTTCCCTTTGAATGTTTTCAACAATAGCTACTTCTAAAGTTTCATTATCATTCAAGTCTAAAATTGTAATGGGAACTTCATGTAACCCAGCTTTTTGAGCAGCTAACCATCTTCTTTCGCCTGCAACTATTTCATAGGGCTCTGATGACGAATTATTTTTTCGGACTGCAATAGGTTGAATGATTCCATTTTGTTTTATTGATTTGGAAAGTTCTTCTAATTTAGTTTCATCGAAAATTGTCCTAGGCTGATACTTGTTTCTAGCTAATTCTCCTATAAGAGCTTTTTGCTCATTTGCTTCAATTTTATCAATGTTTTCAGGCTTTTTTTGATCCCCAAATAGTGCTGATAACCCTTTCCCTAAACCTTTTTTTTTTGCATTCATGCTGCGCTACCTATTTTATTTGTTTGACTTTTAAATTCTTCCGCTAATTTAAAGTATGCTTTACTACCGCTACAAGACTTATCATAAGTTACACAAGGTTGACCGTGAGAAGGAGCTTCGGACAATCTAACGTTTCTTGGTATTACAGATTGATACACTTTTTCTTTAAAATAATTTCTTGCTTCTTTATCGACTTGAGAAGATAATTTGTTCCTTTTGTCAAACATAGTTAATAATATTCCTCTTACGCTTAAAGTTGGGTTTAAATTCACTTTAATTCTATCGATTGTTTTAACGAGTTGAGTTATTCCCTCCAGAGCAAAGAATTCAGTTTGTAAAGGTACCAATATTTCGTTCGAAGAAACCAAAGCCATAATTGTTAGTAAGCTTAATGATGGAGGGCAATCTATAAAAATATTATCGTACTGATTTATAATTTCAGGGTTATTTTTTAGAATTTCCTTTAATATGAAAGCTCTGTTTTCATCATTAGCTGTTTCAACTTCTAAGCCAGAAAGATTTACGTTCGACCCAAATATATCTAAATTTTTTATATTAGTTTTTTGTAAACCATCTTTTAAATTAATTTTTTTTATTAAAAGATTATAAATATTTTTGTCATCATCATTATTTGATTTACCCAAACCTGTAGTTGCGTTCCCTTGTGGATCCAAATCTATGACAAGATTATTTTGACCCAAAATGGACAATGATGCTGCTAAATTAATTACAGTTGTGGTTTTGCCCACTCCACCCTTTTGATTAATGACAGCTATAATATTTGTTTTCACAAAATTTATTCTGCATTCAGGATAATTATTTTAGAATCATTATCTGTAATGCTATTCTCTAATCTATACTTATAATTTATCATCTGGGAAGTATTATTTATCTCCTCTTGTGCATTTTTTCCTTTCATTACTATTATTTTATGTTTTTTTACACAGTTTTCACGTGAAATATTCAATATATAGGGTAATTTTCGAAAAGCTCTACAAACTACATGATTTGACTCAATTTTAATCGATTTCACGTCACTACAAATAATTTTACATTTTAAATCTAATATTTTTGATATATGGAATAAAAAAGCCGATTTTATTGGTGATTTCTCATATAATTTCACGTGAAAATTGTAATTTTGATAGTATAAAGCTAAAATAATGCCTGGAAAACCTCCTCCTGAACCTAAATCTGCTATTCCTGTACAGTTTTTAGGATCTATAAATTTAATTAATTGAGCGCTATCTAAAATATGTCTATCCCATACCCGTTTTTCTGTACTTTTAGCGATTAAATTTCGTTTTTTATTAAAAATAAGGAGATTTTTTACAAAATTTTCTAATTTATTTATTTTTGGAGCATCAAATTTTAGTTTTTGTGAGAGAATTCTTTTAACATCTGTCTCAGATATCAAGCTGAAGCCCTTTTATTTTTTGATTTAATATAACCCAACAGTATTATAGCTGCAGCAGGAGTGACACCATCAATTCTTAGAGCTTGACCTAAAGTTTTCGGTCTAACGATCTTTAACTTCGATTTAATCTCATTAGATAGACCGCTGAAGATATCGTAATCAATCTTATCAGGTATCTTAACGCCTTCATCCTTTTTGAAAGCAGCTATGTCATGAGACTGTCTTTTCAGGTAACCAGAGTAATGAGCATCGATTTCAACTTGACCGTCCAAATCAGCTCCATATGCGGGTAACGAAGGCCATATCTGCCTTATTTTTGCCATATTTAAATTTCGCTGAGCCATAAGTTCTATACCAGATCTTTTAACACCATCTTGAGCAATTTTTATATTATGCTTACTAGCTTCATTAGGAGATATTAAATTTGATTTAAGGTGATCTAATATCTGAATTAATTTTTTTTGTTTATCTAAAAATATTTTTGATCTGTCTATTCGAACACAATTTATTTTGATACCTGATGGGGTTAACCTTTGATCTGCATTATCTGCTCTTAAAGAAAGTCTATATTCAGCTCTTGAAGTGAACATACGATATGGTTCAGAAACACCTTTCGTAATTAAATCATCTATCATCACACCAATGTAAGACTCAGATCTATCTAAAATAAATTCCTCCTTTTTTAAAGTTTTTAATGCTGCGTTAATACCTGCAATCAAACCTTGCCCAGCGGCTTCTTCATATCCAGTAGTTCCATTAATTTGACCTGCTAAAAATAAAGATTTAATTTTTTTTGTCTCTAAAGTGGGATGTAGTTCTCTGGGATCTACATAATCATACTCTATAGCATAACCCGCTCTTTTCATCTTAACGGTCTCTAAACCCTTGATTTTACTTAATATTTTGAGTTGAACCTCCTCTGGTAAAGAGGTAGATATACCATTTGGGTAAACAGTATTGTCCTTTAATCCTTCGGGTTCCAAAAAGATTTGATGTTTTTGCTTTTCCTTAAACTTTACAATCTTATCTTCGATTGATGGACAATATCTCGGCCCCACACCTTTGATGTTACCAGAGTACATTGCACTCTTATTAATATTATCACTAATAATTTTATGTACCTTATCGTTAGTGTAAGTCATGCCACATGAAATCTGTTTGTTTTCTAGCTTATTTGTTAAAAAAGAAAAAAAATAAGGATCTGCATCAGCAGGCTGCATTTCTAAATCATCATAATTAATTGTCGACCCATCCAATCTAGGGGGAGTACCAGTTTTTAGTCTACCTATTTTCATTTTGAATTTAGATAGTTGTTCACTCAGGCCAGTGGATGGTTTCTCATTATATCTTCCTGCAGGGATTTGAGTTGCTCCTATGTGAATTAATCCGTTTAAAAATGTTCCAGTCGTCAAGATAAGTTCTTTACACCTTATCTCCTTCCCGCTTTGACATATAAATCCTATGACCTGATTATCATTAAACAGAAATTTAACTACAGGGTCGGCTATCACAGTTAAGTTTTTATAATTAAGTAAAACTTTTTGCATGTGTTCCTTATAAAGAGCTCTGTCTGATTGAGTTCGTGGTCCTCTAACAGCTGGACCTCTGCTGCTGTTTAACAATCGAAACTGGATACCTGATTTATCGGCAACAACGCCCATCACACCATCAAGTGCATCAATTTCACGAACCAGATGGCCTTTGCCTAGTCCACCTATGGCTGGATTGCACGACATCTCACCAATGGTCTCAATTTTATGTGTAAAAAGTGCAGTATTGACGCCCATTCTAGCGGAAGCTGCAGCGGCCTCACATCCAGCATGTCCACCACCTATAACTACTACATCATAGTTTTGTTTAGTCATAATTAGAATGTAACTCTGATTATTAATATTACAAGAAGTAATTACTGCACGAAATTAATTATTATTATTTGCCTATGCAAAAATCCTTGAAAATTGACCCTAAAATCTCCTCTACATCGACTTTTCCAACAATACTACCGAGGTGTCGTGTAGCCATTCTAAGATCTTCAGCAGCTAATTCTAAGTCTTTGTTTTGGTCTTTCTTTAGAAACTTGTCTATCTCTTTCAAGCACTCGTTTAGCTTTACTCTATGTCTCTCTCTTGTAATTAAAGCACTGTTATTTGATGTAAATTTTTTATTAAGCTTTTGTTTAATTAAATTTATTAATTTATCAATATTCTTATTATCTTTAACAGAAGCCAGTACAGTATCTACATCAAATTTATGATTTTCTTTAGCTTGGACATCAGATTTATTTAATAAAACTATTGAGTCTTTATTAATCATAGACTTTATTTTATCGCTAATTTTTTTATTTGAATTATCAACTACTACAATATTTAAATCAGCTTCTTTAAATTTGCTTAACGCTAATGATATTCCTTTTTTTTCAACGTCATTCTTAGCTACTCTAATTCCAGCTGTATCAGCAAGAATGACTGGATAACCATCTAAGTTAAGATATGTCTCAATCACATCTCTAGTTGTTCCGGCTTCATCAGAGACTATTGCTGCATCTCTTTTTGATAGCAAATTTAATAACGATGACTTCCCTACATTGGTTTCTCCAACAATTGATACTCTAAATCCGTCTCTGATTTTTTCACCTACTTTGTTATCATCAATAATTTTACTTATATCACTGTGTATTGATTTAATCGATTTATGGGCTTCTTTTAAGACGTTTTCAGGAAGGTCATCCTCAGCAAAATCAATTTTAGCCTCAATGAAAGAGAGGGATTTTACCAATTTTGATCTTAAATCATCATAATATTTAGAAGCATGCCCGTTAACTAAATTTACCGCTTGTTTTCTTTGTAGTTCAGTTTCAGAATGTATTAAATCGCCTATACTTTCAGCTTTTAATAAGTCAATTTTATTATTTTGAAAAGCAACTTTAGTAAACTCTCCCGGTTCAGCCATTCTGCAGTTTTTTTGACTAGATAATACTTTTAAAAAATAGCTAATAATCGCGTTACTTCCATGGACATGAAATTCTGCTAAATCATCACCTGTAAAACTATTCGGTTTTGGAAACCATAATATTAAAGCCTCTGGATCAATAATAGTATCATTGCTTGGATCAAAAAACTTACATAGGTTTATCTCATTTTCTTTGATTTTATTCTCTTTGGAAATCAGTTTGCAAATATTTAAAGTATCAGGTCCCGACATTCTAATAATAGCTATACCACATGGACCTCTACCAGATGACAGAGCAAAAATGTTCATTAGTTTAAACCTAGGTTCGCAACTCTTTTAGTGATTTTTTTTAATAAACTTGATTTAGAAAAATTTTTTAAAATATTTTCTTTAATTGGATCCAAATATTTATTACTCTTAAAAAATTTTCTTGTACTGTCTATCCCAAGTCCCATCAGTAAATTTTCTGGTTTTCTACTATCTGATAAATCTTTTGGAATATTCGAGTCTTTAATAGTTAAACCTAATCTAAGATTATTGGAAATAAGTTCATTTAATTTTTTAATATCTCTTAAAATTAAATTGAACCCTTGTCCTGCTAAAGGGTGAACTACGTGTAGTCCATCTCCTAGGATTATTGTATTTTTTTTGTAATAGTTTCTTTTTAACGATAATTTTAAAGGATAACTTTGAATATTTCCTAAAGATATTTTATTTGTTTTCAATAAATTTGATAATTTAGTTTTTAAATAGTTTGAAATATTTTTTTTATTTTTTATAAAATATCTATCTTCAATGCTCCATACTATGGAAAATCTATTTTTATTATAGGGTAATATTGCAAGAGGTCCTTCTTTTAAAAAAAACTGTTGAGCTCCAATATCTTTAATCTGATGTTTAACAGAACAAGTTATAGAGTGCTCTTTGTAATTTTTATGGATTTCCCTGTTGCCATTTATCTTTTGATAAATTGGAGAGTTTGATCCCAAACATAAAACTATTAAATCATAAGATTTTGAAGACAAATAAGTAAAAACTTTATTTTCAGCTAGATCGATTGATTTTATTGTTTTTTTTTGGACTTTAATTTTTGTTTTTTTTAATAATTTAGATAAATGTTCTTTGGTCAATCTGTTTTCAAAAAAGTACATTAAATTCTTATTTTCATCAAAATTTAAAAAATTTTTGGTTTGATTATTCTTCTCAAAAAAAAGATTAATTTTTTTTACAGGATAGAATAATTTTAAATTAATATTATTTATTGTGGATTTTAAAAATTCCATATTTTTTTCAGATATTGCTGTAACTCTTAAATCCTTGTTTTTAGAAGCAGTATTTTCAACTATTAGATCAATATCTAATCCTCTTTCGCTTAAAACAAGCGCAGATATCAGACCAGTTAAGCCGCCACCTACAATGCATATTTTATGTTTTTTCATAATAATGATAAAAAGTAAGTATTACGATTCGATATGAATACAAACTTTTTAAACAGTTTAACAAATTTTTTAAAAAAACGAACCTTTGAGTTTGTTGGATTGCTTCTAATTTCGTTAGGAATAGCTTTAACTATTTCATTCGCCACTTATTCTCCATCAGATCCATCCTTGGTATATGGAGAATCTGGCTCAAATATAAAAAATTTCTTTGGGATATATGGAAGTAAAGTTTCGGACTTTTTATTACAAAGTTTTGGTTTAATTTCGTTTTTATTGCTGATTACTTTAATTTCATGGGGCTTAAAATTATTAGTTGAAAAAGAGTTGAAAAATATTATTTACAAATTATTTTTTTTAACTTTGTATCTAATTTTTGGATGCACATTTTTACATATAACATTTAATAATTCTTTTTGGCTTCTTGATAATGGTAACTCTGGTTTCATCGGAGAATTGGTATATAATTTTATATACCAATACACACCATTAATTGAAAATCAATATACAAGTTTTGTTCTAATTTTTTCAACAATACTATTTTTTATTCTTAGCTCTGAAATCAACTTAAAAAAAATTGTTTCAAAGTTATTTTCATTTTCTTCTAGTAATAAAAATGCGGTTATCGAAAATGAAAGTAATGATGTAATAGAAAAAAATATAGTATATGATGAACAGAAAGAAACTCAACAAAGTTTTTTCTTTAATAAAGAACAAACTAAAACATTAGAAAAATCAAAAAAATTTCAATTACCATCAATTGATTTACTTGAAAAAAATAATACAAAATTATCTCCCCAAGAAATGAATAAAAATAGGCCTGATGGGAAATTTATGGAAGGTATCTTGCAAGACTTTGGTATTAATGGACAAATACAAAAAATTAATAATGGACCAGTTGTAAGTTTGTATGAATTTGAACCTGCTGCTGGAGTTAAAGTTTCAAAAATTGTAAACTTATCTGACGACTTGGCACGAAACACCAGTTCAACATCAGCAAGAGTAGCTGTCATCCCAGGCAAGAATACTGTAGGGATAGAAATACCTAATGAAAACAGGGAGGGAGTTTTTTTAAGAGAAATTATAGCAAATGAGCGGTTTAGAAGTCGTGATTTAAAATTACCTATAGCGTTAGGAAAAAGTATTTCAGGCGTACCTATAATAGGTGACTTGACTTCAATGCCTCACTTATTAATTGCTGGTACAACAGGTTCAGGAAAATCTGTCTGTGTTAACACAATAATTACATCTTTGTTATACAAATTAAGTCCTGAGCTCTGTAAATTAATTTTGATCGACCCGAAAATGTTAGAGCTTTCAGCCTATGAGGGAATTCCTCATTTATTATCCCCTGTTATTACTGATGCAAAAAAAGCTACTTCGGCTCTTGGGTGGACTGTTAGAGAGATGAATAACAGATATAAACTTATGTCAAAAGTAGGAGTGAGAAATATTGATGGTTATAATGAAAAGCATAAATTAAAAATGCCTTTTATTGTTGTTGTTGTAGATGAAATGTCAGACCTGATGTTGGTGGCAGGAAAAGAAATTGAAAATTACATTCAAAAATTATCTCAAATGGCACGGGCTGCCGGAATTCATATCATAATGGCAACTCAAAGGCCTAGCGTAGATGTAATTACAGGAACCATCAAAGCTAATTTTCCAACAAGAGTTTCTTTTCAGGTAAGTTCGAAAATTGATAGTAGAACCATACTAGGAGAACAAGGAGCAGAACAGCTATTAGGAAAAGGAGATATGCTATTTATGTCATCAGCAAATAGAATTATAAGAATTCATGGTCCTTATGTTTCAGAAAAAGAAATAGAAAAAATAAGTAGCGTTTTACGTGCTCAAGGAGAACCTGACTACATTGAGGATATTACTGCCGTTTCTAACGCTAATGAAGGTGATAAAAATATTTCAGATGAGGAAGGTGACGAGCTCTATAACGAAGCTATAAATATCGTTAAATCTGAGGGAAAAGCTTCGACTAGCTTTTTACAGAGAAAACTACAAATCGGATACAATAGAGCTGCTAGAATTATTGATATGATGGAGGAAAAAGGTATCGTCAGCAAAGCAAATCACGTTGGTAAACGAGAGGTACTTTAAGATTGAAACTATCCAGAGCTGCTATTTTTTTTTGTTTATATCTAATTTTTACACACTCAAATGCAAATGAAAAATCTAAAATTATTAATAAATTAAACTACATAAATAATATTCAGTTTAAATTCATTCAAAAAACAAATGATAAAATAGAGAAAGGAAAATGTATTCTTGTTTTCCCTAGCAAATTGAAATGTGATTACGATGACAAAAATAAAAAGGAGATTATTGTAAATAAAAAAATGATAGCAGTTACTCAGAAAAGATATGGAAAGACACTTTTTTATCCGTTATCCAAATCTGCTTTTATAAATATTCTTAGGAAGAATGAATTAAAAAAAATAATAAATGAAAATGAAGCAATTATAGATGAGTATATAAATATCGTTTTTTTAGATAAAAATGATTCCAAAACATTAATTAGGTTTAATAAAAAAGATTTCTTATTGGCAGGATGGGTGTCATCAGATCAATACAACAATCAAATAATTTTTGAAATTGAGATTATATCTATTAATCAAATGATTAACAATGATATCTTTACTTTACCTAGTAAAAGTTAGGCTACGAAGTTTATTTTCTCTTTTTTAAATATTTTAAAACCTCTTGATAAGTAATTTGTTAAAGCAAACTTATGATCTAGTGAGCAAGTATGAACCCAAACTTTATCTGCTTTATTATCAAATGATTTTTTAAGCACGTGATTTAACAATAAAGATCCAAATCCTTTTGATCTATATTCACTTAATATCCCCATATTTATAAGCTCAAATTCTTTACTTTCGTGTTTTTCAATTTCATAATAACCAACTAATTCACCCTTACAATTTTTAAGTATCCAAGTTTCTAAAAGCGGGTTAGTAGAATATTTCAACCATTGTTTATCAGTCCATATGAGTCTATCCCTCCAAAAATGGTCTTTTCCGATTTGTTTGTAGAAAAATTTGTTTATCTCATAATTTTTTTTTTCATTAAGAAAAAACTTGGATAAATTTTCATTTTTAATTTCTGGAATTTTGTCATTTTGTGAAAATTCATAATCTAGAAAATATCTTTGAACTTTTTTCATCTTACAAGACCATCTTTCCAATTTTTTCTCCAGCAAATATGTGAAAATGAAGGTGGGGAACTTCTTGACCACCATCAGATCCAATATTCGAAAGCACTCTATAACCTTTGCTTGAAACTCCTAATAAACTTGACACATGGCTTACTGCTTTGTGAAATTCAACAATTTCCTTTTCACTCGCTTTTTTATTAAAATCGTCTAAGTCGATATATTCTCCTTTGGGTATTACAAGTGCGTGTATTTTTTTTTGAGGATTTATGTCATGAAATGATAAAACGTGATCGTTTTCAAAAATCTTATTACAAGGTATTTCTCCTCTTAAAATCTTAGCAAAAATATTATTTTTATCGTAAGGCATTTACTTTTTTCTTTTTACCAGTTCTTTTATCACGTCTTCAATTTTTATATTATTTGCTTCAAAATATACTAGAAGATGATATATCACATCAGCGCTTTCATGAATTTTATTTGTGTTTTTTTCCACAGATTCTATTAGTTCACTTATCTCCTCTCTCACTTTAGAAACAGATAAATTTTTATCATTTAAAAGTTTATTTGTGTAAGATTCATGGGGTGAAGAGTTTTTTCGATCTCTGATTGTTTTTATTAAATCTTCTAAATCTTTAAGCATTTTAAATCCTAACGGGTATTCCTTTAGAGTTCAAATAATCCTTTACCTCTTTGATTGAAAGTTCTCCGAAGTGAAAGATTGATGCAGCCAGTAAAGCACTAGCTCCTCCATCTTTTACTCCCTCATAAAGGTGATCTAAATTCCCAACTCCTCCAGATGCTATAACCGGTATTGATAAAGAAGATGTAATCTTTTTAAGTAACTCTAAATCATATCCCGATTTTGTTCCATCTTTATCCATTGAAGTTAGTAAAATCTCACCGGCTCCATTATTTTGAGCTTTTTTTGCATACTCGATTGCGTCTATACCTGTCTTGTTTCTTCCTCCATGAGTAAACACTTCCCATTTTTTTTCTGAAATTTTTTTTGCGTCTACGGCTACTACTATGCATTGGGCGCCAAATTTCTTTGAAGCTTCTTTGATAAAATTTATATCTTTAACAGCAGCTGTATTAATCGAAACTTTATCAGCTCCAGAAAGAAGTAGATTATTTATATCTTCTAAACTGCTTACTCCACCGCCTACTGTAATTGGTATAAAACAATTTCTAGTAGTTTTTTTAACAACTTCTAGCATCGCCTTTCTTTTTTCATAAGAGGCGGTTATATCTAAAAAACATATTTCATCAGCGCCTCCTTCATAATATAATTGTGCTTGAACAACTGGATCTCCTGCATCTGCTAAATCAACAAAATTTACTCCTTTCACAACTCTTCCATTTTCTACATCTAAACAAGGTATAATTCTGACTTTTGACATTATATTTTTCCTAACTCTGAAAGTTTGATTTTATTTTCATAAATTGCTTTTCCAATTATTATACCTTCAATCTTTTTATTGTCTTTAATCACTTTTTTAACATCTTCCAATGAACTAATTCCTCCAGATATTAAAAAGGGGATATTAAATGTATCTGCCAACTTGTAGGTGTCTTTAAAGTTAGGGCCATTTGTCATGCCATCTTTATTTATATCTGTATAAATCACTCTTGAGACTCCATAGTCTTTTACTTTTTCTAAATAGTCAAAGACATCCAAATCTGTTTGATCTTTCCATCCTGACACAGCAATTTTGTTTGCTCTCACGTCTAAAGCTAAAGCAATTGATTTTGAGTATCTGCTACAACTTTTTTTTAAAAAAACATCATCTTTAATTGCAGCGGTACCTAAAATAATTTTATCCGCTCCTATTCCTATTAATTTTTTTATACTTTCTTCATTTCTTATTCCGCCCCCAACTTGTACTCTTAAACTAAATTTTTTTATTATACTCTCAATTATATTTAAGTTTTTTAATTCACCGGCTAAAGCACCATCCAAATCAACAATATGTAAAAATTTTAATCCATTCTCAAAAAAAATTTCAGCTTGGCGGACTGGATCTTCATTGTATATCTTTACGCTAGAGAACTCTCCCTTGGTTAATCTAACGCATTTTTGATTTTTAAGATCAATTGCTGGAAATATGTTCATATTTGTTACAGACTTAAAGCGAGCCTTTTGTAGAGGGAATTGAGGTCTTAATTCTTTTATCGATTGTAAAAGCTTCCTTTAAAGACCTTGCTAATCCTTTAAAACATGACTCAATTTTATGGTGACTGTTATCCCCATACAAATTCTCAACGTGAAGCGTTATCCCTGCAGATTGTGAAAAAGCTTGGAACCATTCTTTAAAAAGCTCAGTATCCATTTCACCTAATTTTTCAACTTTTAAATCTACTTTCCAAATTAGATACGGCCTATTAGACACATCTAAAGAAACTCTACTTAAAGTCTCGTCCATAGGTATCATGGCAGAAGCATATCTTTTAATTCCTTTTAAATTTCCTGCAGCTTTTTTAATCGCTTCTCCTATTGCTATTCCACTATCTTCTGTTGTGTGGTGAAGATCAATATGAGTGTCCCCTTTTGCCTTAATATTTAAATCTATCAGTGAGTGCTTAGAAAGTTGTTCAAGCATGTGGTCTAAAAATCCTATACCGGTATTTACATTGTATTTGCCTTTGCCATCAATGTTGGCTTCCACAGAAATACTTGTTTCTTTAGTTTTTCTAAGTATTTTAGCTTTTCTTTTCATAAAATAGCCGATTAATCTTATGATATATATATAATTAGACTTTTTATCAATAAACACAAAATGTCTATTGAAGAAATAAAATTAATCTCCACATAGAATAACATGAATACAGCTGAAAAATGGCATGGAACCACAATTGTTCTTTTAAGAAAGAACAATGAAACTATTGTAATTGGGGATGGGCAGGTAAGCCTAGGTAATACTGTGCTAAAAAGTAAAGCAAAAAAAGTAAGAAAAATTGAGAAAAGAAATGTGATAGCCGGTTTTGCCGGTTCTACAGCTGACGCTCTCACATTATTTGAGAGGTTAGAGGCTAAGCTTGAAAAACATGCAGGAAATCTTTCAAGGGCAGCTGTAGAATTAGCAAAAGATTGGCGAAGCGATAAATATTTAAGAAGACTAGAAGCCTTAATGGCAGTTGCCGATAAAGAAAAAAGCTTTATCATTTCAGGAACTGGAGATGTTCTAGAGCCAGAAGATGGAATTATTGGTATAGGCTCGGGAGGAAATTATGCATTAGCAGCAGCTAAAGTGCTAATGGAAACTGATATGAAAGCAGAAGATATAGCAAAGAAAGCAATTAAAGTTGCTTCAGAAATTTGTGTTTTCACTAATAACAATATTACTATGGAAAAATTATAAAATGTCAGGATCAAAAAAAATTACAAATTTAAATTTAGTAAAAGATAAACAAAAAGTAGATCAAAGTAAGGTGAGCGCCTTGTCTCCCAGAGAAATAGTTTCAGAGTTAGATAGATACGTTATTGGTCAAGAAGAAGCAAAAAAAGCTGTAGCAGTTGCTTTACGAAATAGATGGAGACGACAGGCCTTATCAAATGAAATGAAGGATGAAGTTTTACCTAAAAATATATTAATGATTGGGCCCACTGGAGTTGGCAAAACTGAAATTTCTAGAAGATTATCAAAATTAGCAGAAGCACCATTTATTAAAGTTGAGGCCACTAGATTTACTGAAGTTGGATATGTTGGTAGAGATGTTGAACAGATTATTAGGGATTTGGTTGAAATTGCAATAGCAATGGAACGAGAGAAAAAAAGGAAAGAAGTTCATGCAAAAGCTCAATTATTAGCAGAGAATAAAGTTTTAGATGCTTTAGTAGGTAATAAAGCCTCTGTTGCAACAAGAGAAAGTTTTAGAAAAAGACTTAGAAACGGTGACCTGGACAACAACCAAATTGAAATAGAGGTTTTAGACACGAATTCATCAATGCCTAGTTTTGAAATTCCAGGTATGCCTGGTGCAAATGTTGGCATGGTAAACATTGGAGAAATACTAGGTAAATCCATGGGAAATAAAAAAGGGAAAAAGAAAAAGATGACTGTTAAAGAATCTCATGAGATTTTAGTATCACAAGAGTCCGATAAAATGATTGAGGAAGATAAAATTGTTCAAGAGGCAAAAAAATCTACAGAAGACAATGGAATAGTCTTTTTAGACGAAATAGACAAAGTTTCTGCAAGAGGTGATAGAGTGGGTGGAGATGTATCGAGAGAAGGAGTACAAAGAGATCTTTTACCGCTCATAGAAGGAACAACTGTAAATACTAAACATGGTCCAATTAAAACAGACCATATATTATTTATTGCATCTGGAGCTTTTCAACTTGCGAAGCCTTCAGATTTACTTCCTGAGTTACAAGGAAGATTGCCTATACGGGTGGAATTAAGTGCATTAAATGAAAAAGATTTTATCAGAATTTTGAAAGAACCAGATAACAGTTTGATTAAACAATACAAGGCTCTTTTGAAAACAGAAAATGTTGATCTGGAATTTAAAGATGATGGTATTGAAATGCTTGCTAAAATTTCAACAGAGGTAAACTCTTCAATTGAAAATATTGGAGCAAGGAGATTACACACCATTATTGAAAAAGTTCTTGATGATATAAGCTTTAACGCAACAGACAAGTCTGGAGAAAAAATAATTGTTGATAAAGATTACGTGAAGAAAAACTTAGGAGACTTAGTTAAAGATACTGATTTATCGAAATTTATTCTATAACTTTTTTAATTGAATAAGAAGAGCACCTTCGCCTCCATCTTTTTGAGAAGGTGTTTTAATCGATAATATTAATTTAGAGATTTCCGGTTCTGATTTAATATATTCGGGTACTGAATATTTAAGTTTACTTAGTTTTGAGGATTTATAGACATCATTATCTTTAGAGTGTAATCCTTTGCCAGTAATTAAAAGTATTGTTTTATAATTTTTCTCACTACATGAAATTATAATGTCTTTAACTTTTTTGTTCGCCTCATTTAATGTCAGTCCATGCAAATCAAGTCTAATAGTTCTATTTCTTTCTCTTAATTGATTTATTTTATCTTTGTCTGGTATACGAGATGTATCCTCTAAAAAATTTTTCCAGTCTTCTTTATCTTTTTGTGAGAGATTGTCCTTTTTTTTCACTAGCTTAAAATTTCAGCTAAATACCAATTGGGACTATTACTAGAAACTTTTTTTGAAAATTTCCATTGGTCTGTTACAGTTTTTATTCTATCTGGATTCCCTTCAACCACATTATTATTTTTGTCTTTTTTAACTGAAATTATATCAGATACAAATTTAACTGTAGCGAAAATATTATCTTGAATTGTTTCGTATTTTTCAACATTTGACTCTTTTATACCTATAAATGTTAATTCAGACTTAATACCTTTATCTTCTCTTTCGGAGATTGCTTGGTTAAAATTAGTCGCCATTCTTGGGGTTAAAAGGTTTTTTAAACTTTTTTTATCTCCTTTTGCAAATGAAGTGATTATTGTCTCGTAAGCTATTTCTGCCCCGCGGATAAACTTTTCTTTATCTTCTCCTTCAAGTTCATTAGGATTTTTCTTTTTAAATTTTACTTCTTGTTGTTTGCTAAATTCTTCAAATTTTTTTTCAGAAAATCTGGGATAAACTTTCTCTTCATGGCCAGTTTTTCTGCCTAAAATACTTCTTAATCTTAAGATTATAAAGCCAGCTATCATAGCCAACAATATAATATCTATATATCCAAAGTTACTACTCATAATTTGCTAAATATACATTATTAATATATTTTTGTATCAGACAAATGAACACAATACTAATATCAATTATAGCTGTACCAATAATAGAAATATTGCTTTTTATTAAAATTGGAGAGAATATTGGGGCAATAAACACTATTTTATTAATAATTTTTACTGCCGTTGTGGGCCTTTATTTTGCGAGAATTCAAGGTATCAAAACTATAAAGTCCGGGTTTATAAATATCTACCAAAATAAGCTACCAATTTATGAAATATTATCTGGAGCGTCAATTGCAGTAGCTGCTGTTTTTCTAATTATTCCGGGTTTTTTTACTGATGCTATTGGTTTCCTTTTGCTAATTCCAATTACAAGAAAAATAATACTTTCTCCAATAATGAAAAAAAGTAAAAACCAGACAAAAAATGAAGAAGTTATTGAAGCTGAAATAATAGAAGATAAAAAAGATGAATTATAAAATAATTGCAAAATACGTAAAATCACTGAGTTTTGACATCTCTAAACCTGATAAATTCTTATCTCTTGCGAAAGATATTTCTAATTATAAATTTAAAATAGATATTAAAAGTAATAGATTTAAAGATAATATTATAGAAATACAAACAACTCTTGCCTTAGAGCCCAAAGAAAACAACCTAGATAAAATTAATGCACTAGTTACGTATTCAACTTTAGTTGAATTAGATAAGGATTTCACTGATAAAAAAAAATTAGAGGAGATTATACTAGTTAAAATTCCAACTGAAGTTTACCCTGAACTAAGAAAAGTTTTTATTTTTATTTTTGAGAGTTCAGGATTTAGGGAAATCAAAATAGATCCAAATGTTGATTTTAATAAACTATACTTATCAAGACAAAATTAAAAATAATTTTTTTTAAGCTCTGTTTTCAAAAATAAATTGTGATTTTTCAATTCTTCCTCCGACAGATGAATAACTTTTTTGGAGTATTTTAAATCTGAACTTTGATTACTTTTTTGCTCAATAGAAGAACTGAAAGATAATTTAGGCTCCTTGGCATCAAGAAGGTTGATATAAACCTCCCGTAATAAATCACAATCTAAAACAGCGTTGTGCTTTGATCTTCTAGAAAGATCTACATTAAACCTTTTACAAAGCGCATCTAAAGAATTAGATGTCCCTGGGAACTTACTTCTAGCTAATTCTAAGCTGTCAATAATTTTATTCTTAGTAATTAAGTTTTTTTTAATTAATTTAAGTTCATGATTTATAAAAGGTATATCAAAAGATGCATTGTGAATAATTAGATCCTTTCCATTAATAAAATTTAAAAGTTCATCAGCAATTTCTCTGAATTTCGGTTTGTCTTTTAGGAAAGAAGTTGAAAAACCATGAATTTTAAAAGCTTCATCCGGAACATTGCGCTCAGGATTTATAATTTTATGAAATACCTTTTTGGTGGGGATTAATTCATTAGTTTCAATACAAGCAATCTCTACGATTTTATGATTGTCTTTGAATGATAGCCCTGTAGTTTCTATATCTAGAAATATTTCTGACATTATCTGATTATATCAGTGACTTTTTTTTTAAGATAGTTTTTTGATTTATTATTAACAATTAAATAGTCACAATATTTAATTTTTTTTTTAGCGGATATTTGGTTTTTATCCAAAAGATAAAACATTTCATTTTTGCCACCATTTTTAAGATAACGTTTCAATCTATCTTTTCTAGGAGCTACTACTAAAATTATATAATCAAAAAAATTCATTAATTTACTCTCTATAAGTAGAGGAATTTCAAAAAATACAATTTCTTTTCTTATGTTTTTTTTATAAAACTCTCTCATTTTTCTTCTAACAAAAGGATGAATTATTGCTCCTAGTTCTACCAAGGATATTTCCTCCTTTAATAATTTAGTCCTTATTTCCTCTTTAATATTTTTTTTTTTTAATTTTAATTTTTTTTTTATTTTTTTTTTAAATTGATGATTTGAGTACAAATCTTTAACAGCCTTATCTGCACTAAAAAGCAGTCTATTATTTTTTGATAATATTTTAGCAACTGATGATTTTCCTGAAGATAGAGACCCTGTTATTCCAATTTTCATCGATTTAACTTCGACTCCAATAACTTTAGTAGCTCATCATCTACCTCAGGGTTAATTTTATTCCATAAATAAAAAGATTTTTGTCCTTGATAAATAAACATATTTAAGCCATTGAACGATCTTATATTTTTTGATTTAAAGTACTTTATCAATTTAGTCTGAGGGGGATTATAGATAGTATCTATATAGATCATATTTTTTTTAAAATTATCAAAATCAATTTTAAATTCATCATTTTTTTTTAAACCTACGCTTGTTGCATTTATAACAATATCAAATTTGTCTAACTCTTTAGAGCAATCATCCCATTTTATAACATTAATACTTTTAAAATTTTTTTTTAAAAATAGTGATTTCTCATGAGTTCTGTTTGTTATTGAAATATTTAAAATGTTAGATTTTAATAAAGCTAATATAATTGATGGGGCGACCCCTCCAGCTCCAAAAATCAAAGCCTTTTTATTTTTCTTTTCTTGATTAGATATTGATTTTAAATAAGCCGCTTGAAAACCAAATACATCGGTGTTTTCTCCTATTACATCATTATTTTTATTCAACATTATTGTGTTAACGGAGTGAGTCTCATTGGCATCATTTACCGTTTTGCTCAAAAATGGTATCACAGATTTTTTATAGGGTAGAGTAACGTTAATTCCTTTTATCTCCTTATCCCTTACTTTATTAATTACGCTTTGTATTTCATTTTCATTTACATCAAGGAGTTCGTACTCTGCGTTGATTTTATATTTATCAAACCAATAATTATGCATAATCGGTGAAAGGGAATGAGATATTGGTCTCCCTATTATTACAAATCTGTTTTTTTTCATTTTTTATAATTTTTGATATATTCTTTAATTTGTTTTATTGGCAATCCCATTATAGAGTCTTTATCGCCCTTTACATACTCAAATAGATTCAATCCGCCTGCTTCGATTTGATAAACACCGTAGGCTAGTAACGTTTCAGTTTTTATTTTACTAAGGTACAATTTTAGTTCATCATCAGACAAATTTTTCATCTTGAGTTCAGATTTATCAGTATGATTCCAAATCATTGAGCTGTTTTTGGATATACAAGCGGAGCTTATTAGATAATGTTTGTGTCCACTTAATAACTTTAAAATTTCAAATGCTTCTTCTCTAGAACTAGGTTTATTTATTAAATTTTCATTAAGTGATATTACGCTATCAGCACCTAATACGAGCTGGTCTGGGAATTTGGCGCCTACTTTAATAGATTTTAATTCTGCAAGGTTTTTAGAAATAATTTCAGGGTCTGCTCCCTTTTCTAAAAGCGCCTCCTTTACCTGATCTTCATCAACATTTGAGGGCGAAACAGTAGTTTGAAAACCATGTTTATCAAGTATATCTTTTCTTACCCCGCTCTTAGAAGCTAAAATAATTTTCATTTGTTTTTTTTAATATCAATTATTTTTATTATCGAAGCCGCTGTTTCCTCAACTGATTTTCTTGTGACATCTATTGTGGGCCAATTATATTTCCTAAATAGAGCCTTTGAGACTTCTACTTCTTTTTTAATAGAGTCAATATCTGTATAACTAGAGGATCTGTTGTCTTGCATCATTGCTACCCGATTACGCCTTATGTCAGATAATCTTTCTGGGTCTGCAAAAAGTCCTATAACACATGATTTAAAATTTTTATTTTTTAAGTCCTCTGGTATTTCCTGATTGGGAACTAAAGGTATGTTTGTGGTTTTAAAACCTCTATTAGCCAAATAAATAGATGTAGGTGTTTTACTTGTTCTGCTTATGCCTAACAATACGACGTCTGAATTAGATAAATCTTCCGTTCGTTTTCCATCATCATGTGACATTGTAAATTGTATTGCTTCTATTCTTTTGTAGTAATCCTCATCTAGTACATGTTGAGCGCTTGGCTTATGTATAGCTTTCTGATTTAATAACTTTGAGAAGGCCAAGATTAGACTGCCTAATACGCCGAAGCAAGGGATATTTGCTTCCTCGCTTTTTTTGGACAAGTATTTAGCAAGTTTTGTTTCTACAATAGTGTAAAGTATAATTGGGTTGTTGCCCTCTATTCCATCATTAATTATTTTGTTTACTTGTTGCTCTGTTCTTACAAAGAAAAATTCTTTTTTTTCATACTTAAAATTTTTAAATTGTGATTGTAATGATAGAAAAATTCTATCAAGTGTTTCGCCTGTAGAGTCAGAGATAAGATATACATTGTATTTTTCGTTCATAATTTTGTTAATAAATATCGAATAAATTGGTTTTATATTTTATTGTTAATATTAAAAAAGATTTACTCACATTAGCTAACATATTTAGTACATTTTATTCCATGTGAACAATTTAATACATAAAAACTTTAAACTGTGAGTATAATTCAATTTATAATTCAAATAACGGTAAATTTAGACAAGTTAATGGGTATAAAATGTTTAAAACTTGGTATAATTAAATGTAATCATTACTAACATGACCTATTACAATAAATACCTTTATCAATATATTATTTAATTTATGAGTAAACTGTTAAATTGCTTGATTAAAAAAGATAATTCTTGTGTACCTGTTTGGTTTATGAGACAAGCAGGAAGATATCTTCCAGAATTTAGACAAATAAGATTACACAATCCTGATTTTTTAAAGTTATGTTTTAATAGTACTTTAGCTACAGAAATAACCTTACAACCTCTAAAAAAATTTAATTTAGATGCCGCAATTATTTTTTCAGACATACTTGTTATCCCCCATGCCTTAAGACAACAGATAGAATTTAGAGAAAAGAAGGGACCTCGGTGTCCCAACTTTAATATAAATAGTTTTTTAGAAACTTCTGAAAAAGAATTTTTATTAACGTTAAACCCTGTTTATGAAGCAATAAAGAAGACTAAAAATGTGCTTGAAAAAAACAAATCCTTAATAGCTTTTGTTGGCGCTCCTTGGACACTTATAATTTATTTGTTCAATTTAAAAACTCAAAACAATGTTAATAAGAAAATAGTTATTAAAAATAAGGTAGAAATAAAATTAGTTTTAAAAAAATTAGATGAGTTTTTAAAAATTCATATAATCAAACAAAAGGAGGCTGGTGCAGAGGTAATACAAATTTTCGACTCTTGGGCCGGACTTATTCAGGAAGAAAATTTAAATGAATATTGTTATGAACCAAATAAAAGCTTGGTAAAATTTTGTAGGGATAATAAAATTCCTTCAATCTGCTTTCCTAAAGGTTTAAAAAAAAATTATAAAAAATTTGTAAATGAAGTGAAACCAGACGCAATTAATATTGATCAAGATATTGATCCCTTGTGGGCAAAAGACAATTTTAATAAAATATGTATACAAGGCGGAATGAATCCCAATCTTCTTCTTAAAAGCCAGAGAGAAATATTAGATGAAACCGAGAGGTACATAGATATTTTCAAGAATGACCCCTACATATTTAATCTCGGACATGGTATTCTGCCGCAAACAAATCCTAACGTTATAAAAACAATTGTAGATAAAGTGAATTTAATAAAAAGATGAACAAAGATCACCCGCAAGTAAACTTTGGTAAAACAGGAGTCCTCCTTGTAAATCTTGGCACACCGGACTCAACCAAGTGGTTAGATATTAGAAGATATTTAAAAGAATTTTTATCAGATAAGAGAGTAATAGAAGTAAACCCATTTCTTTGGAAAATTATTTTAAATTTATTTATTCTTAACTTAAGACCATCAAAAACCGCGAAGGCCTACAAAGAAATATGGATGAAAAAGGAAGATATGTCGCCACTAAGGTACTTCACAATAATGCAAACTAAAAAGCTATTAGACAGGATTAGCAATAAAGATGTAATCGTTGATTATGCTATGCGGTATGGAAATCCGAGTATAAAAAGTAAAGTTCAAAAATTACATGAGGTTGGTTGCGAGAGGCTAATAGTTTTGCCACTTTACCCTCAATATGCTGCAGCCACAACCGCCACTGTCTGTGATGAGGTGTACAGAGTTTTAATGGGAATGAGGTGGCAACCAAGTTTGAATATTGTACCCCATTACGAGTCAGATCCTCTCTATATTAAGGCACTTTCGAATAGTCTAAATTCAAAAGTAGCAGAATTAAGTTGGAAGCCGGATTTAGTAATAGCTTCATATCACGGCATACCCCAAAAATATTTTGATAAAGGGGACCCTTATCATTGTTATTGCCATAAAACGTCCAGACTGCTTTCGGAAAAATTTAAAAACATCGAAATAAAAACTACTTTTCAATCTAGATTTGGTCCAGAAGCATGGTTGAAACCCTATACGGATAAGACGTTAGAAAATTTACCAAAAGAAGGAAAAAAAAATATTTTAGTGATTTGCCCAGGCTTTTCTTCCGATTGTGTCGAAACTCTCGAAGAGATATCCATACAAGGTAAAGAAATCTTTTTGAAATCTGGAGGAAAAAATTTTGATGTTGCACCTTGTTTAAATGACAATGACGATCATATAAACTTATTAGAAAAATTAATAAAAAAAGTTTTATAAATGAATGCATATCTGACATTTAAAGCCCTTCATTTAATAGCAGTTATATCTTGGATGGCAGGACTGCTTTATTTACCGAGAATTTTTGTTTATCACGCAGAGACAAAAGAAAACAAGGGACAATCAGAAACATTTAAACTGATGGAAAAAAGATTGTATTTTTATATTATGAATCCGGCAATGATTTTGTCTTGGGTTTTTGGTGTGCTTCTTATTCATTCACAGGGCATTCTAAGTCTTGGTCTATTATGGATGAAAATTAAAATTGGATTAGTTATAATCTTAACTGGTTATCACTTTTACCTGCTTGCCGTTCTAAGAGATTTTCAAATAGACAATAATACTAAAAGCTCTAAATTTTTTAGGATTATCAATGAGGTGCCTACATTATTGCTTATTATCATCATTTTTGTAGTAATTTTTAAACCATTATAATACTTGAAATTTTACTAAAAAGACCTATATTTGTCTTACTTACCTCGAAACCAATCAATCAAATGAACTTACAAGAACTAAAAAAACAAAGCCCAGCTGACCTAATATCGCAAGCAGAAAAACTTGGTATTGAAAACCCAAGCACACTAAGAAAACAAGAAATTCTATTTGCTATATTAAAAAAATTAGCTGAAAAAAATGAGCAGATTAGCGCCTCTGGAGTGCTTGAAGTCTTACAGGACGGCTTTGGTTTTTTGAGAGCAATCGAGTCAAATTATTTACCAGGCCCAGACGATATATATGTAAGCCCTAGTCAAATTAGAAGATTTGGATTAAGAACAGGCGATACAGTCGAGGGGGAGGTGAGAGCTCCTAAAGATGCAGAACGATATTTCGCGCTTTTAAAAGTAAATAAAATAAATTTTGACGAACCAGAAAAGGGTAGAAATAAAATAGCCTTTGATAACCTTACTCCTTTGTATCCAAATAAAAGAATAAAATTAGAAGTTGAAACTACAAAGGTAGAAAAGAAACCAGATAATACAGCTAGATTAATTGATCTAGTTAGTCCAATAGGAAAGGGACAAAGATCTCTTATAGTTTCTCCTCCTAGAGCAGGAAAAACTATTATTTTACAAAATATTGCACAATCAATTACCGCCAACCACCCAGAAATATATTTGATGGTTTTATTAATAGATGAAAGACCAGAAGAAGTTACGGATATGCAAAGATCTGTTAAGGGTGAAGTTGTTTCCTCTACGTTTGACGAACCAGCTTCAAGGCACGTTGCAGTCGCAGAGATGGTCATAGAAAAAGCCAAGAGACTTGTAGAACACAAAAAAGATGTTGTTATTTTGCTAGATTCTATCACTAGACTCGGAAGAGCTTATAACGCTGTTGTGCCTAGTTCAGGAAAAGTTTTAACTGGCGGTGTAGATGCTAACGCTTTACAGAGACCAAAAAGATTTTTTGGTGCTGCAAGAAACGTAGAACAAGGTGGGTCACTCACAATTATTTCAACAGCTTTAATTGATACCGGAAGTAGAATGGACGAAGTAATATTTGAGGAGTTCAAGGGAACCGGAAACTCGGAACTTATATTGGATAGAAAGGTCGCAGATAAAAGAATATACCCAGCCTTAGATGTAACTAGATCTGGAACAAGAAGAGAAGAACTTCTATTTGCCAAAGATGATCTTTCAAAAATGAACGTTTTAAGAAGAATAATTAGCCCTATGGGCACTATGGATGGTATAGAATTTTTAATATCCAAAATTAAAGACACCAAAAATAATTCTGACTTTTTTAATTCTATGAACAAATCAAGTTAAACTTAATTTGTAATCGTCTTTTTTTTCTTATAAAAATACTAATATGTTAGATAAATTCAATAACTTATTTTATTTAATTATATATTTTGCCCATTTTTTAATAGTAGGAAGTTATGCCTACCAACTAGTTTTTGACACTAAAAAATTTCTTAAAGGCAGAGGAGTTGATAAAACCGCAACTTTAATAACAAGATTTGCAGGCTCATTTATGATTGGAATAGTTTTAATGGCAATTTACATTGCATTTATCAGATCAGAGGGGCTAGATGCTACTTGGGCTTTTTTTAATTTAGTTTTCATAATTAATGTTTCAATATTAATTACAAATTTTTACTCTTTAAGAATTGATAAAACGGGTTTAACAAGGAAGACTAAAGATGACGGGATATATGCTCCTTTAATTTTAGTAATCATGAGCGCGATACTTTGTTACGGTTTAGCTGATAAAATTTATATTTAATTTATTGGATCGTTTCATTATCAGAAACATTCTCGTAAGAATAAAATTCAATTATATTCAATAAAGTATTAGTTTTGTCATTAAAGCTAACAGTCTCTAAAAGTTTTTGTTTTTCCTCATTAGAAATTGGAGCTATCATTGAAAGGGTGTTTATTTTTTGGGCTTCATCAAGTTTTTCAAATTCCTTCCAATTTATCATAAGACCATTTTTCTCAAAAAATTTTTTTACTTTTTCCATGAAGTTTAATTTATCATAAGCAAGAGCTAATTTTTCATTATCTAGAATATCTTTGTGAAATTTTTTATAGTCCACCTCGAACTCCCTATATTTTTTTTTATTAGCAACTTCTTTTGTAATTTCAAATCTAGTCAGCCCTGTTAAGTTTATCAGAACTCTACCATCAGAAGTTTCTTGATAATCACTTATTTTACCAAGACAACCAACTTTATACACTAAGCTGTTTTCTTTTTTTGATTGAACCATACCCATTAACTTATCATTTCTAAATGAGTCATTTACTAAATCAAGATACCTCTCTTCAAAGATGTTTAGTGGTAAATTTGTTTTCGGAAAATAAATCACCCCACTCAGTGGGAAGACTGGTATTTGTCTAGGGAATTTTTTATCCATATGCTAATTATAAGATTAATAATTTAGCGCTGTCAATTTGTAATAATTTACCTATGTGTGGGCTTAAAAATTGCTCTGATTCAGTAGAGCCATTCACATCTGTCAAAGACCTTTTCACCTTCAAATAAGAATTGTGATATATATAAATAATCAAGGAGTATCTGTTTACGTTAATGAATAAATTAACTATACTAACCATTAATTTGCGGGCATAGCTCAGTGGTAGAGCGTCTCGTTGCCAACGAGAAGGTCGAGGGTTCAAGTCCCTTTGCCCGCTCCATTTAATAGCGACTTAATTTCCTTTTTTTTTTAAATAATTTCTTGGTAAGGTAATATTTATGCTTAAACTAGTTACAATATTTTTAATTTTCATACCTTCCATTAGTTTTGCTTCATCAATGAAGATGATAGGTGAAAAGGGAAATATCAAAGATGTGACAAAAGTTATTACAGTAAAAATGTTTGACAACTACTATGAGCCAAACGAAATTATTGTCAAAAAGGGTGAAACGGTAAAATTCATAGTTAAAAATATGGGCGAACTTGTCCATGAATTAAATATTGCTACCAAAGAAATGCACATAAAGCATCAACCCGAGATGGCAAAAATGGTAGAACATGAAATACTTTTAGCGGATAGAATAGATAAAATAAAAATGAAAGAAATGGCAAAAATGGATCACGCTATGGCACACAAACATGCTAATAGTGTTTTGCTTGAACCAAGTGATACTGGAGAAATAATTTGGAAGTTCAGCACCTCAGCAAAATTAGAGATCGCCTGTAATGTTCCTGGTCATTATGAAACTGGAATGGTAGCCAAGATAATCAAAGATTAATCATGGAAGACTTAGCAAATAAAAAATGTGTACCATGTGAAGGTGGAATACCAGCATTTGATATAAAAGAGATTCATAAATATTTAAAAAAAATAGATGGATGGAATGTTCTTGAAAACAAAGATAAAAGTTTTTATATTGAAAAAAATTTCAAATTTAGCAACTACTTGGAAAGTGAAAAATTTGTTATTAATGTTGGCAAAGTTGCGGAAACTGAAGGCCATCATCCTGACATCGCTTTTGGTTGGGGGTATGCCAAAATTAAAATTTCTACACACGCTATAAAAGGTCTGGCTGAGAGTGACTTTGTCCTGGCTGCCAAAATTGATAAAATCTAATTAATGATTAAAATGTCTAATTCCAGTAAAGATCATTTTAATTTTTGCTTTATTTGCAGCCTCTATTACCTCTTTATCTCTTATGGATCCACCTGGTTGAACAATAGTTTTAACTCCAGCATTTATTAAAGTTTTTATTCCATCAGCAAAAGGAAAAAAAGCATCTGAAGCAGCCACTGAATTAATGAGATGCTTAGGCTGAAACTTTCTTGCCTTTTGAACAGCAATTTTACAACTATCTAGTCTATTCTGTTGTCCTGCACCAATTCCTATAGTTGAATTGTCTTTTACAACTACGATTGCATTTGATTTTACAAATTTACATATTCTAAAAGCAAATTCTATTTCCTTTAGCTCTTTGTTAGAAGGTTTATTTTTTGTAACACATTTCAATTTTTTCTTATGAAAAACTAAATTATCTTTTTCCTGTAAAAGAAATGAACTATCAAAAAACTTAACTGTCGTTTTAGACTCATAATTAAATCCTGAAATATCAATAATTCTCATGTTTTTTTTCTTTTTTAATATTTCCAAAGCACTTTTATCGAAACCTTTTGCTAAAATTACCTCAAAAAAAGTCTTATTAATCTCTAATGCAATCTTATTAGTTATTTTAAAATTACAAGCCACTATTCCTCCAAAAGCACTTATTGGATCACTAGCCTGCGCATTCAAGAATGATTGAAGAGCAGACTTATTTGAAGATACCCCACATGGATTCGCATGTTTAATTATTACGGTTGATGGTGTTTTAAAACTTGAAAAAAGAATATCTAGTCCAGCAAATATATCGTTGTAATTATTGTAGCTTAGATCCTTACCACTTAATTTTGATAAATTTATATCCTCATTTTTAAGGCTGGTAACATATATCGAACTTTTTTGATGAGGATTTTCACCATATCTTAATTGACTAATTTTCTTACCAAAAAAAGTTTTTCTCTCAGGAAACTTTAAGTCTATATCCCTGTTAAACCATTCTGATATGACAGCGTCGTAATATGCAGTCAAACCGTAAGCCTTACTAGACATTTTTTTTCTAAAATTAAAAGATGTCCTACCTTTTAAATTATTTAATTCTTTTATTAATTCAGGATAGTCTTCTCTATCAGTTATTATTGTTACACTTTTAAAATTTTTAGCAGCTGCCCTAACCATGCTCGGCCCTCCAATGTCGATATTTTCTATAATTTTGTCCTTGTTAGAGGTTTTTTTAATTTCTGTTTCAAACGGATAAAAATTTACAATTACTAAATCAATAGGCTCAAACTGTTTTTTTTGCATTTGCTTTCTGTGTATTTTTTTATCTCTTTTAAAAAGGATACCGGAGTGAATTTTTGGATGTAAAGTTTTTACTCTTCCATCCAACATTTCCTCAAATCCGGTAAACTGAGAAATTTCTTTAGAACTAAAACCTAACTTTTTTATTGATTTATAAGTTCCGCCAGAACTAATTACATTTATTTTATTTTTCTTTAAAACTTTTAAAACCGACCTTAAATTTTCTTTATCCGATACAGATATAAGAGCATTTTTAATTTTACTCATTTTATATTTTTTTTATTATCTCCCAGTCGATAGTTTTTTTGTCATTTTCCATGATACCAGAAATTACTATACAGTGATTATCTAACACTTTCTGGCGTCCAAAAAAAATACTTTTTTCAATTTTTAAGCCTCTCTCATTTGTAGAAAACAATAAGGCCTTATTTTTATTTATCTGTATTAGCAAAGTATTTCCCCCTAATGTTTGAACAGCTGCTAGACCTGGGTATAAATGAAAACGTATATCATACTTAATTTTTGAATTTAGACTTTCCCGTATAAGATTATCTTGACCTACCACTTTATTATTAATTTTATCAACACTAATAGATCTATTATGTATACAACCAAAATTTTTAATATATGCATCATGACCAGCTTTAACTTGAATTTCATTCGTATCGTTTTTATGCTCTAAACCTAAAACTTTAAAATCTCTTTTTATTAAAAAACCATAAGCCTTGTTCATCATATTGCTTTTTTCAAACCCAACAATTGAAGTGTCATTTAAACATAAAGCTGACTGCGAGGATGTAAAACGACTTAAAAGCCTTGCCTTTTTTGAAATATTTACACCAAACCCACTATTAGTTATTATTTTTTGATTATCAAAATAATATTCAAAAGATAAAGGACCTGATTGATAACAAGACGAGAAGTTTTTCTTTGGAGGATTTCCAGCCTCAAAATAAATAATATCTTTTTTATTTTTAAGAACGTAAATATTACCTAAACTAATCTTTGGTTTCTTAATTTTGATTTTAAAATGGTTTATGTAATTATAGAAATTTGTCAAATCATCTTCAATAGAACCATTAAACAAAGGAAGTGAATTGTTCGGAGTAGTTATTTGTTTTAAACATTCTAAATTTTTTTCAAGAATATTTTCTAAATTATCAGGTACATATTTTTGAGCGTCTTTAATAACCTCTTTTATTAATAAAAGATACTTAGTATAATTTAATAAATCGCAAGGGTTTCTAGTTAAAGGAAAACCCGCATTATCGAAAAATGTTGCGATTAACTTCTCTAATTCTTTTAAACTATACTCATAGTTGTCTTCATATTCTTTAAAAACTAATCCCGATAAAATCAGAACAGTGATTACTTCAATTTTCTTCTGGTAATCTATTTCATATTTGAAATTTTTCCTTAAATGATTTGTTTGAATAACAATTGACTCAATAAAATTTCTTTTAAAGTCAAAATTAGAATTTTTTAAAATTATATCTGCATTTAAAATCCAACTCATTATTCTTTTGCTTAAGATGCTTGTTTCCCAAATTAGCGATCTATATTTAAGATTTTTAATGTTCCATAAGGATATTATTTTCCTAAGAGTAGAAGCATCATCTTTTCGATCAATTGAACTTAACCAAAGAAAATTGTGAAGTTCACTATTTTCTTTATATGAATAATTTTGGTCCCAAAATTTATTAGGATCAAGGTTATTAATTTGAAAAGCGAATTTTTTGTAATTAGAGAAAGATGACATTAAAAATGGATTAGGCATGAAAAAAAACTGATTGGGAACTTTAGATATTAAAGACTTTTTGTAAAATCTCGTGGTAAAATAAACTTTTTTAAAAATTTTTATAAAATTAATTTTAACTGCCAAAATATAATAATAAGCAGTTTTTAGACTGATCATTGTTTAACTCGATCTTAATAAGCTAATGTTTTTCTTTAAATCTCCATTATTTTTTTTAAAGATGGTCGAACCAGAAACTAAAACATTTGCCCCAGCATCAATTGCAGTCTTACAATTTTCAAAATTTATACCACCATCTATTTCAAGGTCTATTTCTAAATTTCTATTAGTAATTATTTCTTTGATTTTTTTTAACTTTGGCAAAACTTGCGGCATAAATTTTTGACCAGCAAATCCTGGCTCTACACTCATAATCAATATCAAATCAATTTCATCGAAATATTTATCAATTAAACCAATGTCAGATTTTGGTTTTAGGGATATACCAACCTTTTTATTAAATTTTTTTATTAGCTTGATTGTTTCTTTTGTACTAGGAGTTGCTTCTGGATGAAATGTGATTATGTCAGCCCCAGCTTCAGCAAAATCTTTAATATACTTATCAACCGGCTTTATCATTAAATGAACATCAAAAGTCTTATTAGTAACAGGTCTTAATTTTTTTATAATTTCTGGACCTATTGTAATATTTGGAACAAAGTGTCCGTCCATTACATCTACATGAATATAATCAGCTCCCGCTTTATCTAATGAGACAATTTCTTCACCTAATTTGCCAAAATCAGCTGATAAAATTGATGGTGAAATCTTTATATTGGATGACATATTTTATTTATATTTTATATAATAATCTTGTCAAAAAAATTATTTGTCTGGGCTAAATAATCTGTATAGTTCTCTTGAGAACTCATGATCTATTGGAAAAGACAACATTCCCATAGACCCATACCCTAATAACCATGGCATTAAATAAAATCTTATTAAATAGAAATAAAATGCAACATATAATGGAACAATTGGTCTAGCTAAAAATTCAGGTGTAATTTTATCAAAAGCTTTGAGTACTGGATTTGTAAATTTTACGAAAATTCTCATAAAGAAAAAATTTGAGTCTTCTCTTTGAAAGATGTTCATAGCAGCCCTTCCAATTAAAGTGTACATCACTATCCCTAAAATATAGTCTAATATGTAAACCCAAATAGGCATAATTCACATTATCATTATTGAGGCAAAAAAAAAGGGGCGAATAAATCGCCCC